>JAFGRJ010000172.1 GCA_016935235.1 Candidatus Cloacimonadota bacterium
AAAGGGAAAGTCGAGGTTGATTTCATGGGTAAAGTGGGGGGTATCCTCTTTACTCCGGAAGAAGCAAAGCAGAAAATTCTCAAGGCTCTTTAGGAGGTAAAATGCAAGTTATAGCAACCAGACCCAAATCTCTTACCGATCTCCAGTTTACTTACTGCCCCGGTTGTACCCACGGGATAGCCCATAGATTGATCGCCGAAGCCATGGATGAACTTGACATGCGTAATCGCATGATGGGAGTTGCACCTGTTGGCTGTTCTGTATTCGCCTATAAATTCTTTAACTGCGACATGGCAGAAGCTGCTCACGGCAGGGCACCAGCAGTTGCCACCGGCATGAAAAGAGCCCGTCCCGATATGTTCGTCTTTACCTATCAGGGCGATGGTGACCTTGTTGCCATCGGGACTGCAGAAATCGTGCATGCTGCTAACCGGGGAGAAAAAATATCTATCTTTTTTATCAATAACGCCATTTACGGGATGACTGGAGGCCAAATGGCTCCCACCACCCTGCCCGGGATGAAAACCACCACCTCACCCTACGGCCGGGATGAAAAAGATATTGGTTACCCTATCCGTGCCTGCGAACTTCTCAATTCCCTGGTTTCTCCCTATTTTATCGAACGTGTTTCCCTCCTTTCACCTCAGGAGATAATCAAGGCTAAAAAAGCTGTTCTGAAAGCCATGCAGTATAACAAAGAAGGCAGAGGATTTACCTTTGTCGAATTCGTCTCGACCTGCCCCACCAACTGGGGTCTTGATCCGCTGCAAGCAAGGGAATGGGCTCGTGAGAACATGCTGCCTTATTACAAGATCGGTAATTTCCGGGATAAAGGGGCAGAGGGAGGTGAAAAATGAAAACTGAATTGATCTGCTCTGGTTTTGGCGGACAGGGCGCTCTCACCGTTGGAAAATTCCTGGCACTGGCTGGAATGAAAGAAGGTAAAAATGTTTCCTGGCTTCCTTCCTATGGTCCGGAAATGAGAGGAGGAACTGCCAATGTCAGCACGGTAATATCGGACGAACCGATCGCATCACCCCTGGTATCTCATCCCGATATTCTCATCGCACTCAACCAGCCCTCCGTAGATAAATTTGGACCCAGAGTAAAAAAAGGCGGTCTAATGATCGCCAATTCCGACATGTGCCCCAATAAACTCAATCGCAGTGACATTACCGAAATCTATCTGCCCATGTCTACCATCGCCAATAGCATCGGCTCGATAAAAGTGCTTAATATGGTGGCTATTGGTGCTCTGATCGGCAAGATCGGACTGGTCAAGCTCAATACCATCAAGGAAGATCTCACCAATTTCCTTGAGAAGAAGAATCCTGCTCTGCTTCAGGCTAACCTGAAAGCTATCCAGCAGGGTATGGAAAAGGTAAAAGATTAAATTCTCCTCATCTCTGCAGAATATTGAAAATTTGCCGCTGAGAAGAAGTAATTTCAGGATGAACAGGAGATATGGATAAACTTATGACAGCGGATCTGTCATTTTCAGACATATTTCCGGTGAAAAATTTGTTTGACACATATCATTTCTTTGGAACTAGATAAAAAATAATTAGTAATGGAGGTTTTAATGAGAAAAGTATTAACTTGTATTACCTTATTTTTAATAATACTGCTTCTGATGGCAGGATGCGGACCCGGGACCAGGAAAGTGGAACGCATCTCTACTGACGAGGTTACCGATTTAAGCGGAAGGTGGAACGATACCGATTCCAAACTTGTGGCTGAACAGATGATCAGGGACTTGCTGTACAGACCATGGCTGGATGATTTCGTAATGAAAAACAGCAGCAAACCCGTAGTCATTGTTGGTACCATTCGCAACCTCAGTTCGGAGCATATCCAGACCGATGTTTTTATCAAGGATATCGAGCGGGAATTGATCAATAGCGGCAAAGTAAAATTTGTGGCTACCACCGCGGAAAGGAATGAGATCAGAACCGAACGTGATGATCAGCAATCCTATTCCTCGGAAGAGACTGCTAAATCACTGGCTCAGGAAACCGGAGCGGACTTTATGCTCAAGGGAACCATAAATTCCAATACTGATGCCATCGAAGGTAAATCAGTCGTTTTCTATCAGGTTGACCTGGAATTGATGAATATAGAATCAAACGAAAAAGTCTGGATTGGCAGCAAGGAAATCAAAAAATTTATTACCAAGGCAAAGACAAAATGGTAAAAAAGCTCATCCCCATTTTTGTTGTTGTCTTCCTGCTTGGGTGCGCTGCTACCAGAACATCACTGAAACAATACAGTGGACTGGATGAAAAAATTTCTGCCCGGGATTTCAGCGGTGCAATTGCTAAGATAGAGAAAGCAAAGGATAAATATTATACTGCCAAGGACAAAGTGGTTTACTATCTTGATCTTGGCATGCTCTATCACTATCAGGGAAACTTCGCAAAAAGCACGGAATTGCTCACCAAGGCAGAGAACGCCATAGACGAGAACTATACCAGGAGCATTTCCAAAGCAGCAGTTTCCATGCTTTTGAATGATAACGTTCTCGATTATGCCGGGGAAGATTATGAGGATATTTATCTCAATATCTTCAAAGCTCTTAATTATCTGGAAATGGATAAATTCGACGATTCTTTCGTTGAAATCAGAAAAATAAACAACAAATTAAATCTGCTGGAGGATAAATATCGCAAGCTGGGAGAAGAATACGAGAAGACCGAGGACAACAAGGCTAAATTCAAGCCGGCAGAAAATAAGTTTCACAATGATGCCCTGGCTAGATATCTGAGCATGCTTCTTTACCGTGCTGAGGGCAAACAGGATGATGCCCGCATAGACCTGCAGGGTATCAAAAATGCCTGGAAAGATCAGACGCATATCTATAACTTTTCCATGCCGGCTTTGGATAATCATCTGGTTGCATCTGATAAAGCCAAAGTAAATTTTGTTTGCTATACGGGCAAATCACCGGTAAAGGAAGCGAAAACACTCTATATCCACACCGAAAAAAATATAATCATCGTAGCTACTACAGAAAGAAAACCCGACGATAAAACCACGGTTGGTTATCTGGGCGGAATCCCCTGGGAAGGTGTTGAAAAGGGTTATCATTTCAAATTTCAGCTTCCTTTTATCAAGGAACGCGATTCCTGTGTGAACCGGGTGAGTGTCACCGTGGACGATCTACCGGCATACGATCTTGAACTCATCGAAGATGTGGGGGTGGTCGCTGTGGAAACCTACAAAGTAAAAGAACCCCTGATTTATGTTAAGACCATAGCCAGGACTATTATCAAAGGTCTGTTCGCAGAAAAAAGAAAAGAGGAAATGGAAAAGAAGATAGAAAATCCGGTGCTGGGCTTTGTAGCCCGGCTTGCCACAGATGCTGCCGTGGATGCCACCGAAAATGCGGACCTGCGCATATCAAGATTTTTCCCCGACCGGGCTTATGTTGGCGAACTGGAAATTGCAGCAGGTGTCCATAAAATTACTGTAAATTTCTATTCTGCGAATGGAGGATTGCTCTTCACAGACCAGATCGATGCTATCGATATAAAAAACGATAAATTAAACCTGATCAGATCTTATTATCTTAATTAAATAAAATGAGATATTTTATCCAGGAGTATTACCGATGAAAAAAACTCTGTTCTTCATTATGGCAGTTCTGGTCCTGATATCCTGTGCGGTTCAGGCTAAAAGCAAAAAGGATAAGAAGCCCGACTGGCTGGAAAATCCCAAATCAGTGTATTCCGAACAACTTTATCTCACAGCTATCGGGGAAGGTGACTCACGGAATGAAGCGGAAAATTATGCAGCCGGTAATCTTGCCAAGATCTTTGAAACCAGGGTCCAGACCGATGAGACCTATTCTCAACGTTATCAGGAGCTGATGAAAGGCGGGAAAACCACCTTCGAAGAGGAGGCAGACGTCCAGAAAATGGTTAACCTGCAGGCAGAACAAACACTTTATAATGTCCAATTTTCAGACAGCTATACCGACCAGTATGGACGCGTTCATGTATTGGCTTACCTCAACCGTTTCAAAACCGGTGAACTTTACGAAGAAAAAATAAATACCAATGCAGATAGAATCCTCTTTTTCCTCGATCTGGGAGATGCAGCCAGCGATCCCCTGATGCGTTATGCTGCCTATAATGCAGCTAAAACCATAAGTTTGAACAATGAGATTTTGCTTTCCCAGTTGGACATCATCTCTCCCGATACTAAGGAATTTCTCGATCTTGGCTATAATCACGATGAAATAGTTAAAATGAATGCCATGGCAGCCAAGGAAGTGAAATTCGCCATGAACATCGGCAATGATCAGGAAAACAAAATTGGCATACTCATCGAAGATATGTTCACAGATCTGGGCTTTGTCATGTCCAGCGATAACCTGCTGCTCGTGGAGGGGGAGATCACCTTTGAACAGACTGATCTCGGCAGGGAAGATGATAATATTTTCGTCCGCTATGATCTGCAGCTCAAGGTTAAGGATCCGGAAGGAATTGTGGTTGCAGCTCTCACAGAAAAAGGACGGGAAGGGCATAAGACATATCTGGAAGCCAGGGAAAGGGCTGTACGTGCCCTGGAAAAGAAAATCAGGACCAGCTTGAAAGACAGGATTATCAGTTACCTGGATAGCCTGGTACTGTAATAAATCCTGAATAATAGCAATTAAGAATGTCACTTCTCGTGGAAGTGGCATTTTTTTATGGAGTGTGCATGATTTCCTTTCGAGAAGAATTATGGTTCAATACGGAGAAGCGCCGTCAATTGATCAACATAACCCCTCAGGTTAATGCCTGCCTTCAGAAAAGTGATATTCGCGAAGGACTGTGTCTGGTGAATGCCATGCATATAACGGCAAGTGTGTTCATAAATGATGATGAGACCGGTTTACATCAGGATTTTGAGCGCTGGCTGGAAAGACTCGCTCCCGAAAAACCCTATTCCCAGTATCAGCACAATGGTTATGAAGATAATGCTGATGCCCATCTGAAAAGGACTGTCATGGGCAGGGAAGTGGTTGTGGCGGTAACTGCGGGTAGGCTGGATTTCGGTCCCTGGGAACAGATTTTCTATGGGGAGTTTGATGGCAGGAGACGGAAAAGGGTACTGGTAAAAATAATCGGAGAATAACCAGTTAATAGATTTTCAGCACCTTGGCACCCTCAATCTCACCACGTTTCAATTCCAGGAGTGCCTTATTAGCTTCCAGCAGATCATATTGCTGCACAAGGGGCTGCAGCTTCATTATTTCTGCCAGTCTCAGAAATTCGCTGACATCCTGGCGCGTTACATTGGCAACACTCTTGATCTCTTTTTCCAGCCACAGGTGGTTGCTGTAATCAATTTTCATCAGGTATTCACGGTCGAAGTGCTCCTTGCGGATGGCATTGATGACCAGTCTGCCCCCGGGTTTCAGGTTCTGTAATGCTTCTACCACTGGTTTCCATACAGGGGTGGTGTCTATAATAGCATCCAGTTTCCGGGGTGCAATATCTGTTGTATCACCTGTCCAAACAGCGCCCAGCTTCCCGGCAAGATCCCTTTCAGCAGCATTACGGGCGAAAACGAATATCTCAGTACCAGGATACTGCTGCCTGACAAGTTTCAGTACCAGATGACCTGATGCGCCAAAACCAGTCAAGCCCAGGAGCTGTCCGTTCCTGATTCCTGTAAGTCGGAGTGAACGATATCCAACTGCTCCTGCGCAGAGCAAGGGAGCTGCTTCCAAATCGGACATGGAGGAAGGAATGGCATAGGCAAAATCCTGGTGTACTTTCATGAATTCAGCATAACCACCGTCAACATCTCTGCCTGTAGCCAGAAAACTGGGGCAGAGATTTTCCCTTCCGGACCGGCAATAATCACATTTGCCACAGGCAGAAAATATCCAGGCAACCCCTACCCGGTCACCAACCGAAAATTGGTCAGCTTTTTCCCCCCTGCTTTCCACAATTCCTACCACTTCGTGACCGGGCACTACAGGGAAGGAAGGAGGGGGAGTACGACCCTCAATTTCGTCCAGTTCCGTATGACAGACACCGCAGGCAGTGACCCGCAACAGAATTTCTTCCTGTCCTGGTAATGGTATCTCCATTTCCACTTTCTGCAGAGGAACATCATTGACCGAAAGGTCCATTATCCCGGTGAGTTGCATGGCATTCATCTTCATTATCTTATTCCCTCACAACTAAGAATAATTGAGAAAGTTCCAGTAGAGATTCGGGATTTATCCGCCTGCCGCACCATTCTATTCCCCAGTGGAGATGGGCACCGGTGGAGCGACCGCTGGAACCAACCTCACCTATCATTTCACCTACCTCTACCCGCATACCAACTTCAACATTGCATCTGTCCAGGTGATAATAGGATGAAGTAAGACCATGGCCATGATAGATGATGACAAAATTTCCCTGATAAAAGTATTCCCCGCAGAGCATGACAATACCATCCGCCATGGTTTTCACCGGAGTCCCCCGGGGTGCGGCAATGTCAATACCGTTGTGGGGAGCAGAGGGTACACCGTTAACTATCCGCTGGGCTCCGAAGCTCCCGGTGATTGTCTGCTGGGGAACAGGGCGAATAAAGAAGTCTGTAAACCGTTCTTCAAGAAGCAGGGCGTTCTTCTTTGATTCCTGCATTGTCTGTCTTTCCATTTCAATTCTTCTACTGGTTTCAGGATCCTGAACAGATGTACTGAATCTCTCCTCTTGCAGTGTGATTTGCTCGATTTCGTAATCAGCACAGGTGAGCTCAATTATGCTGGTGAGAATTTTCCCATTCTGCAATACTATTGTCAACCTGTGTTCCAGGGGTTCATCACGATCGAATCCAAGATAGAATTTATTCTGCGAAATTGCAATCGGTTTATAATCGAGAAATACAGATTCAACTTCCTCACTGACTTCACCTACCATCAGGGAACCCTGGCGGGGAATGCCCCGGACCTGTAACAGGCCCCCGGCAAAAAGTGCATTCTGGCAGGGGAAAAGCAGCAGGCAGAAAATAAGAATTCTTACTGCTGAGGAAGAAAGAATCAAGATTTCACCCTTTCCAGAGCTTCACTTCTTATCCAGCCCCCCAGACCATTGGGAAGTTGTATTAAACTCCATTCCGCATCTTCTTTCTCAACTTCAAAAATGATACCTTCATGGATTGTGAATACCCTGGTGAACTCCTCATCAGGACCACTGTAGCCAATTGCAGTGCTGGCGATGAGAACAGCCTCCCGATCGGAATGCAGTTTATACCAGCGGCTGTAGGAAAGAATGCTTAGTATGACCAGCAGGACCAAAAGCAGGGAAAGGATGAAGACGGGAACTGTTCTGTCACGGTTACGGTATTTCAGAATAATAATATTGATTATCACTATGATGGCCAGGAAATTCACCAGCAGCAATATCGCCAGAAAATTCAGGGGAAGTGAACTGTATATATCATGCCATGTTTTACTGATGATATCCTTCTCTTCCTGAGCCTGCTTATCTTTGGTAAAAGTCAGGATATATTCCAGATTTCGGGCAGTTGCTTTATGAGTTGGTGCCAGTTTCAGAGCCCTCTTGTAATACAGAATGGCTTTACCGAGTATATTGAGCCGGAAATAGCAGTTGCCGATATTATGGTAAAGGTCGGCATTTTTAATTCCTTCATTCTCCAGGCTGAGAAAATTCTGCAGAGCCTCATTGTAATTTCTTTTCTCATAAGCTGTAACAGCACTGGAAAATACATCCTGATACTTAATCTGCCCAGCCAACTGGGTAAATAGGAGTAATACCGTAAAAAGGATCAGTTTCTTTCTCATCACTTCCATTTACAATCCATACTTGGTGATATCGCTTATTATTTCTTTCAAATGCTCGTAATGGGTCGTGATATTCTCTGCAGAAAATCCACCGGGCATGAAGCGAGCCTTGTTGCAGTTATCAAAAAAATTTTCGATCCTGCTGTATATCTGCTGTTCCAGCTGACTGTTGCGGAGACGCTGCAACAGGATTTCTGTCGCGCTGCCCCGGTTTAGCTTCAGTCGATCAGCCAGATAATTGGTTAAACCTGTCTGTGCAGCCCGATAGAATTCACTTTTACCTTCTCGGGCATAATAAGTGGCTTTTTTCCAATATTTCTTCAGAATGCTTCTGGCTTTTCTCTGCCTCTGATAATCTATGTTTTCGTTTAATCTGACCTGTTCTCTGGCAAGCAGGACCGTGGCGGGAATGGTCAGGGTAAATAATATCCAGAGTAACCAGTAACCAGGCAGGGAAAAGAATAGAATCAGATCATGGAGATCGGAATCAGCGATGATGAAGCTGATATCACGATTCTCGAGCTGCACCAGGGTCTGGGCAGTTGAAGAAGGAATGTAATTGCGATCGCCTTCTATAACAGTAAGATTGTATGACTTACTGTAAAGTGTCCTGTAACTGCCACTTTTTACATCGAAAAAGGAGAACTCCAGAGGTTCTATCGTAAAACTGCCCTGTTCCTGAGCTACCACCAGATATTTGACGATTTTCTTTCCCGAAATTTTATCTTCATTTATTTCAGTTGTTATTTCGGGATCAAAGAATCTCAGATGGCGCTGTTCTGGCAGAACAGGTAAAGTGAGATGATTGAGATTGCCGGAACCTGCCAGTTCCAAAGTGTAGGTAAAAGAGTCTCCTACTTTAAGTTCTGTGTCACTGACAGTGGTATTTATTCTGAAATTGCCGACAGCACCACTGAAATTACTGGGTTTACCTGCTTCCGGAAGATCCTGGACCATAACTGTAACAGGGCTGGCATCGATGGTCAGGCGCTTGGTACTGCCAAAATCAAAGAAACTGCGGGATTGGGTACGGATATCGACAATTATTTCCGGGGAAGGTATGGTAAGAATACCGGTCTGATTCGGAAATAAAGCTATGGTGCGCATCAGCATTTGATTGTAGAGTATGCCATTTCTTGTTGTCCTGGTAAATGCTATATTGCTAGGCATGAAGACATCTTCTTTCCAGAATCCGCTGAAATTCGGTTCAGCACCGAAGGATAGATTGGCAATATCATAGCGTGTAAAAAGAAGGTAATCAACTGTAATCGGTTCATCTTTATACACCTTGTTCTTGCTGATTCTGGTTTCCAGAAAAAGGTTGTCTTCGATCTCGGTGGTGGTTTCCTGCTGTTGTCTGTTGTTTAAGCTTGGAGGAGGTAGTTTTTCTGTTGTACCCGGAACAACAATAATGCTAATTGGCTTGGTACTATAATTTTTATTCTCGTAAGAAATAGTAAGGGGAGGGATGAGGAATTTTCCTGTCTTCAGGGGCTTCAGGGTATATGTAAAACTGATCGTTTTAGTCCTTTCAATTTTACCGTTGATGATACTCACACTTTCGGAGGTTGAACTGGAACTGCCCAGGTTGCGGAAATCGGTTATGCTTGTTATCCTGGGTGTGGCTATATCCTTAAGGTTCTCACCTGATATCTCAATGGTCAGGCGCAGGTTATCCTGGATGCCCACTCTGTTCTTATCAACATAAGCATCTATATTAACAGCCGCATTCAGAAAACTGCCAGTTATTAATAAGGTTAGAAACAGGAAAAATTTACTCTGGTGATTCATGAATATTACCAATACCTGCCTTTCCTGGCCTTGTCAACATTCATTTTCATTCTCTCTTTTTTCATTTCTTCCTTTTCCTTAGCCAGTAAAGCCTGCAATAACTTTTCAGCCTCCTCTTTGTTTTTATCTTTGGATTCCTGTTGCTGCTGTTGCTGTGTCTCTTTCTCCTGCTCCTGCTCCTGTTCACCTTCCTGTTGCTGCTGTTGACGATCCTTTTGCTGCTCCTGTTTTTCCTGCTTTTCCTGTTTTTCTTTATTGTCCTTATTATCCTTATCCTGATCTTTCTGCTGCTGTTGCTGCTGCAGAAAACGGGATGCTAGTTCATAATTATAACGGGCATCTTCATTATTAGCATCTTCCTGCAGAGCCATACGGTAATTCTCCAGTGCTTCCTTGTATTTCTGCTGCTGAAATTTCACATTACCCAGATTCTGCCTTATTTCGGATTTATTGTTGATACTCTCATCACGCAAAGCCAGATTGTAAGAATTTTCAGCTTCCTGTAACTTGCCATTCTTGTACTGTGAATTTCCCAGGTTGTAGTGCAACTCACCTTCCCGTGGATATTCCAGAGAATTCTGACCGAAAGTGTTTTCCGATTCCTGATAATCTTCCCCGCTGTACTGTTTTATCCCTTTCAGGTTTTTTAAAACCTTATCATAGGTAAGAAGTTCCGCCTGTAAAAAGCTGTGCAGCAACAATACCATGGTAATCAAGACCACTTTCATATCACTCTCCTGTATTTCACCTTCTTACTGGGAATGAGAAAAAACTCCAATAACAGCAAGAGCAGGGTGATGAGCAGAAAATAGTGATATTGTTCCCGATAGCGGAGAAATTCCCGGGAATCGAATTTCTTTTTCTCGATATTATTTATGTTTTTCATGATCTCGAAGATCTCTGACTGCTGGGGAGTGATGGGATAAAAAAGGCCGTTGGCCATACTGGCGATCTGAGAGAGAGTGTTAATATCAAGCCTGGTGAAGATAATATCCCCATTGTCATCTTTAGCGTATACAACATCCCCGCCTTCATCAGGAAGAGGTATGGTGGAGCCTTCCGGAGAACCAATACCCAGGGTGTAAATGATTGTGCCCTCCCGTGCTGCATTTTCTGCTTTTTCCAGGGCATTTTCCTCAAGATCCTCTCCATCACTGAATATTATCATCACCTTATGTTTCTCTTTTTCACCAAATAGGGTAAGACCCTGTTCTATGGCTCCGCCAATATCAGTACCGTAACTGGGTACGGTCTCCGTATCCAGCATACTCAGGAATAATTTTGCCGCTCCATAATCATCGGTGAGTGGACACTGCACGAAACTTTCTCCAGCAAAGGCAACTATGGCAATCCGGTCACCTTTCAGCTGATCAATAAATAATGATATCTGGTCTTTGGCTCTTTCGATACGACTGGGCTTGATATCCTGGGCATCCATACTCTTGGAAACATCGATACAGACTACAATATCAATTCCTTCTTTCTTTACTATCTGTATTTCCTTATTCCATTGCGGTCTTGCTGCTGCTAGGATGATGAATAATATGGCAATGACCAGAAGGCTCGATTTCAATAACCAGTGAAAACGGGAAAAATCCTGGAAAAAGTAGGAATAGAACTTGATTTCAGCAAATCTGGCGAATTTTCTGCGCTGCCTCTGCCAGAAAGTGGTAATGACAAAGATCAATACAGGCAGCAATAACAGCATAAAGAGAATATTGGGAAATCCCCATTTCATTTTAATGTCCTCATCAGGGCATTTCAAGCCTGAAAACAACCTGGAACAAAAATTCAAGCAGCAGGATGACCAGTGCTAGAAAAATGTATTTCCAGAAAAGTTCCCGATAAGTATAATAATTTTCAACTTTCAATTCGACCTTTTCCATCTGATCTATGTAATCAATGATCGCTTTCAATTCTGCTGTGTTCTGGGCACGTCGTGCTCTTTCAGTACCGGTTATGGCAGCTATCTGGTTCAATGTTTCCATATCGACCTCTATTCTCACTTTCTGATATCTGATCCCGAAAGCTGTCTGTACCGGATAGTCAACTTCATTCCGGCTGCCGACTCCGATCGCGTATACTTTGATTCCGAATGTTTCCGCCAGTTTTGCCGCAGTGACTGGATCTATCTCGCCTGTGTTGTTACGACCATCGGTTATCAGGATTATTACCCGCGATTTGGCTTCAGAATCCTTCAGCCTGGCAACTGCGGTCGCCAATCCCATCCCGATAGCTGTACCACTGGCTGTTTCATTTATCTTCATGTCATCCATGATGGTCATCAGAATATTATAATCAAGGGTAAGCGGACACTGGGTGAAAGCGTATTCGGAAAAAATGACCAGACCGATCCGGTCGTTGCGCCGGTTTTCAATAAATTCAACTGCAACTTTTTTTGCCGCTTCTAACCTGTTTACCGGCTGGAAGTCTACTGCCTTCATGCTGCCACTTACATCCAGAGCCAATATGATATCGATACCTTTGCCGGTTAACTGCTGATGTTGATTGGCAATACGAGGCCTTACTAGAGCTATGGTTATAAGAATAATTACCACCGCTCGCAGCCCGAGGGACAAAAAACGCAAGTATTTAGTGTTCCCAGAAGCGGCCCGGAGAAGATCGAGACGACTGTGGTTGAAATAATTCCTCTTTTTCCGTTTGTAGAATATGTCATATGCCGCCAGGGGAATCAGGAGCAGTAAAAGCCAGAACCATTGAGGATATACCAGCTCAAGCATTCTTGACCTCTGAGTCTGTTTTTAGGGCTTTATTCTGATAGCTGTAGAGATAATCCTCCAGCCAGTTCATGGCAGCGGTGGCTTCTTCCAGGGTGGGTATGAATTTTGCGAATTTGATCCTATCGGCACCGGAAAGGAATCCAAGAATGGCTGATTTCTCCTTATGATCATCGAGAAACAGGTCCTGCCTGATCTCACTGGTTGTCATTTCAACGGCCTTAATTTTGAATTCAAGCTCCAGAAACAAACGTAGAATATAGGAAAGTGCGAAGAAGAATTCAAGAAAATCGCCTTTTGTGAGCAGATTCTTCTCGCTTAAACTTTTAAGCAGTTCCAGGGCGATAAGATAAGGCGGTCTGTCATCCCTAACCGGAGTGTCTCCGGTTATACTTTTTCTCCTGTACAGGTAGCGGCGCAGATATCTGAAGAATATTAGAATCATAACAATGACCACAATGGGGAGGAGGTAATCCCATATTCCCAGGTTCAGGATCACCGGGTCCGCTATGTCTCTGATGACCTGAGAACTGTCCGCGATAACCGACTTGATATGCAACTGAAACTCGGATGTCTTTAAAATCTGCAAATCCTGATCGGTTTTGACAGTAAATTCCAGTACCGGAAAGGTGTGCTCGCCAGTATCGAAAGGCTGAAAGGTCATCAGGACATGACTTATCTTTTTTCCTTCTGTCAGCGTTTCAGTTTGCTGGATATCTCTGAGCACAAAAATATCAAGTGTGTCGCTGCGGGGAGCAAAAATACTATCCGTCAATGATGTGGTGATATCTATCTTAAGTTTGAATGGTGTTCCGATATACAGTTGTGATGGCTTTTCAAGTTTATAGTCCAGATTTAGCGCCAGAACGTTCAATATCATACTGAGTAATAAAATGAGTAAAAGGATATTTTTATTCACGCTCGACTCTTAATGCGAATTCTGAATTTGAAAAATTTCATTAATTCCGGCACATAGGGCTCATCTGTGTATAGGGTTACCAGGTCAATGCCCATGCGCTTGAAATTTTCCTTAACCTGTTCATCATGCTTCAGGAAAAGGGACCTGTATTCTGCCCGTACTCCTGCGCTGCTGGTGTTCAAGGTGATTCTCTCTCCCGATTCCGGATCACGAAAATACATTAATCCTGCTGGTGGCAACTCTCTTTCTGCCTTGTCGAGGATACGCAGGGCAATTACATCATGTTTCTTTGCCAGTATTTTCAGGCTGTCTTCATAACCAGCGGTAAAGAAATCGGAAACTATAAAAACAATACTCTTCTTTTTCAAAAGATTATAAAGGTAACTCACAGCGTTCCCAATATCTGTTTCCCTACCTTCCGGTTCCAGATAGAGTATATCCCGCAGTATTCTCAGAGCTGCTTTACGCCCCTTACGGGGAGGTACATATTTTTCTATTTCGTTGGTAAAAAGGATCAGACCGACCTTATCATTATTGGAAAGAGCTGAGAAGGAAAGCACAGCAGTTATTTCGGTTATCAGTTCTGATTTCAGGTAATGCCTGGTTCCAAAAAGAGTGGAAGCACTGCTGTCTATAAGAAAAAAAACATTGAGTTCCCTGGTCTCTTCGAATTTCTTTATATACGGATGCCCCATCCGGGCAGATACATTCCAGTCAATCTGACGAAAGCTGTCTCCCTCCTGATAGGCTCTTACCTCGGAAAATTCCAGTCCCTGACCTTTGAAAAGACTATGATATTCCCCGGTGAACAGTTCGCTGACTATATCACGGGTGGTTATTTCTATTTTTCTTATCTTTTTGAGAATTTCTGTAGTATCCATAGTTATGGCTCTGGTAGAAAAGAGTATTAGGGAACCTCAATCTCATCGAAGATACGGTTGACGATTTCTTCCTGGGTCATCATTTCGGCTTCTGCTTCATAGGTAAGAATGATACGGTGACGCAGAATGTCCCTGCCAATGGCTTTTATATCATCCGGGGTGACATAGCCGCGATGTTCCAGGAAGGCATGCGCTTTGGCTGCTTGAGCCAGATAAATGGAGGCTCGCGGAGAAGCACCATTCTCAATGAGATCGGTGAGCTTCTCCAGGTTTTTGAATTGCCCCGGTTCTCGGGTGGCAAAGACCAGATCAAGAATATAATCCTTGATCTTGGCTTCCATATAGATATCTTTCACCAGCTGGCGAAGCTCAATGATCTGTTTGGGACTGATGATCGGACTTACAGGAATTTCATCGTTGTTCACCATCCTTTCCATGATTTGAGCTTCTTCCTGACGGTTGGGATAATTTATGATGAGTTTGAGCATGAACCTGTCCACCTGAGCTTCGGGAAGAGGAAAAGTTCCTTCCTGTTCAATGGGATTTTGCGTAGCCATTACCAGGAAAGGCTTGGGCAGGGGATGGGTGGAATCCCCGATGGTTACCTGGCGCTCCTGCATCGACTCCAGAAGCGCAGATTGTACTTTGGCCGGTGCCCGGTTGATTTCATCTGCCAAAATGAAGTTGGCAAAAATTGGACCCTTTTTGGGAGTGAATTCACCCGATTTCTGATTATAGATCATGGTACCGATCAGATCTGCGGGTAACAGGTCGGGAGTAAACTGAATACGGCGGAATGAAGCCTGAATTGTCCTCGCCAGAGTACTCACCGCTAATGTCTTGGCTAAACCCGGGACACCTTCCAGAAGAATATGACCGTCCGCAAGCAATCCCACCAGCATCCTTCTGATCATATAATCCTGTCCAACGATTACCTTGCCTATTTCCTGCAGAAGCTTTTCGATAATTTCACTTTTCTCTATTACTTTCTTATTTATTTCCTCAATGGTCATTTCTCCTCCGGAATTCTCTTGATATTAATAATTTCTATATCTTCATTCTTCATATTCTTGAAAATTACTCTGATCATACTTTTCTCTACTTCCAGAAGAGCAAAGGTGGGGATCCTTCCTTTATCATCATTGCTCTTCAAATGCCCTGGATTAATATAATACTTCCCCGATTGCTTCTTAAATTGCCAGGTATGTGTATGTCCGTATAGAATTATATCTGCCTTTACCGCAAAATTGTCCAAATCTCTGGGATCGTGTATCAGAAGAAATTTCCAGCCAGCAATATCCGTATATAATCTGACCGGCAGACTTCCGTTTAGATACCGGGGATGAAATATTCCGGGAACTTTTAAGACCTTTTTATCTCTGGTAAGGTCAATATTGTCATCGAGATCCTCATAATTGTCTCCCAGATGGAAAATGGTGTCCGCATCGCTGGCGGCAGCAAGAGCCTGGCGCAGCAGGACCTGGTTATTGTGACTATCAGATACAATCAGGATTTTATTCATACTCATTATTAGAAAACGGAAAAATTCAGCAGGGTTACATCTTTTTGGGTGCAGAAATTCCCATAAGATTAAGACTGGTGGCAATAATGTTCATAATGGCTGTGATCAGATAAAGCCTGGTCTGGCTTAATTCGCGATGGGCAGGATTTACCACCTGATACTTGGCGTAATATTTATGGAACATCCCAGCCAGTTCCAGGACAAAGGTTGCCAAGCGGTGCGGTTCCCTGGTTTCAGCTATCGTGATCAGGATAGCTGGAAAATTCAACATGTGTTTGATGATCCTTAATTCATCCTCTTTATCAAGTTTCTTAAGTGATCTGATATCGAAATCTTTCAGAGTTATCTTTTCCTGTTTGGCTTTCTTGATGATGCTGTTAATACGGGCATGAGCATACTGACAGTAATAAACCGGATTGTCGCTTGACTGCTTTTTTGCCAGTTGCAAATCAAAATTCAAATGAGCATTGGGCTTGCGGTCAATGAAAAAGTAACGGGCAGCGTCTTTACCCACATAATCTATCAACTCGTCCATGGTTATGATATTACCAGCTCTCTTGGACATCTTCACCTGCTGTCCGCTTTCGAATAAATTAATATGCTGCAGGTAGACTATTTCCAGCTTGTTGACATCATATCCCAGAGCTTGAATGGCAGCCTTCAGGCGGGGTACGTAACCATGATGATCCGGTCCCAGTACATCTATGATTATATCGAAACCCCGCTGGAATTTTGTCAGATGATAGGCGATATCCGGCACAAAATAGGTGGGATTACCATCGGATTTTATCAGGACCCTGTCCTTTTCGTCACCAAATCTGCTGGAATAGAACCAGATAGCATCATCACTTTCATAGGTGCATTTTGCTTCAGCCAGATAACTCAGGGCTTCTTCCAGAATCCCTTCCTGGCGGAGTTTCTTTTCCGACATCCAGTTCTCGAACTGTACACCAAATCTCTCCAGACTATCCATCTGCATCTTGTTTATCTCGTCCAGAGCGAAATTCATCATCCGCTCCAGCCTGTCTTTTTCAGATACATGAAAGAGTTTGGGCCCTTCAACCAGATTCAGCTTATTGGCAAGCTCCTTTACATATTCACCGTGATAAGCCTCCAGTGGGAACTCGCCGATTCTCTCACCGTGAAGCTCTCGATAACGCAGTTCAATTGATTCCGCCAGTATCTCCACCTGATTCCCGGCGTCATTGATGTAAAACTCCCGGAAAGCATGATACCCAACAAAATTCATGATGCGGAACAGTGTATCTCCATAGGCAGCAGCACGGGCACTTACTACATTCAGGGGTCCAGTGGGATTGGCGCTGACAAATTCCAGCAATACCTTCTTGCCCTGGCCATGTGGTGACCTGCCAAAATCTTCTCCCGATTTTATAATCCTGGTAAGCATCTTATGATAAAAATTGTTGGACATCTTGAAGTTGATAAATCCCGGTCCAGCAACTTCTGCTGATTTATAGTCCTTTTTCTTGCGGAAACTCTCGACAATTCTTTCCGCCAGGATCTGGGGTTTTTCTCTGTTTTGCTTGGCATTGAGCATTGCCACATTGGTCGAAAAATCACCATGTTCTATTACATTTGGTATTTCTACTGTGAATTTATCGTTGTATTTAAAATTCAAACTCTCCAGAATTGATAAAATATCTTTTCTTATTTTAGTTTTGACCATTTTCCCGCTCTGCTCTCGTTTTATTTCTGGGAGTAACGTTCCAGAGATCTTCGATATGATAATATGATCTTGTTTCCCTGTTAAAGATATGAACAATTATATCAATGAAATCCAGGAGTATCCAGGTTGCATTTTCGTAACCCTCCACTGCCAGTAATTCCAGATCAATGTCCCGGGCTTTGTCCATCATATTATCTGCTATCGCCTGCAGATGCAACTGGTTCATGCCTTCACATATTATAATGGCATCAGTATATTCTGATTTGGTTTTCACATCAATAAGAGATATCTTTTCCGCTTTTTTCTCTTCTGCCCATTCTATGATCATTTCTGCTGTTTTTTGTAAGTCTGGCTCCATATTTCTCCTGTTGGATCAATGAAAATATTTCTGATAATCCTTGCCCAGTATAATGTAAAAATCTTCAATCGTGTTTTCATCCCAGGCTACAATTCTGCGCTTGATACCAGTAATACCCATCAGATACTTTAATTTATCCGGTTCATCCTTTTTCTCTACTATCAGGGTCTTATCATATATGAACATATCTCTGTCTACATTGCGCCAGGAAATAATATCAAGGTTCTGATAATTCTTTTCAATAAGATATTCTTTCACTTCAGTGGCAATCTTCTCATACCCGCAACCATTCAAAAGGGCTATTTTAACCGCCCCCATATCAGTTCTGTCACTGCTGCCACTCCCTGGATTTCCCTTGCCCAGAATAAGCAAAAACAACACCCCCAGGGCTAAAACTAATGCAACTATCAAGATGATAAATTCAATCTTCTGAGCCCGGGACAAATTATTTTTCAGCCTTCTCATTGTCAAACTGTTCTTTTAGTAGTTTATAGGTGCGTTCGAACGCTTCCGGTATAATTCTGGTGCCCGCTACAGTGGTCATGAAGTTGACATCCCCCTGCCAGCGGGGAATTATATGTACATGCAGATGCTGATCTATCCCGGCACCGGCCGAACGACCCAGATTCATTCCTATATTGATGCCATCAGGATGATAAACCTTTTCCAGAATCTTCTCACATAAACAAACCGTGTTGAAAAGGTCCACGAATTCATTGCCGGCCAGATCATTTAATCTGCCGACATGCCTGTAGGGAACAGCCATGATATGCCCATTATTGTAGGGAAATGTATTCATGATGACATAAGATTCCGTTCCGCGATAGAGGATTAAATGCTGATCATCCGCGCTGGAATCATGCGTGAGGCATAAGATGCATTCCTTTCCCTTTTTTGCTAATATATATTGTAACCTCCACGGAGAATATAAGATATCAGTCATATTCTAACCTTCTTTATTATATTAAGTGATCTTTCCATTTCTAGTAATTCGGATTGCGAATTTACACCACTGGCTTCCAGATTGTCTGCAAGCAGCAGGGAAGACAATTTCCTGCCCTGCTTATGTAGTATTTCCAGAGTATCGGTCAGATAATATTCAGACTGGGCATTATCGTTGTTTATTTCATTGAGAGAGGAAAAAAGATATTCTGCATCAAAACAGTATATGCCCGTATTTATCTCCCTTATTTTCCTTTGTTGCTCGGAAGCATCCTTATATTCCACTATTTTTATGATGCTTCCTTTATTATCGCGTTCGATGCGACCATAACGCTGAGGATCTTCCATTTTGGCTGTCAGCAGGGTCACGGCAGCCTGCTCCAGATGATGAATATATTGCATTTCCCTGAGGGTGTCTGCTTTCAGCAGGGGGACATCGCCACAGAGTATGAAGATATCTCCCCGGAAAGTACGAAAGTAATCACGGGTTATCTGTACTGCATGTCCGGTGCCATGTTGCTCATTCTGTTCCGCAAAATGAATAATGGGATTTTCCGGGACAGCTGCCTTTACGATCTCCTTTTTATAACCTACCACGATAACAACCGGGTCACATGCAACACTCAGCGCTGTATCAACAACCCAGTTGATCAGTTCTTTTCCCTGCAGAGTAAATATCACCTTGGGTTTATCGGAGTTCATCCGGGTACCCTTACCGGCTGCCAGAATTATTGCTGCAGTTCTTCTCATTTCACCATCGCAGCGATATCCGCAATACTTTTTTTTAACACCGGATGTTGCCAGTGAGGACATAATTCGAGCAGGGAATCCAGTACGAATTTTCTGTTTTGCAGGTCAGGATGAGGTATGACCAGATCATCTGATTTTATTATTTCATCACCGTAGAATAAAATATCAATATCAATTATTCTTGGTTCCCAGTGCTGCCTTCTTCTTCGACCCATCCTGGTTTCAATCTGCAGGCATAAAGCCAGTAATTGTTGAGCAGAAATTTCAGTTTCTATTTCCGTTACTGTGTTGAGGAACATGGGTTGATTCGTATTTCCATAGGGAAGGGTTTCCCGTATTGCAGCCTGTCGCAGCACTCTTATTTCCCCACTATTGTTCAGTTCCTGAACAGCCTGCGTGATATTTTCCTCCCGTTCGCCCAGGTTGGCACCAATACCAAGATAACAGAGCATTAGCGTATTCTTTCCATTTGAACTTCCACGGAATCCAGAGAACCTTTGATAGGGACGGAAGGTTTCTTTATCCTGATTACAGCCCTGATGATCTTGGGAAAGGTGGTCATTATCGTATCGAGAATGGCATTGGTACAGCTTTCCAGAAGGTAAAACTCCCGGTTTTCGATAACTCCTTTGATAATATCGAATACCTGAGTATAATCCACGGTATCATCGAAATGCTTGATCTCCCGGTCATGAACCGGATCAGTTTCATAACTGAAATTTACTATGAACCTCTGCCCGAGTTTGCGTTCTTCCGGATGTACCCCGTGATGACCATAAAATACCATTTCATGCAGGTTTATTTTCATTCCTCCACCTTTCCTATTATGGTGAATTCGATCTTCGCAGCATATTTCTTATCCAGAATGTAAATCAGGAGACCGCTAATGGCCAGACCGACAAGGGAAATTAAAATAGAGAGATTTTCCTTGAACATCAGCAGAAACCGGCTGAAAAGATAAAAAATTATCATCAACAGTATCGGCATGATAAAAATGATCAGGGAAGATATTATCCTTATTCCTGCCGTAACAGATATCCTCACCTTATCACCTGCTGTCAGGGCAAGACCGGTCTTGATCCTGAACCTGCTTGGCCGGGTCCCGCCACCGCATATACTAACCAGTTTGCAGTTTGTGCAGCTTTCCCCGGGGCTGATTTCCACTACTGCTTCACCATTACCACAGGTGATCACCGTTCCTATGTCTTCTTTATATTCCATCGTCATCACATCTTATCTTGGCAATAATATCTGAGGTCGAAATACTGGTTCTAATGGGAATGCTCTTGATCTGTCCTCCCCGGGATATCACCAGATCTCCTCCTATAATGTTTTCCGGGGACCAGTCTCCGCCCTTTACCAGAATATCCGGTTGGATCAGTGATATCAACTCATAGGGATTGTCCTGTTCAAAGATGACAATATAATCTACCATGCAGAGAGCCCCCAGAACCACCGCCCTGTCCTCCTGGTTATTTATTGGTCTGGATTTGCCTTTTATTCTTCGTACTGAGCTGTCACTGTTCAAGCCAACTATCAGCAGGTCTCCCAGACCCCGGGCCTCTTCCAGATAATGAACGTGTCCCGCATGGAGTATATCAAAACAACCATTGGTAAATACAACCTTTTTATGGTCATTTCTGCTCTGGATTACAATGCCCCGGATTTCATCCCAGGTTTTAAGCTTATTCATCGTACCGGGTAATCTCCATTGAAACAGGCATAACAGTAATCTTCGGGTTTGCTTACAGCCCTTTTCAGCTGTTCCATGCTGAGATATTTTAGACTATCAGCATTTATGTAGGAACGGATCTCGTCAATTTCCTTGCTGTTGGCGATTAATTCCTCACTTGTGGGTGTATCTATACCATAATAACAGGAATACTTCACGGGAGGTGAACCGATACGAAGATGGATCTCCCCGGCACCTGCATTTCTGATCATTTTGATTATTTTTCTGATGGTGGTTCCCCGGACTATGGAATCATCAACCAGGATAATTGACTTGCCCTGGAAGAAATTAGGCAGAGGATTGAATTTCTGATAAACGGTCTCATCTCTGATCGTCTGCTCCGGTTTGATGAAAGTTCTTCCCACATAATGATTCCGGATCAGACCCAGTTCAAAGTGCAATCCGCGTTTTTTGGCATAACCCATTGCCATGAAATTGGATGAGTCTGGAACAGGGATGACCAGATCTGCCTTTACATCGTCATCTTCTGCCAGCAAACAGCCTATTCTCTGCCGTATCAGATAAACATTCTCATCGAATATATAACTGTCGGGCCGGGAAAAATAGATATGCTCAAAAATACAATGACGGTCATTTGCCGTGGACCTGTATTCCATCGGATCATTTTTCATTGTGGTTATTCCATTTCGGGAAACAGTTATTATCTCGGCTGGAAGTACTTCTTTTTGCCATCTGGGAAATAATATGTCCAGTGCACAGCTTTCCGAAGCAACCACTATCGATCCATTTTCCAACTCACCATAAGTTAGCGGTCTGAAACCATAGGGATCGCGGAAAATGAACATCTCCTCTTTTGTTGCCAGTACGCTTGAAAAGGCGCCTTTCACATACTTCATCATGCGACAGATCGCCTCTGGGATGCTGGTGCCCCTTTTCTCCACCTCGTATACAATATATTTTAATAAGAGTTCACCGTCATTCGTGCTGGCGAAATACACACCCTTGGATTCCAGAACTTCTCTGGCCTCAGCATAGTTCACCAGATCCCCATTGCTGGTCAGAGCATAAGATGGCCCTGATAACGTTTCTACAAGATGAGGTTGAGCATTGTATTCACTTGCACCTCCGCGGGTAGGATATCGTACATGACCAATGGCTATATCACCTTGCAGATCGATGAGTTTTTCCGGACGGAATACTTCCTTCACTAATCCCATTTTTTTCCGCAATTTAATGGTAATACCATCATTCACAGCCATACCACAGCTCTCCTGCCCGCGATGCTGTTCGGCAAATAATCCTAATGTTGCCAGTTCAGCTGCTCTGGTATTATTGTAAATCCCGAAAATACCACACATACCATATCCTATCTTTTTATCTTGATCTTTCTTTCCTCACCTTGAAGGAATCTTCTTATATTCTGCCGATGCCGGATGAATATAACCAGAAAAGCCACAAATACAAAAATAAGATATTCCGCCTCCCTGAAACCATTTTGGATGTTAATGACCAGAACGCTTATCAGTAACGCTGTAATCGCACTCAGAGATCCAAGTGATATGATGCCGCTTACAGCAATGACGAGTAGAAAAGTCACCAGTGCAATCAGGGAGGGAATTGGGATCAGTATAATGAATACTCCCGCTGCCGTGGCTACTCCTTTACCACCTTGAAATCCGAGAAAAATGGGAAAGATATGACCCAGGATAGCTGCCAAACCTGCCAGGAGCAGAATCAGGGGAGATGGCTCCAGGGTTGCCCAGATCAGTAACTTAACCGCCAGCATTCCTTTGGCAATATCTAGAATCATTGTAACAATCCCGTATCCCATGCCCAGAACGCGGAAAGTGTTGGTTGCACCTATGTTCCCGCTGCCCTTCTGGCGAATGTCCACACCGCAGAATACTCTGCCCATGAGATAACCTGTCGGTACTGATCCCAGCAGATAAGCTGCCATTATTAAAAAAATAATTTCAATGCTTTGATTCATTTCTACCCCGGAAAAAAATTTTGAATGCCGTTCCAGAAAAACCAAATTCCTCCCTTAGTTGATTGTTTAAATACCTGCGGTAATGGGTTGTGATCAACTGTGGATTATTGCAGAAGAAAACGAAGACGGGAGGACTGGTCTTGATCTGGGTACCAAAGAATATTCTGGCATGCTTGCCACTGGAATGACTGGGAGCATACTTGATGGTTATTCTATTCAGAAATCTGTTCAGCTCCGCTGTTGTGATTCTCTTTCTGCTTTCTTCAGTTACTTCCATTATCCGTTCGAGAATCCTGTGAATCCTCTGACCTGTCAATGCGGAAACAAACATGACAGGACAATATTGCAGAAAGGGTAGTTGTTCCCTGATCCTGACTATGAATTCCCCCGGAGTTGCATTGTCCTTGTGTATCAGATCCCACTTGTTGACCAGAATAATGGTATCCTTGAATCTTCTCCAGACATAGGAGGCTATCTTCTGATCCTGAGTCGCAATCTCCTGAGTAGCATCCAGAACCAGTAGCACCAGATGAGCCCGTTCAATTGCCTCTATCGTTCTGACCACACTGAAATATTCCACTCCGTAATCTACCTTTCCCTTTCTACGCAGACCGGCGGTATCAATTAATAGCAATGGTTTACCATGGTATCTGATTCTGGTGTCTACTGTATCACGGGTAGTCCCCGGCTTGGGATCTATAATGCTGTCGTTTTTACCGGTCAATCTGTTCAGGACAGAGGATTTGCCGACATTAGGCTTACCAACAATAGCTATCTTCAAAATTTCTTCTGTTTCAGGTTCTTCGGAATAATGCGGTAAAAGCTCGATAAGCTTGTCAAGAAGATTACCCACGTTGCGACCCTGTATTGCTGCCACAGGAAATGCTTCCCCCAGACCCAGTTGCAGAAAGTCATAGATCTCTAATTTATCTTTGTCACTATCCACTTTATTTGCAACCAGTATCACCTTTTCCCTTTGGGGATATAGAATCCTTGCTATATCCTTGTCCACAGCAGTTGCTCCCACCTTGGTGTCAACAAGGAAAAGAATCAGATCAGCTTCTGCTATTGCCATTTCAGCCTGCAATTTTACTGCTCTGTCGAGATTATCCCTGGACTTGGGTAAAATACCTCCCGTATCAACAACTGTGAAATAATGCCCGTTCCATTCAGCATCCTCGTAGCGTCGATCCCTGGTGCTTCCTTCCTTGAAATCGACAATAGCACTGCGACGATGACAAATCCGGTTGAAAAGGGTTGATTTACCTACGTTGGAACTTCCTACAATAGCTACTATATTTTTCCTCATATCAGAATTAGCTTTTCCATTAATCTGCAAGCAAATCTTTTTTCTGAGCCTAATTTGTCAAATGAATTCCCCCATGCTCCCTGCTGAAAATTGAAAAGAATCACTTGACATAAAGCGGTCAATTCGATTTTCACATTCCCATCCTGAGTAAGGAGGTATCATGATTTCGAAACATCTTCTGCTAAAAGTCCTCGATAAAGCTCTCAGCAATGGTGCTGACTTTGCTGACATCTTCGTGGAAAGCACTTATAATTCTTTGATCAACTACAATGACAACAAAACCAAACAGAATATTGTGGGCAGAGATCAGGGAGCAGGAGTACGGGTTTTTTATGGACAGAGTGCCATCTATGCTTATACTAACGATCTTAGTGAAAAAGCCCTTATTGCTGCTGCTGCTGCTGTCAGTCAGGCAGCTCGGGGTAAATCTGATGGCAAGGTAATCAATCTTACCGTTAGAAAAAACTTCGATCGTCATCCTGTTGCAATTCCATCTGATACGGTATCACGCCGGGATAAGATAGATTTTATCAAACAGATCAACGATTCTTCCCGTAACTATAGTGATTTGATTTCCCAGGTTGATATTACCCTTATTGAAAAGATACAGAAGGTGCTCATCGTTAACAGTGAAGGTTTATTAACTGAAGATATGAGAAATTATGCACGTGTGAACGTTATTTCTATTGCTTCCCGGGGAACAGAAAAACAGACAGGATGGGAAGGACCAGGAGGTCTGGCAGGCTATGAATTTTTCAAGTCACTTGATCCTGCTGCTCTGGGCAGAAACACAGCCAGCCGGGCAGTAACCATGCTCCAGGCAGATTACGCTCCCGGCGGGAAAATGCCCGTTATCATTGACAACGGCTTCGGGGGTGTGATATTCCATGAAGCCTGTGGTCATTCCCTGGAGACTACTTCGGTGGCTAAGGGAGCATCGATTTTTGCAGGTAAAATGGGAGAACAGATCGCCAGCCCCCTGGTAACAGCTATTGACGATGGCACAATACCTAATGCCTGGGGTAGTGAGAATATCGATGATGAAGGTTTACCTACCCGGAAGACAGTGCTGATCGAAAATGGTATCCTGAAGTCCTATATGGTAGACAGAATGGGTAGCGTCAAAACTGGTTATGAAACCACCGGAAGCGGTAGAAAGCAGTCATATAAATTTGCTCCCGCCTCCCGGATGCGCAATACATATATCGCAGCCGGAAAGAGTAAACTGGAAGATCTTATCGCTTCCACCGAATTGGGTATCTATGCTAAAAAAATGGGAGGTGGCTCCGTCATGCCTGGGACCGGAAATTTCAACTTCGCTGTCAGTGAAGCCTACCTCATAAAAAAAGGAAAAATTCAGGAGCCTGTTCGGGGAGTGACCCTGATTGGGAACGGTGGGGATATCCTGAAAAAAATCAGCATGATAGCTGATAATCTGGCACTGTCCCAGGGAATGTGCGGGTCGGTGAGTGGTAGTGTTCCGGCCAATGTCGGGCAACCTGCCATAAAAGTTGATGAGATAACCATCGGCGGCAGAAAATAGGAGTAGAAAATGTACGAGAAGGAATTTCAATTCATCTTTAACTATGCATCCAGTAAGGCTGATGACATCGAAATATTGCTTTCTTCCAATAAATCTTTTTCTGTTAAGATACATAATCAGGAAATAGAATCTTTTAATTACGCAGATGCCAAAGGAATAGGAGTAAGGGTTATTAAGGATGATAAAGTCGGTTATGCCTATACAGAGGAGTTTAATGAGAAAACACTGCGGGTAATAGTCGATCAGGCTGTGGAAAACAGCAGTTTCTCTGAAGATGCCGATAAGATAGAATTCTCCAGCTACCCTGATATACCCCGGAGACCCAGGGTATACTCCAGGAAACTGGATGCGGTAGATGTAGCCAGTAAAATTGATTTTACCAAAAAAGTCGAGAGAATAGCCAGAGAAGCAGATAAAAGGATAATCAATGTGCCTTTTGCTACCTTCGGCGATGGCAGAAGCTTTATTAAAATAGCTAACAGCAGAGGATTGCATAAAGAAGACAGGCAGAATTATGCCTATGCTGTCGTAGGCGTACTGGCCGCGGAAAAGGATGATAAAAGAGCGGGATTCGATTTTATCATCAGCCGGAATTTCAGTGATTTCGATCCCCATAAACTCGCTGTAAAAAGCGTTGAGAAAGCTATAGGGCTCCTGGGTGGAAGAGAAATCGCATCAGGAGGTTATCCGATAATATTCAACAATGAGATGATGGCTACCATGCTCGCTACTTTCTCCAGTATCTTCAGCGCTCAGTCGGTTCAGGAAGGTAAATCACTCTTGAAAGGCAGGCTAAATAAGATCATTGCCAGTAACAAGGTTACAATTATCGATGACGCCCTGCATAAAAAGGGGTTTTCCACCCGAAGTTTTGATAGTGAAGGTTATCCTTCCCAGAAAACTGTCCTTATTGATAAGGGAAAATTAATAGGTTATCTCCATAATACCATTACAGCCCGGAAAGATAGGGTCAGTTCCACTGGCAATGCTGCCCGTGATTATAAAGGGATCCTGTCTGTTTCCCCCACGAATTTTTTCTTGAAACCTGGAAATGTCACCAGTAATGAACTCTATTCACGTCACGCCAGGCTTATTGAGATTGTCTCACTGCAGGGTATGCACGCCGGGGCTAATACCATTTCGGGTGATTTTTCTCTTTCTGCCGAAGGTTTTCTTTATGAACAGGGAGAAAGGAAAGATTCCCTGAAACAGTTTACCGTATCGGGAAATATACTCCAGATGCTGAAGGATGTTGAAGACATTGCCGATGATTTCATTTTTGATACCTCCGCCTGTGGCTCAGCATCGGTCTTGATCAAAAAACTGGCAGTCAGCAGCAGGTAACTATCCTGAAACCCTCACGGGATATTCATGCCTTGACCTGCTGAATTTTAGTTTTTGACAATTAGGGTACCATATAAATTATTATTCCTCTAAGAGTACGACAATGAAATATTTATTTGTTTTTATCCTTTTTTTCCCCTTTATAATCTTACAATCCTCTGAAGATCACAACGAAATTGATGCTGATTCCACTGCCATCATTATGGAAAAGATGATCAGGGCTGTAGGCAGAGTTGATTTTGTGGAAAAAATCGCCACTTATGGCATGAACTGGCAACCCATCGAAGAGGGAGCCCTGAGCTTTGCCATATTTGTTGAAGTTGAATTTCCTGATAAATTGCATCTCAATTTTCAGGGTATGGACCTGATCGTGGAGGGAGACAGGGGATGGAGGAAATATTATGAAGGATATTATGAGAATCTCAATGAAAACATGATCCGTGTCCTGCAGGGTAATTTAAAAAGGAATGTCATCTTTATATGCAAATATCCCGCGTCTTTTCGTCCAGTTTACCAGAAAAAGGAGATCATTCAGGATAAGGATTGTTATATCCTTTTCCTGGATGATGGACAGATGAGTTTTCAACTTGCCATAGACTGCGTTTCTCATCTGCCGTGGTGTCTTCGCTATCACGAGATCGTGCAGGATCGCGAGCATGAAATATCCAGATATTTCCTGGAATATACAACTTTTAGCGGGATAACTTATCCCACTCATATCGAGGTTTTTGACCAGAATAAGAACAAGATCAGTGCAATAAGGATCAATCAGGTAATTTTCAATGATCTGGAAGCTGAAAATTGATCAGTTCTTTAATAATCCTATCATCAGCGTAAGAGCACTGTCGTCATAATCATTAAAAGTTACCGCATATTCACAATTCACTCTCAACTGGAAATTGTAGGTCCGGAATGCCACCAGACCAGCATTGGCAGCAAGCATGAAGCCGTCTTCATGTTTGTCAGGTTCATTGTCGTGAGCTACCCAGTGGAATCCTGCTGCCAGACCTAGAAAGGGGCTGAAATCGCTTCTACTGAACAGGTAATCACAGAACACAGAAGCAGTAACTCCATAACGAGCTCCTCCTTGAACTCCCGCCATGAGACTGCCTGTGTCATAACCCAAAATAAGGTTCAGGGAAAAAACTCTATCTTTATCTTCGTATCCTTCTAGCGGATAAGTGTAACCGAAGGTCAGACCCAGATATTTGGCAGCCTTGCGCCGAATAAAAGCTTTTTCATCTTCCTTCAATACCTGACCGACTTCCGCTGTTTGATCAATTAATTTACCACTGCTGATGCTGTTCGCAATCCTCCTGGCCATAACATCGAGTTCGTCTACACCCGGTACCGAGGAATTGTCCGCAAGCTGGGTCTCGCGTCTATGCACATCGGTCAGAATGAAGTGAACTATGATTTTCTCACCCAGACGATTCAGACTCACCGCCAGAACCAGGTCGGCCTGTACATTCTCACCTATGTCAGCAGCACAATCCGAATCCATACAGTATTCACCGTACTGGTCCATTTGCTTGCCGGACAGCAGACTGAATTTATCATGCTTGCTTAATTCATTTCTTAACAGTTCACTGAAGGTCTGAACCGTACTTTGGTCCACGCCATTGGCATGCAGCGGTAATACAGCCAATCTCTGCCCAGCGAACACTAATGTTCCCGTTAAAATTAAAAATAAAGTGCAAATCAGCTGGCTTTTTCCCATTTTCTTACTCCACTTTTGTTTATACATTTAAATTATGTCTACAGGATTTCCAGTCAAATTTTATTTTTCACCCAGAGTGATATTTCTACTCCGGAAACCGTATCCCATGACATCAGAAACATCAGTAAGCAGAACAAAAGCCCGGGGATCAATATCGCGGACAATATCTCGTACAATTGCCACTTGTCTTCTGTTCATGGCACAAAAGAGCATATCATAGCGATCTCCGGTGTAACCACCTTCAGCCTTGATAAATGTTACACCTCTGTTTATCTTATCATATATTTCTTCCCGGATCGCTGCACTGTGATGAGATATGATATAAACACCCTTTACATAGGGCAGACCTTCACTGGCAAGGTCTGTTATCTTGGCAGTAATGAAAAGGTTGATATATCCCCAGATGATAATTCTAAGATCTTTGAAAATAAAACCCACTGTAAAAATGATAAGTGTCTCTACAATCCAGTAACCGGTACCTATGGATATCCCCAATCTATCCTTGAGAAATGCAGCAGGTATATCGGAACCCCCTGTGGAACCACGAAACCGGAATATTATCCCCAATCCCAGTCCCAGCAGTACTGAACCAGCTATTGCAGCCAGATATATATCATCAGGTCCCAACATGGCAATTATTCTCTGACCTTTGAAATAATAAGTGTAGGGAGTAAGATCCTTGATAATGCCTATACTGTAAAGGTTCTGCAGACTGAGAAGATCGGAAAGCAGAGACACTGACAGGAGTCCGTAAATTGACCTGAATCCGAAACGGTTGCCCCAAAAAATGAAACTGAATATAAACAGTGGCAAATTCAAAATGATCATGGAGATACCAATGGGAATCCCTAAAAAATGAAACAATATCTGGGATAAACCGCCTACTCCACCCGGGACTATCTTGTAGGGGACCAGAAACCAGGAATAAGCCATGGAAAAAAAAACCGCACCTACGATTATACCTGCATACTGGATTAAATCCCTTCTTACATGCTTCCTCATTTTATTCCTCCGCTGCGTAAATTAAATTATGCTTTTTAATGTCAAAGAAAAAAGCAGGGAAATTTCTTGACTTAAAATAAATGTAAAAATATTAAAATTATTACTTTAAGGAGGAATATTTGTTCCAAGTCGAATTAACACTGGATTCCGAACACTGGAAGACACTTTCTGTGGCTCAACCTGTTACAATCAGAGAACTTATTGGTACAAGCGATATAACTGCTTATCGAATAATTGCTTACCAGAAAGATTCCGCCTATATCTGCTCTGATTATTTGCTAAGTGAAAATTGCCGTTTAAATTGCATCAGCGTTCTGTCTGCGGCAGGTCATCTTGTCTATCAGGATACTGGAATATTTATTCTCATGAAGGCTTTCTTCAATATCCTGCCACACCATAAGAAGCTGGTGGTCGAACACTCAGTGGGTGATGGTGTTTTCTGTGAGGTTTTTAATGATTATGTGTTAACTTCGGAAGATGTAAAAAACCTCAGGAAAGAAATAAACAGCATCATCCAGAGAAAAATGCCCATTACCCGGATGCAGCTGTCCCCAGAAAAAGCCAGAGAGATTTTCTCTCATTTCAAAAGGGATGACATAGTCAAGAACATAGGTTTCGATATTGAAATGAACGTTTACCAGTGTGGCAAATATTTTGATTATTTCATCCGTCAGCTAGCTGAAAATACCGAGATGCTGACAAGTTTCGAACTCATCTATCAATCTCCCGGTCTGATTATCAGATTTCCCCGCATGGGGAATCTAGAGATAATAGATAAGTTCATTCTTCCCAAGAAATTGTTCTTAACTCATCAGGAACATGATAAATGGCTCAGTATATTGAATATTCATAATACCAGCGCCCTCAACAAAGCCATCAAGGATTACAAGATTCAGGAACTCATACAGATTGAGGAAGCTCTCCATGAAAACAAGATTGTTGATATAGCAAACAAGATTTCATGGAACAAGAAAGTTCGGATTGTATTAATTGCGGGGCCGACTTCCTCCGGTAAAACCACTTTTGCCAAACGGCTTTTTATCCAGTTGCGTGTGAATGGCATTTATCCTCATGTTATCAATATGGATGATTACTTCCATCCCCGGCAGACCACCCCCCGCAAGGATAACGGTGTTTTGGATTTCGAGAGCATCGATGCTGTCAATACAGAAATGCTCAATAATCACCTGCAAAGGCTTCTGGCAGGACAGGAGATAGAACTCCCCAAGTATAACTTTCTTACCGGTCAGACCGAGAACAGCCATTTTAAACTTAAATTACGCGAAAATGATATCCTTATCATGGAAGGAATACACGGACTGAACGATAAATTAACCGAATCTATTCCATTTAACCAGAAATTGAAAATCTACGTCAGTGCACTCAACAACCTTAATATTGACGCTCACAACCGTATCCGTACATCCGATTCCAGAAAAATAAGAAGAATCGTCCGGGATCATAAATTCCGGGGAAACAGGGCAGAACAAACTCTCATTCTCTGGGAATCCATCCGAGAAGGTGAAGATAAAAATATTTTTCCCTTCCAGGAAAATGCAGATTTCATGTTCAACAGCATCCTGAATTATGAATTGGCCGTTCTGAAAAAATACATTGAACCTCTGCTCCAGGATATTTCTCCCTATTCGGTAGTTTATCTGGAGGCAAAAAGCCTGCTGGAACACATCAAGCATATAAAAAGCATAGAAGATGACCTGGTCCCTTCCAATTCAATCATCAGAGAATTCATTGGGAGCAGTGCCTTTAAATATTAAAAAAAAGAGCCGGAAAATCCGGCTCTTTTTTTTAAGATCGATTTTATCAGAACTTGTATCCTACCCCCAGACTGTAAGCCAATACATCCATATGATGCAGACCAGGCATATTATGTTCTGATGCCAGAGCACTCCTTTCGATTGCAAACAGGTATTCAATACCGAAATCTATATCGATTTTACCCTTGCAATATCCCAGACCTGCTGTGATAACGGAATTGGTCATGGAAGGGAACAGAATATTCAGAGTCTCATTGGGAGCAGGAGCAGGATCATAATAATAACCACCTCTAACTGCAAAACAGGGAGAAGCCTGGTATTCCCAGCCCAATCGTATTTGAGTAGCATCTTCCCAGTCAAGTACGAATTCATCATCACCACTGGCACCAGTGACCAGTGCCCAGGTTGAATCTTTGTATTCGGTCTTAAGAATATCGAGTTCGGACCAGCGGCTGTATTGAGCATCCAGGGATAATGTGAATTTTTCATGTAGTTTCAGCGCTATACCTCCACCAATCCACAAAGGCCAGGTCACATCACGATCGAAATCGCTCTCGGCAGGAGCAGCAAAAGCAGCAGCCATCAAATCGTTGTCAGCGCTGCCTTCCATCGTGACCTCGGTGGGTGTGCGCAGAGTGAAGCCCAATTTCACCATTTCGCTTGCCTGGTATAATATTCCGAAAGTTGCACCGTAACCCATACCGGTCGATTCCTCGGAATACTGGAA
>JAFGRJ010000173.1 GCA_016935235.1 Candidatus Cloacimonadota bacterium
CTTATTTTCAGTACAACCTACACAATAGTGTCTTTACACTGGATAAGCCTGGTCACATTGCCGGGTTACCTGGGGCTCTTACTTTTATTTGCACTTTATTTCACAATTCTGTTTCTCTGTGTAAGAACGATCTGGAAAATATCAGCAGCTTTGAGGTATCTGAGTTTTTTGTGCCTGTGGATAGCTTTTGAATATCTGCAGAATCTGGGAGAATTCAGGTTCGCCTGGTTCAATCTAGGTTACTCTCTTGCTGATTATCTTGTCCTGGTGCAACCAGCCGAGATAGGAGGAATATACCTGCTTTCTATTCTAATAATCCTAACCAACATTTTGATATTCCACCTGAGACATCGGAAAAGAATCCTAATCATTTCAGTGGCGGGACTTTTAATTCTCTGGAGCGGTTATGGTTTCTGGAGAATGAAGAAAATCGACCTTTATCCGACAGGCGTGACACTCTCCCTGGTGCAGGTAAGCATACCACAGGAAAAGAAGTGGGAAGCCACCTATCTGGATACCACGCTGGCACTCTATGAACAGTATACACGGGAAGCGGATCTCCAGAATCCTGCGATGATAATCTGGCCAGAATCAGCTCTTCCCGTTTATCTGAAGAGGAGCTACAGTTACCGCATGTTTGTTCATGAACTTGCCCGGGAGCTGGATACAGAGATATTTACAGGCTTTCCTGATTATGAAGCAGCTTATCCGCCGTATCCCTCCCCGTATAAATTCTATAATTCCGCCGGTATTTTCTTTCCAGATGGCACTATTTCGGAAGCATATAGAAAAATAATCCTCGTTCCTTTCGGAGAAAGAATGCCCTTTCTTGACCTGTTTCCCATGCTGTGGAAAGTGCAACTGGGTCAGGCAAATTTCGAATTCGGCGAAAAACCGGTCTATTATGATTTAAATGGTTTTACCTTTTCTCCTCTTATCTGCTTTGAGATCGCATTCACCGGGTTGACCACCCGTATGGCCAGAGATAATACCGATTTTCTGGTCAACATCACTAACGATGCCTGGTTCAAGAGGTCTGTCGGGACCTATCAGCACAGCGTAATGACAAGGATCAGGGCGATTGAGATTAGACAACAGATTTTCAGGTGTGCCAATACTGGATATTCTCTGATCGTTTCTCCGCGGGGAGATTACCTGGCGCGAACCCAGCTTTATGAAAAGACTGTCATTAACAGCGAATTGTTTCTTTATGATAAAAAGACAACCTATGTAAGGTACTTCTATATCTTGCCGGTTATTCTCACTATTGTGGCATCCGCTATTGTTATTATATGTTTATTGAAGGATATGTGGAACAGAAGATGAAGAAATTCTACTATACAATCGGGGAAGTATGTAATCTCCTTGATCTGAAACCACATGTGCTAAGATACTGGGAAAAGGAATTTCCCCAGTTAAAACCGCGGAAAATTCTGGGACGTAACCGTAAATATAGCCTGGATGATGTTGAAATAGTAAAGAAAATCAGGCATATGCTATACGAACAGAAGTTCACCATTGATGGAGCACGGAGTAGACTTAAGGCAACATTGCGGGAGAAACCCCAGATGGAGCTTGAGTTCAGAATCGACAAAAATGAAATGCTGGCAGGAATAAAAAGAGAGCTAAAAGAAATAATAAATCTACTGAAAAAAAAATGACAGGTTCGCAGGAACCTGTCATCTGTTTAAAATTTATAACCGGTTATTTCCTTTTCATCTTATGAAATTCATGGTCATATTTGAATTCTCTGAATTTTTCCCGCTGTTCTTTATTAAGCAGGTTCCACAAATGCTCCTGCCTGTCTATCCGGAGGAGAGCAAGCTCCTCTTTCATTAGGGCTATAGCTTTTACTGTTTCACGGGCTTGTTGGAAATCAAGGTTTTTTAAGGCTTGATGAAGGTCTATCTCGAGAATTTCAATCTCAGCGTTTTTTCTTATCTTGGTTTTTTTTAGATTTTCATCGAATTGCTCCATATCTTCCTGCTGCGCAGAAGTAAGTTCCAGTTGTGAAAGTACTGGTTCCAGAGGATCATCATGCGGAATTCGCCTCTGCTCGGGCAGGTTTTCCGGTTTATTATCGCAGAAATACCCATGCACGGGATGCTGGGCATTCAGTATTCCGGTAAAAACAATTACGATTAAAGTTGTAAAAAAGGTCTTTTTCATGCTTACTCCTTTTTTCATTTATTCATGTTAAATCGTTGAATTCTCCTGAGGATTTTCTCATGGTAAGGTTCTGGCGGGAGCATTCTGAAAAACAGTTCTGCCTCTTCCGGGGAAAGTTTCAGTCTTATTTCTATCAATCTTTCGCCCAGCTGTTTCTCCATCGTCATCTGTTTCTCCAGAGTTCTTTCCAGGTTGTTTCTTAGGTTTTCCTCGGAAATTTCTTTCTGGCTTAATTCATCAATAAATTCCTGCCGGAACTGCTCGAATTCTTCACGCAGCGGGGTTATTACTTCCCTTGTTTTCTGCATGTATTCCCGTAGCCGGGGAAAATATTCCAGTTTCTCATGATTTCTGAGAAAGGGAGGACAGGAGCGGAACTGATGGAACACAAATACCGCCAGAAAGGCTACATTGAAGGCAAGGGATATGATAACTAGGATGGTCAAAGCTTTAATGGACATTTTCGTCTCCTGCAAAATAACTGTAAAAACTGGTACTACCCAGTTCATAGTAATTAGTATTGTAGGTTCTGAATACCATACTGCTCAATATAATACCCAGTGAAAAAGCAAGAGCAGCGCAGGCAGCTATAGCCCACCGGGGAAGGGCATCAAGGGTAAACCTCCTCTGGGTGAGTTCCAGGCTGGAAGCTTGCGCCAGAATTTTCTGGATAATATGTTCAGGAAGTGCTTCTTCATAATAATTCATCAATCTCTTTTTCAGGATCATTAATGATCTTGTTTCCGCCTGGCATTGGGGGCAATTGCTGATATGATGACGTAGAGTATTCGCCGTTCTTGCATCCAGTTCGTTGTCCAGAAAGGAACTGATTTTAGTTAACCATTTACACTTCCTGTTCATTTTTTATTGCCTCCGTCATTAATGACATCGCTCATGTCTTTATTCTGCAGGATAATTTTTTTTAATCTTCTTTTGGCTCTCACCAGGCGTGAATCAACAGCGGATTCGGATAGAGCAAGCAACCGGGCGATATCTTTATAACTTGTTTTACGGTAATATCTTAACTCGAGAAGCAGGGCGTCCCCGGGCTTTAACATTCGAAATGCATTCATGATTATTTCATTTTTATCCTTCGTTTCAACAGGATCTTCAGAAGTCAGGTTGTTCATGTAATTTCCCGGGACCTCAGTAGATATTCTCCTTCTTACCTGTTCCTTTTTGATAAGATTGAGAGATTTATGATAAGCGGTTTTATAAAGGTAACTTAAATAAGCCTTCTCGTTTATATTGCTCATTTTTTTATAGAAGGACAGAAATACTTCCTGAAGCAGATCCTCGGCGTCCTCTCTGTTGCGAAGAATCTTAAGGAGATAATTGAAGATACGATTTCCCTCACTCCTCAAAATCGATTCAAATTCTGCTTTTGACATTAATCTCGCTTCAACAATTTTTATTATCAGACACAGTTTTAGGAAAAAACCTGCAAAAATATTAAATTTCCGATAAAATATCTTGCCAGATAAACACTTGGAAATTTTTTTTGGAACTGATTTTTTAGCAGGAAGGTATATTATGTCAAGAGTATGCGATATATGTGGTAAAAAGCCCTTAGTAGGAAATCATCGCAGTCATGCTTTGAATGCAACCAAGAGGAAGTATTATCCTAACCTGCAGAAGATAAAGGCAGATATTGAAGGCAAAATTCAAAGGATAAGGATCTGCACCTCTTGTTTAAGAGCGAATAAAGTTAGAAAAGTCGTTTAGGAAAGACCGGTTCACGGTCTTTTTTTTTATCAGCCCATCATTTAATGATCAATTTCTACAATAACAATTTTTCTGGGAGGAGATAATGGATTTGAGAGTAGAACCTATTCGTTTTCCAGAAGGCTGTAACATAATTTATGGAATGTCCCATTTTATCAAGACAGTAGAGGACATATATGAGGAACTAGTTAATAGCTTCCCCGGCATAAAATTCGGATTTGCCTTTAATGAAGCATCTGGACCCTGTCTGGTCCGGAAGGAAGGTAATGATAATGAACTGATGGGAATGGCTGTAGAGAATCAACGTAGACTGGGAGCTGGACATACCTTTCTGATTATTTTGCGGAATGCTTTTCCTGTTAATGTTCTTCCGGCGATACGTAACTGCCGGGAAACGGTATCAATTTTCTGTGCAACAGCAAATCCGGTTCAGGTGGTTCTTGCTAAGACCGAACAGGGAAATGGCGTGCTGGGTGTTATAGACGGTCAATCACCACAGGGAATAGAACTGGACAGCGATATTGCCGCCAGAAAGAAATTTCTGCGGGATATCGGTTATAAACGCTGATGAGAACATTTCTTGCCCTGGAACTGCCGGAAGATTTCAAGTCAGACCTGATCAGATTGATAGAAGACTTCTGCAACTATTCCGCGCATGGGGTGAAATGGGTTGAACCGCAAAATCTTCATATTACTCTGCAATTCATCGGAGATACCAGGAACGAGGATCTGCAGGATTTGGCGTCCTATTTCGGTCAGATATTTATCGATACGCCGAAACTGATATTTTTCGATCCAGTTCTGGAAATTATTCCCGGAAAATTTCCCCGCATTATCTGGATTGAAATGAAATCTGCGAGTAATAATATTTTCAAAATTTCCAAGCTGATAAGAAACAAGCTTCAGGAATTGCACTGCAATATTGACCGCAAACCCTTGAAATTGCATTGCACCCTGGGGAGGGTCAAAAAAAAGTTGCCAGAAATTCTGATAAGTAAAATTCTTACGACAGAGATAGCAAAAAAAACTATTGAAATTTCCAGAGCTACTTTCTATCAAAGTATTCTGCGGCAAGAAGGACCGATATATGAATGCATCGAAACCTATAATCTCAAAGAGGAGTAGATATGGTAGATAAAGACAAGATTTCAGCTTTAAAGACGGCCATGAATCAGCTTGATAAGCAGTTTGGAATGGGAACGGTAATGCGGCTTGGCGATCGGCCCAAGGTGGAGGTTGGTGTTATCCCCAGCGGAGCTATAAATCTGGATGCCGCCCTGGGTATTGGTGGATACCCCAAGGGGAGAATCATTGAGATTTATGGTTCGGAAGCCTCCGGTAAAACCACCCTCGGTCTCCATGCAGTGGCAGAAGCTCAGAAATTGGGAGGAGTCTGTGCATATATTGATGCGGAACATGCTCTCGATCCCAGTTATGCCCACAATATAGGTGTTGATACGGAAAATCTGCTGCTTTCCCAGCCCGACGGAGGTGAACAGGCTCTGGAAATAGTAGAGACTCTGGTCCGCAGCAATGCTCTGGATCTGATTGTAATCGATTCTGTAGCTGCCCTGGTTCCCAGAGCTGAAATCGAGGGAAGCATGGGGGATTCCCATGTTGGTCTGCAGGCACGGCTGATGTCCCAGGCCTTGCGCAAACTAACGGGTATCATTAATAAATCAAATTGCGCGGTCATATTCATCAACCAGACCAGAATGAAAATAGGGGTGCCGGCTTACGTGAATCCGGAGACTACCACCGGTGGCGTAGCCCTGAAATTCTATTCTTCCGTCCGTATCGAGGTAAGAAAGGTGTCTTCAATTAAAAGAATCGGTTCCGATGCGGATGTGGTTGGCAATAAAACTAAAGCAAAAATAGTGAAAAATAAATTTGCTCCACCCTTCAAGAACGTGGAGTTCCCAATTATTTTCGGAGAGGGTATCTCCAACCTGGACGTGATCATAGATACGGCGGTGGAAAATGATATCATCGTGAAAAGTGGATCCTGGTACTCTTATGGTGATATCAAGATCGGACAGGGTACGGAAAAGGTAAAGGAATTCCTTATGGAAAATGAGGATGTTCAAAGAGAGATAGAGCAGAAAGTGAAAAAAACACTGGGTCTTAAAATTCCAGTAAATGAAGATAAAGAAAAGAAATAAAAGCACTACGGTTTATTACGTCGATGTAGATGATATAACCTGGGGAATTCTGCCCAGCAGGCTTCTTCAGGTTTTTGTGCCTGTTGATGAGGATGAGGCAGAATTAACATTTGAACAGGCTGCTGTGCTGGAGAAGGAAATAACATCTTACTGCCACCGGAAGTTGCTGGATTTTCTGGCAGTAAGAGAAAGATCGGTGCAGGAGTGCAGAAATTTCCTGAAAAAATTGTCCCTGCGTAATGATCTGGCTGCCGGGTTAATCCTGCGGGCACAGCAAGAAAACCATATCGACGATAAACGTTTCGCTGAACTTAACACCATAAGCATGTTGTCTCGCAATAAAAGCCCCCAGGAGATCAGAAACAAGCTCAGGGGTCACGGTATTCCTGAAAATACAATCCTTACAGCCCTGGAAGATTATTATTCACAGACAGATCTTCAGGATATCATCAGAATAGAGATCCTGAAAATGCTTTCCCGATATGAAGGATTCGATACAAGCAAGAAGCGGGAAAAAATCTTCAGTCACCTTTACCGGAAAGGATTTGATTACGAAACCGTGAAACTC
>JAFGRJ010000174.1 GCA_016935235.1 Candidatus Cloacimonadota bacterium
CAGTGATTTATTTGAGACTCTATACATGAAAAAAGACGAAGCCCGACTTCGTCTTTTTTGCTGAAAATGAAAAAAATAATACTCCTGATTTTACTTATTATCCCATTGTCCTGGAGTTATTGCCTGCAGAGTATAGGCCTTGCTCTTAGCGGAGGTGGAGCAAGAGGTCTGGCCCAGGTTGGAGTGCTTAAGGTGCTTGATGAATATGGCATAAAAGTTGACTGTGTGGCTGGAACAAGCACCGGTGCCCTGATTGGAGGTCTCTACGCCATGGGTTATTCAGGTATGGAAATCCAGGACATGTTGCTGAATATTTCCTGGAGAGATCTGCTCAATGATGTAGTTCCCCGTCGTGATTATTACATCGGGGAAAAGCGCTGGAAACCCTATGCCCGTTATCTGTTTTCGTTAAACAAGAATTTCCTTCCTGAAATTCCCCCCGCTTTCTTTTCAGGGCATAACCTGATTAATACACTTTTCAGGTTTACCTACTCCTCTTCCAGCTGTGTAAATTTCGATGCTTTCCCCGTACCTTTTCGCTGTACCGCCACCAATATTTGCAATGGTGAACTCAAGGTATTTTCGGAAGGTTCTCTCCACGAGGTAATCAGGGCTTCCATGTCTTTGCCTACCATCTTCATTCCCTTTGCCTATAAAGGTGAATACTATATTGATGGAGGGGTGAAAGCCAATTTTCCCACTGAAATTGTCCGAAATATGGGCGCAGACCTTATAATAGGAGTACAGACAAACTCCGGTTTAAAAAACAGAGAGGAACTTAACAGCTTGATTACTGTCCTCGACCAGACGGTGAATTTTGGTATCACGGCTAATGTAAAAAGCTCTGCAGCTCTGGCTGATATTTTAATCAAACCAGAACTTGATGATTTCAATCTTCTTGATTTTGACCGGGTGACAGAGATAATCAGGGCAGGTGAAGAAGCAGCTCGAGCTGCACTTTCTTCCAGAAAGGATACTCTGCTTGTTTCCCATTACCCCCACAATTGTGAGTTTATTTCTGATAAAATACTTGTAAATGAGATCAATATCAGAGGGAATAACTATCTCAGCAAAGCCAAGATAAAAGAATTTCTCAATCTCAAAACAGGGAAAAAATATTCACAACCAGAAATAGAGCAGTCTGTAAATAATGTCTTTAACTCCAATCTTTTTGAATATGTTTATCCGACTCTGGTGCCATCAGGCCTAGGTTACCAGCTGGATGTGCATGTGAAGGAGAAAAATCGCAAGCATCTTGCCCTGAGTTTCAGCTATAACGAGGAGAACGAATTCATTGCCGGTGTTACGGTAGAACTGAATAATTATTTGCAGAGAAATTCCAAAATGCTATGTAATCTTAAACTTGGTAATATCACTGAGATTAATCTGGATTATGTTAAGAATTTCGGGAAGACCTGGGGTATCTATTTCAGATTGTTCCCCTATTTAAAAGAATTCAGGTTAGTTACTTACAACGAAGATCACGAGAAGATGAAGAGTGTGAATTCCCGTGAAGTCGGGGGTACTGTGGGTTTGGGAATTTATATTAATAAAGCATTGATTTCAGAACTTTTCATCTATACTTTCCGTATCAAGATGTACCGGGATATTGCCGCCTTCGATGACACATTTTTCAAAGCCAGCGGGGTTGGCTTTAAAATATATCATGACAGTCTGGATGATTATGTTTTTCCAATGCGTGGCACTGAAATAATGACGAAATTCACAGCAGCAAAAAAAGATTATTATAGTGATGAGGGTTTTAAGAAATTCTTCTCCCGGCTCAGAATTATTCTGCCTTTCTCCAGGCATTTTTCCTTTAAATATCAGTTTGAGTATGGATCTTATTTTAAAAATTTCGATATCCCCTTCGATCCGTTCTATATTGGAGGATATGAAAGCTTTCTGGGGCTGAAAGCCCGGGAGAAAAGTGCTCCCATTTATAAAATCAATACCCTCGCTCTGAGATTTAGAATAATGAACAGATTGTTCATGGATCTTCAGTACAATTTTCTCAGTCTGGGTAATACAGATATCTGGCTGCCCGAAGAAGATAATTTTCTGCATGGTGCCGGCATCAAGATAGGATATGATTCTCTTCTGGGTCCACTTAGATTTGCCATTGCCATGAGCGAAGAACAAAAATTGAATTACTATTTATCATTGGGGTATGAATTTGATACTTTTGAGTTTTCCCGTCATTAAAAATACATTTGACAAAGAGGAAATATCTTATACTATCTTTTTAAATTATTGGAGAGATAATTCATGGCAGAAGTTAATAAGATAACTGAAATTTTCACGGATCCGGTGATTCCACTCCGGAATACCATTGTTGTTCCCAACACCATAACACCATTGCTTGTTGGTAGATATGCTTCTATCAGGGCAGCTGAGGAAGCTCTGGCTTCCAATAAGAGAGTCGTCTGCCTCACTCAGAAGTCGAATGCTGAACTTGATGAGGATCCCAAAACAAAAGACCTTTACAAGCTCGGAACACTCTGTCAGATTCTGCAAGTGTTGAAACTGCCCGATGGGAATTTACGCCTGCTGGTAGAAGGTAAATACCGGATTGAAGTTAAAAAATTTCAACGCAATAAAAACTTTCTGGAAGCTTACTATCAGCAAAGCACCAAAAAAATTACCCGACCTCGCCTTGAGATGGAAGCTTTGCTGCGCTCCTTTAAGAAATCCTTTACCAGATATGTAAAGCTTAATAAAACCATCCCCGAAGAAGCCATGATCCCGATCCACGATTCCTCAAAGCCTGCAGAATTCTTTTATTTTGCCTTGGCCAACATGCAGATTGATATCAAGAAAAAACAGCGCCTTTTCGAACTGGATGACCTTTATGAATCACTGGATAAGCTATTTAAGATAACTAATGAAGAAATTCAGATATTAAAACTTGAGAACAAAATAGATGGCTCGGTAAAAAATAAACTCAATCAATTGCAAAAAGAGTATTATTTAACAGAGCAGATTAAAGCCATTAATAAGGAACTGGGCATTTCGCGTGAAGAGAAGACAGATCTGCATGAATTCCGAGAGAAAATCAAGAAATTGAACCTTAGCCTTGAAGCCAGAAAAAAAATCGACGAGGAAATGAAAAAACTGGCAAGGATGAATAGCTATTCACCCGAGTACTCGGTTGTCCATACCTATATTTCCTGGATTCTGGAACTACCCTGGGAGAAACCCCGTCTCAAGGATTTTGAACTCCAGGATGCTCAAAGAATTCTCGATGATGACCATTATGGTTTATCAGAAGTTAAGGAGAGAATACTGGAATATCTGGCGGTGGTTAAACTGGCTAAAAAGATCAAAGGTCAGATTCTCTGCTTTGTAGGTCCCCCGGGAGTGGGCAAGACCTCTCTGGGTAAATCTCTAGCTCGTGCCATGGAAAGACAGTTCGTTCGACTGTCTCTGGGAGGAGTAAGAGATGAAGCAGAAATCAGGGGACATCGTCGCACCTATGTGGGTGCTTTACCGGGTGTAATCATTCAGAGCATGAAAAAAGCTGGGACCACAGATCCTATAATCATGATGGATGAGATCGATAAAATGAGTATGGATTTCCGTGGAGATCCAGCTGCTGCTCTTCTGGAAGTTCTCGATCCCGAACAGAATTGTACTTTCCGCGATCATTATCTTGATTTCAGTTATGATCTTTCCCAAGTGCTGTTCATTACCACTGCCAATACCCTTACATCTATTCCCAGACCTCTCCTGGATAGGATGGAGGTTATCGAACTTCCTGGCTATACTACCTATGAAAAGGTTCAGATCGCCATCCGCCATCTCATCCCCAAGGTCATGCAGCAACATGAGGTTGATAAGAAAATTCATATTAGGTTCTCAACCAATATAATAGAGAAAATAATCAACCTCTATACCCGGGAAGCTGGCGTCCGGGAGTTGGAACGCCAGATCTCCAAGATCCTGCGCAAGGTGGTCAAAAAGGTAGTTGAGGGCAAGACAGCCAGCAAACTCACTCTTAAGCAGGGGGAACTGGAAGAATATCTGGGAGTGCCCAAACACCTGTATTCTGAAGTCAACCGCAAGGATGCCATAGGGATTGTTACGGGCCTGGCCTGGACCGCCTATGGTGGTGAGACTCTTCAGATTGAAGTTATCAAGATGAAGGGTGAAGGTAAATTAAGGTTAACAGGCCAACTCGGTAACGTAATGCAGGAATCTGCCCAGGCTGCTTTCAGCTATGCCCGTCTGCATGCAAGCAGATATGGAATTAATGAGGAATTTTATAAAAATACGGATCTTCACCTGCATATTCCAGAGGGAGCAATTCCCAAAGATGGTCCATCAGCCGGGATAACAATGATCACTGCAATGATTTCAATACTTTCAGGCAAGAAAGTGCGACATGATCTTGCCATGACGGGTGAGATAACCCTCACCGGTAGTGTGCTGCCGGTAGGTGGTCTGGCTGAAAAATTGATTGCCGCTAAAAGAGCCAGGATAAGGAATATTATCATTCCCCGCAAAAATGAACCCAATCTTATCGAAGTTCAGGATGAGATCAAGAAAGGACTGAACCTGATTCTGGTTGACAGAGTGGAGGATGCTCTGAAAACCGCACTGATAAACAACTGAGATTGTGAAACTTGAAATAATTGATATTAAGATCCTGAACGACGGCACCAAGAGATATACTGCTGAATTTGCAGAAAAGGAACTGGTGATACTTGGATTTATTCTGGAATCTATGGAAGGCTGGTGCAATTATACCACTGTGAAAAATCATGAAATCTTATTGCAGATTGATGCTGCTCCTGATTTTCATACTGAAGTGGATGGTTTAATCGGATATCTACAAAAAACTACAATATAGGAGGATATTATGAGAATAGTTTTATTTGGTATCATGATATTTTTTCTGTTGAACTCGCTTCTGCTGGCTGACCTGTACGAGGTAAGTAAAACAGAGGTCGATTTTCCTGGCCTAGGCAAATTTACCAGTGAACAAGACGGGTATTATCGGATAATGCAAATGAAAGAAGTTAGTAACAGCGATATGAAAGGACAGGGAATATTTGGTAAAATAATGGCCAGCTTTTTCTCTGAAGGCAAGAATGGAAAGATCATAGATCTGAAAAGTGAATTGATCACAACGCTGGATTATAAGAGTAAGAAATATAGCGAAATCCCCCTGCGTGAATTCTTCAGTCACGATGTTGAAGAAGATGCTGCCCCAGATAAACAGGAAGAGCAATCTGAAAAAGCACCAGTGAGAATCGTCAGGCATGAATTGAAGGTTACTGACATGAAAATATCCCGTAACATCAATGATTTTATGACAGAGGAATACAATATAATATATATTGTTGAAACTGAAAACACGGAGACCAAAGAACACCAGACCGACAGCCTTTTTATCACTCTTTTCACCACTGCCGAAAATCAAACCATATCAGAAGCTAATCGCATCAGAAACGAATACTATCAGAATCTGTTTAAGGCTAGCAGTATGGAAATTGATTTTCAGGAAACACAGAAAATAATGGGCACCGAGTGGGTGAATATTCTGAGGAGTATGAATTCGGGCAATCAGCCAGCTGTCCATGAACCCGATTACTCACAACTACAGAAAATCAAAGGATACCCCATCCTGATAACAGGTAGTTATTTCATGAAAAAACCACCGGAAAACATTGAGGAAGAACCGGTTGAAAAACCTAAATTTGGACTTACCGGATTGAAAAAAGGTCTGGTTAAATCAATAGGAAAAAGCCTGGAAAAAGAAAAACAGCTGGAAGCAGGTGGTTATGAAAAGGTAATAGACTATCGCATCGAAACGGTAAAAATCGAAATCACTGATCTACAGGACAATATTTTTACCGTTCCTGATGGCTTCACCAGGGGAAAAGAATATAAATTTAAATAAATACTGCTGAAAATTTAGTAATAAAATCGGGAGGGTTAATAACCCTCCCCTTTTATTTAATATTAACATACTGACAAATAATATTAAAAATTTTAATATAATAATTAAATAAATCAATATAATTGTTGACAATATTAAATAACATTTTCTCTTTTGATGAGGGAGGTAAGATGAATGACCGTTTGCAGTACTGTCCTGTATGTAATGGAAACCTGGAGATAATTGAGTATCATTGCCCTGTTTGTGATACCAGTATAAAAGGAAAGTTTATGGTAGGGGGATTAGCCTCATTAACCGCAGCCCAGCAGGAATTTGTCAGGATTTTTATCTGTGCTCAGGGCAACATCAGGGAAGTTGAGAAGATCATGGGAATATCTTATCCCACGGTAAAAAACCGTCTAACCGAAATTGCCAGGATTCTCTGCCCCTCACCTGACAAAGGTAGAATTTCTCTGGAGATACTGGAAAAGATTGAGCAGGGGAAAATTTCGGTGGAGGAAGCTCTGCAGAATTTAAAGGAGGATAATTGATATGGAAGAACTCAGCAAGCAAATGCTCTGTAACACTGCTCCCGGTTTAAAATTGGATCTTGAAACCAGTGATCTGCCTGTGGTAATACAGGGATGGGACAAAGGGGAGACATTACTTGATGTGAACCTTCAATATGAGAACGGACAGGGTGAAGAAATATCTGTCGACGATATTTTCACGACCAGACATGATGAACCTAAAAATACTCTGGCTATAAACATTTCCTATATCCGAGCAATTAGGATCATTAAAGCGGAAATATTATTGCATGTACCCCATGAAACCACTGCCAATATTAACCTGGAAAATGCTCCAGTTTCGATAGAGGATCTGGCAGGAAAGCAGGAGATCAGTTCCGAGAATGGCCCATTGACCCTTAATAAGATCACCGGTGACATTGCCATCAATGCAGAAAACGGCCCCGTCTTTCTTAAAGAAATTAAAGGTGGGATAAACATTCAAACTGAGAATAGCCCCATTGAGATAAGATCTACTCAAGGCGAAACAGAGATCAAATCCGAAAACAGCCCTGTAAAGATCGTTGCTGCTGAGGGAAAATTGAAGGTTGAGGCTGAGAACGGTATCATCAGGATACTGGCAGCTAAGCTTTTAAAAGCTTCTCTTCAGTGCGACAATGGGATGATGTATTACGACTTTGCTTCTATCGAACATGGTGAATTTGCTTTCCATAACCGTAACGGAAAAATTCATCTCATCGTTCCTGAATCATTACCTGTCGATCTGGAGGCATACAACCGGAACGGTTCGATCAGAATTAATCTGGATGCGGAATATAAAAGAGATACTTCTGAAGGATCCAGGAAAATAAGTATGAGCCGTGGATCTGGTAAGGTGAAGATAAAAGCAGAAAATGAAAACGGCAGTATTATTATCGCCGGTTCAAGTTCAACACAGCAGAACAGGTATGATTTTTCTACAATATCTGATCTTCTGGAAGGAGTTATGGAGTCAATACCTCTGGACTACCAGGAAAAAGTCAGGAAAGGAATTGAAAAGGCAAAGAAGAAAATCAGAAATATCAACTTTTCCACAAAGATTGAGGCAGGTATTGATAAAACCATGGATAGTATTGAAAAAACAATGAAAGCAGAATTATCCGAAGAAAAGACTGCAGAAATAATGGATAAAATTTCTCATTCGTTGAAAAATTCACTGCAGGGAGTGCATAAGATTATTACCCGTGATACTGAGGAAGATAATGAATCCGCTAACAGAGAAAATTCTCGCCTGAAAATACTTCAGATGCTTCAGGATGGGAAAATTAGCGTTGTCGAAGCTGAAAAACTGTTAAAAGCAACAGGGATAACCAATGAATGATATAAGAAAAATCCTGGAAATGGTCTCTGCAGGGAAAATTGAAGCCCGGCATGGAAATGAACTGATTGAAGTTCTGCAGAAGAAAAAATCTCCCCCTATCGATAAGGAACCTGATTTTGTCTTTCAGATACACCGATCAGGAGATGACAGGAACATATTCCGGCTGCGGATTCCTCTCTGGTTGTTGAAAACAGGTCTGGAAATAATACCTGAACTAGCGGTAGTAAAAACTGAAATGAATTTCATGAACATGAAATTGCAATCCATTAATTGGAAAAGTATTTATGATATTGCACGTAATGGCGAAAAAGGCGATCTGCTGTTACTGGAACTGGAAGATGGGTTGAATACCTTCTATACAATACATGTTTATATTGAATAATGAATTGCCAGGTAACAGAGATACCTTTCTGCAGATTTTTCCAGGTACAAATTTAAAATTGTAATAAAAATTTCATTCCTGCGAATAATTATTTAACTGCTTTTGAATAAATACAGTCTTAACCATAATTACTGGTACATCCATCATTATGAGACAGAGAATTTTTGAAACAATGTTATACAAATAATGACCATAATAATTCCAGTTTCAGAACGACTGGGATAATGGATCATCCTTTGTTTATACTGTAAAATTTTAATAGGTGAAATATAATTTTACATCGACATTATTTAGATTATAATTTCAGTAAATGAGGAGATTATTATGAGAGTAAATATACTTTTGATGTTTCTCATAATGACCCTGTATTCGGTTGCGGAGGAAAATTCCATGAATAATATATATGAAATCAGAGCAAAAAGCAGTGGTGGCGAAGAAATTCTACTGGAACGATATAAGGGACAGGTGATACTAATAGTAAATGTGGCAAGCAAGTGTGGGTTTACCCCGCAATATGAAGGATTGGAGAAAATATATCAGGAATACAGGGACAGAGGTTTTGTTATTCTGGGATTCCCTGCCAATAATTTTATGAATCAGGAACCGGGTACTGATGAAGAAATCCTTAATTTCTGCCGGTTGAACTATGGTGTAAGTTTTCCCATTTTCGGTAAAATATCCGTCAGGGGCAAGGATATTCATCCCATCTATAAATACCTGACCAGTAAAGATACTAATCCTGATTTCAGTGGAAAGATCACCTGGAATTTCAACAAGTTTCTGATATCACGGGAAGGCAAGATAATTAATAGATTTGGTAGCAATGTAACACCTGAGAGTACCGCGTTAATCGATGCTGTTGAGGTGGCTTTGGAAAAAAAACATGACTAAAATAATAATTTTATTGATTATAATTTTGATAATGACAATTTCTTGCAGGGAGTATTATATGGAAACTGTGGAATTTGTAGATCTGGATCGTTTCATGGGTGAGTGGTATGTTATTGCCCTGATTCCCAATTTTATTGAGAGATCGGCTGTTAATGGAATCGAGTCCTATAAAAGGATCTCGGAAAATGAGATCAGTATAAATTATACTTTTTCTCAGAATGAATTAGGTAAAGATGTGAAAAGGCTTACAGCCAAAGCTTATATATTCAATCCTGAGACCAATGCGGAATGGAGGGTGCGATTTTTCTGGCCGGTTAAATTTCCTTATCTGGTTATAAATCTTGCTGAGGATTATAGTTACACTGTAATTGGGGTACCCAATAGAAAATATGTCTGGATTATGGCTCGCAAAGCAAGAATGGAAGAAAGTACGTACCAGGAGATACTAGCAGGATTAAAAGTTATAGGTTATGATATATCCAGGATAGTAAAAATGCCCCAGAATTGGGGATAATGAGGTAAAAATGAGAATAAAATATTTAAACGGACCGCGCCTGTACCATGCATTTATCGCAGGGGGAGAGGGAATTATTGAGCAGGAGGAGTATTTAAACAAGATCAATGTCTTTCCAGTCGCAGACTCCGATACAGGCACTAATCTTGCATCAACAATGCGCTCTATCATCGAGGGCAGCAGAACATATCAATCCATTACTCAGACATTTCGTTCCATAGCTGATTCTGCGCTGCTGGGAGCCAGGGGGAATTCAGGCATCATATTCGCTCAGTTCATTCATGGCATCAGCCGGGAAATTGACTGCGGTAACAGGATAGATGTAGAATGTTTTGCTGTTACAGCCAAAAAAGCCATGAAATACGTTTATGAATCCATCCTGGAACCGGTGGAAGGTACCATGATCACTGTGATCAAGGATTGGGTGGATGCGCTGGTAATCCACAGCAAGGAACACAATGATTTCGCCACAATATTGGTGAAGGCACTTCAGGTAGCCAGAGAATCATTGAGAGACACACAAAAAAAATTGAGAGTTCTGGCAGAAGCTGGTGTGGTAGATGCTGGAGCCAAAGGATTTGTTGATTTTCTGGAAGGCATTTACAGTTTTATAAATCATGGGAAATTGAAAAACATCAGACAGCAGAGACTTTTTGAAAACTTTTATGATAGGATAAATTTAGATATTGATGAGAATACCGATTACCGATACTGTTCTGAATGTATAATCAAGGATTTCTCATACAGTGTTCCCGAGTTCCGTCATTTTCTCGGTGAGAGGGGTAATTCAGTTATACTGGCCGGCTCTCCTGATAAACTTCACCTTCATATTCATACTAATGATCCGGCTGAATTATTTGGTTTCATCAAGCAGTATGGTAAAATAGTCAGCATCAAGGTTGATGATATGAAAAAGCAGTATGAGGTAGGTCATAACAGGAAATATGAAATTGGTCTTGTAACTGATAGTGCTTGCGACCTGCCTGCAGAATTGATTGAAAAGTATCAGATTCAGCAGATTCCTTTCTCGATAATTTTCGGTGATAATCAGTTCCTGGACAAGATTACTATCGATGCTCAAAGGTTTTACAGGATGCTGCATGAGGGGAAGGTACATCCTCGCAGTTCACAACCATCGCCCCAACTCCTGCAGAATTTTTATTCCTTCTATTCCAGTCACTACGAAAAGATCATAGCCGTTCACATCTCTGATAAATTGACCGGCATTTACAATGCTACCCTGCAGGTGACAGATAATATCAAAGATAAAACGATCAAGGTATTCAATTCAAGGCAGCTTACTGTATCACAGGGATTGATCGTTATGAGGATTGCCGAGGCGATAGACCGGGGCTGGGAATATGAGCGGATTATTGCCGAAATCGAGAATTGGATCGATAATTCCCGGATATATGTTGATGTAAACACCTTGAAATATATGGTACGGGGGGGAAGGGTAAG
>JAFGRJ010000175.1 GCA_016935235.1 Candidatus Cloacimonadota bacterium
AAACCATCCCGGTTTATATCTGCGGGAAAAACGGTATTCACCTGGAAAAAATTGCTGGTAATATTATGCTCTAAGAATTCGATGTCATCACCGCACAAAGGAAGAATCGAAATCAGGACCAGAAATACCTGTAATATTTTCATCCTCACAATATCCTCCCCAATGACGGTAAATCCGAATCGATTATCCCGATTACAGTAATATTAGAAGGTTTTATTAAATCGAGTCGGATGTTGAATCAGCACTTTTTTCATTCCAAAGTTTCCCGCCACAAACTTTTTTATAAGAGGGCCTGTTCAGCCACAGGCCCCCTCTATAATGCAATAAATAAACCATAATTTACACTGTTGCAGTCCATGCTGTCTAACCGTTTATGAATGCGGAATCAGGCTTTCTTTATTGCAAGCATTTCTCTTTCTGCCATGGCTTTTCAGAATTTTCGCAGTGCTGAAATATCTTAACATTCTGTAAGCACCGATAAGCATTTTACTTCAGCAGGCAAAGCTTCCTGCTCAGGGTCTGCCCGGTTGTGCTGAGATTACAGAAATATATTCCGCTGGGCAACTGCTTACCACTTGCATCAGTACCGTCCCATACCAGTTCATGTTCCCCGGCAGGGGCAACTCCATCCTGAAGATTTCTGATGATCTCTCCCTTGATATTGTAAATGGACAGACGAACATGCTGTGAGCAATTCGTTGTATAAAAAATCGTGGTAAACGGGTTGAACGGATTGGGTGTATTACTCAGGGCAATAAGATCGACAGGCAGATTATTATTATCATTATCCACCAGTAGAACGGTCAGATAGATGGGGATCTCATACTGTTCGCGACAACTGTCAGTAATTATCATTGCAGCGCTGTAAAGGCCTTCCCCCAGACCACCTGCACAGAATTGTAATTCGATCGTATCAGATTCTCCAGGTTCCAGTTCCCCACTGGAGCATGACATGAAGCACCAGCCAATACAGAGTGTCCGGAAGGTGTAGACTCCGGAAAACACATTGCCATTATCACCATAGATAAAATATTCCAGGTCCAGATCTTCATAATAACAGGGATCAATAGTGACATTGATTTCAGCAACTGCAGTATCGCCATTGTGGATCACGCCATTGCCTTCACCATCTTCTCCATGCCACATCAGCATGTTCGAGGTTGATATTTCAGGAAGAAATTCCATTACCCCCCCGGAACCACCGATAAAGTCACCAGCAGAATTTGCCACGACCTGTTCAGGAAAATAGAAAATGACATCGAGAAAATTCTCATCATCAGTGGTGTTGTTATGCAGATTGAAGATCCAGGTTACGGTAGAACCTGGCATGAAATCTTCCTGATTGCAGGTCAATTCCGAATCATCGATCTCTCTGCCGTCATTCCTGGTCTCTCCCGCACAGAGGTTCAGGGTGTAATAAAGGGTTTCGTCCCCGAGATTGGAAATATTGAGGTATTCCAGGGATGATCCACCCTGAGGCAGTTCTATATCAAAAATTTGCGGATTATAGTCCAATATAGGTTCTTGAGCTGTCAAACACACGGTAAACAAGAATACAATGATAAGAATATTGGTTTTCATTTTTTTCTCCTAATGCATGATAAATTTGTTTTCTGAGAATTGAAAACGGTCACCACGCTGTTCTGCACAGATAAAATTGGTTTTTACGCCATCTGCTTGAGCAGTGGCAGCAAATTCACGGTACCGGAATTCTGCATTACCGGCGTGTACTGGAATTATACAACGCAGGTTTAATAGTTCGCTGGTCTTATAAACACCCATCCGAACCGCTTCCAGGTCTCCGAATCCACATCCACTGATCGGCAGGAAAGCAAAATCAATCTTTTTCTGCAATCCCTGCAGATAGTAGATCTCATCCAGATAGGGACCTGAGAAATCTCGTTGTCGATTGGCATGATCACCAGCATGAAAAAAAGTAACACCGTCAATTTCCAGCAGAAAACCGACCCCGGAGTCATTTGATGCGATAGTCCATATTCTGACATCGTTGATGGTTGTATCAATCCTGGCAGGAGTGTAGGTATAGGTTTCATCCGTCTCAGGTTGAAATCCCATGATATACTGGATCCGGGGAACGTGTTCCCTCCACTGAAAAATGCAGGGATCGTAATGATCAGCATGTTCATGGGATACAAAGACCATGACATTTTCGTCTGGCAAATCTTCAGGGACAATCCAGCCATTGTTGATACCGGGCGTGTCAGCCTTTCTTCCAGTTTCCCAGTAATCGAAGATCAAAAAGTGGGAACTTGTCTTGACAGCCCAGCCGCTATGACCTAAATACCACAGCAAAGCTTCACCATCCTTAACTTGTTGCGATAGCCAATCCTTAAGGTAGAATTTATCTACCTTGCCACCCTTAGCGTTCAAACTTTTAAGGGTTTCCACTATCCCCCTGTTGTCATATTTTACAGCATAAAAAAGTGGTGTTCTTTCGAACATGTCTCTTGCATCGATATCAGCTCCAGCATCGATCAGTAAATCCGCCAGATCGCTGTAACCAGCCATGCAGGCATAATGAAGAGGGACCCTGAGACTGCTTCTTTCTTTCAGATCAACCTCTGCCATGTGGTCTATAAGCATCTTAGACATTTCCAGCTTTCCTCTTTTCACAGTTTGAAGCAGAGGAGTTCCCCAGGAAGAATAACAGGCCTTATTTTCGTGGTCGAAGCAGTTGACATCAGCACCTTGTTCCAGAAGATAACGCAGTACTGCCACACTGTCTGTGAAGGCAGAATTCAGAATCGGTGTCATTCCCTGGTTACTGCGTGTATTTACTTTGGCTCCATTTTCCACCAGAAATCTAACCACTTTGACATCCCCTCTCCAGGCAGCATCATGCAGAGGTGTAATTCCCGAAGTGTCAGCAGCGTTTACATCAGCTCCCTTCTCCAGCATATACTGAATCGCTTCCAGGGGTGCTTTATAAGCGGTATGTAGAACTGTCCTACCTGCAACTGTACGATCATTTATTCCCAATCCCAGAGAAATAAGATAATCTGCGGTCTCGAATCTCCGGGCAACCACAGCCCACATCAGGGCATTTTCCTGGGAATCGCTGACAGCATACAGGTCAGCACCCTGGTCCAGCAGGAATTTCATGATATCCAGATATCCCCTCCAGGCAGCAATATGAAGGGGTTGTACATTCCACTGATTGGGAGTGGTAACATCTGCGCCTTTTTCCACAAGCAGTTTAACCATATCAAGGTTACCGCTGAACACGGCAAATACAAGGGGAGTTGTACCGTTGATATTCTGCAGATCAAGCTCTGCACCCCGAGCAAGCATGTACATTACCATTTCCGTATTACCGGAACCGGCTGCAAAATGAAGCGGGGTATTGAGATTATCATCAGTATTCTGCAAAGAAAATCCCAGATCAACAAGGTATTCTACCACTTCCATATTTCCCCCGGCAGCAGCATTGTGAAGGGGATTGCTTCCTTCCTGGTCACGGTTCCGCAATTCACAATCACGCGACAGGAGTAATTTCACAATCGGAAGTTGTGCAGAATAGGCGGCAAAATTAAGAGGGTTCAGGCCATTCTCGTTTCTACTGTTTAAAAGTTCAGGATCCCTGGTAATTTCATCTCTGATTAACTCCAGATTACCAGTTGTAATCAATTCAAAAATGTCTTCCCCGTAGACTGATATATAGAAGAAAAGTACAATTGTAACAGCGATAAGTGTCCTGGTAAAGTGCATGTATAACTCCTGAGAAATTATTTGCGGATATAAGACTCAGGCGGGAAGTTGAAAAAATACTTGCCTTTTTTGGTGAGAGTTTTTTTTTAGTAACGTCGGATGTTGAGTTAATGCTTTTAATTCAACTTCTCTCGGAAGTCTGTTTCCCGCCAGAAACAGACTTCTTTTTTTTCCTTACCCGCTGGGAAATATGAAAGCATTTTGTATGCCATATTCAGAATCTACAGATTAATAATGAAATGTGTCATATTATCCCATAATTTGCATAATAAAACGTGCGCTAATGAACACCTCTTGTCCGAAGTTGAACAGGGTTATCTTTCAACTCCTGCCCGGAACTGCGGTAAAGACTTGTTAATCAGGATTATCGGGATTAGCCTTATTTTTTACGATCTTGTCGGAAAAAATATAAAAGGATTAATGTTATAATAAGAAAGGCAATTTTATATTATTGATAAATCCAGCATAAAAAATTGATAAAAACTCAACAAATCTATCCTAGCGAGTGGAATACATTTTTTCATAATAATGCTGGTATTCTCCGGAGACTATCTCCTCCAGCCAGTCCTGATTGTTGAGATACCAGGCTATAGTATCTCTGATCCCGTCGGTGAATTTAACCTGCGGTGCCCACCTCAGTTCCTGTCTGATCTTGCTGTAATCAACAGCGTATCGCCAGTCGTGGGCTTTACGATCGGTCACGAAGCGTATGAGGGATTCCGGTTTACCCAGAATCTCGAGAATAGTTTTTACTAACTCCAAATTCTGCTTCTCGGAATTACCGCCCATATTGTAAATATCCCCGGACCTTCCTTTTTCCATGACCTGCAGGATACCACGACAATGATCATCCACATGGATCCAGTCTCTGATGTTACTGCCATCACCGTATACAGGTAAAGGTTTATTCTTCACGGCATTATTGATCATCAGGGGGATCAATTTCTCCGGGAATTGATAGGGACCATAATTATTTGAGCAGCGGGTGATATTGACAGGGAGGTCAAAGGTCTTGAAATATGCAAGCACTATCAAGTCTGCAGAAGCCTTGGAAGCAGAATAGGGTGAAGTTGGATCGAGGGGACTGTTCTCACTGAAAAAGCCTTCCCTGCCCAGAGAACCATAGACTTCATCTGTTGATATTTGAATATATTTCCTGATCTGTTTCTGCAGGGACAAATTGAGCAGGTTCTGAGTTCCCAGAATATTAGTCAGGATAAAACGGTCTGGTGCCAGGATGCTTCTGTCTACGTGAGTTTCTGCAGCAAAATTGACCAGGTAATCAAAATCCAGATCCACCAGTTGCCTGATTGCTTCGGGAGAAGTTATATCACCCTTGATAAAACGGTAGCGGGAATCTTTTTCAACTGAACTGAGATTTTTTATGTTACCTGCATAGGTCAGAGCATCTAAGTTGATGACATTATAAGAAGAACTACTGATAAGAAAATGGATGAAATTAGATCCAATAAATCCCGCGCCACCGGTCACCAGCACAGTATCCATGACCACTCCTGTATTTTATTATTGGCAGTATCTTCCTGCAGGCAAGGCAGTGAAGTTATATAAAAAAGGTCGCTTTCTATGAAAGCGACCTCGCGTAAACCCTTGTTATTGCAGCAGGGTCATTTTCTGCATTTTCTGATAGTTATCGGCAGAGAACCTACAGTAATAGATCCCTGATGGCTGCCCTGCTCCTTTATCATCCTTACCATTCCATACCAATTCATGGTATCCGGCGTTCAAGCGAATTGAGATAAGAGTGCGCACCAACTCGCCCTTGATATTGAAGATTTCCAGGGTAACCCTGCTTTCCTTCTCCAGGTTGAAGGCTATTTTTGTTTCCGGATTGAAAGGATTCGGATAGTTACCCAGAAGCTGAGTCGATTCAGGAAGGAGGTTATCATCGTTGCCGGTATGCTCCACAGTGACAATATTGGAGGGACCTGATTCGTAGTCCCCATAAACAGCAGTAACATAGTAGTCATAACTGCCTGAAGGAACTCCGATATCGATGTACCAGGTCATGGTCGTGAAAGTAAGAAGCTCTTCGTTGCGGTAAATATTATAGCCATCACAGGTTCTGCTCTGATAGGGTGGATCCCACTGCAGGACTATATTGGGATTGGGATCATTGAGAGTAACCACCAGGTTGAGAGGAGCTGGCAAAATTATTTCCACGTTAACATCATTGCTGGGATCGGATTCACCTTCATCGTAGAGAGCCGTTACATAGTAGTTATATTCCCCGTTATCCAGATTTTCGTCGTAATAGGAAGTTTCCAGAAAAGGCAGACCTATTTGATCATAGAATTCACCGTTGCGATAGACATTATAAGCCATCAATTCACGGGCACTGCCCGGCTGTTCCCATTCCAGCAGTATATTATTGTATTCAATGACCTCAGCCAGTAAACCAGTAGGCGGTATCATACTGAAAATGGTATCCTCAGTACCTCCCTTGATACAGAAATTACCAGTGCCTGTGTAACCAGAAGGATCATCATAATAATAGAAATCCAGCCAGCTGCTGCCATCGTAATAGTAGCTTTCTCCGGGGCTAGCGCTGGATTCGACGACCGTTCGATACTGAGCTCCCAGTAAAACCGGCACTTCCGAGGTACGGTCGTAGGGATGGCCTCCGCCGGAAAGATACAGGTAGATATAAAAATACTCACCTGCACTGAAATCCACCGTATCGACCAGATCAACGGTATGAAACCCGGAGTAATCAAGGGTTCCTGACTGTTCGCACTTGAGATCGGACAGATCGCTGCCATCGAATTCACCATAAATCTTCACCGTATAATCAACACCGTGAACGGCAGTGAAGAAACTAACCGCCTTGAGTGTCTCATCGGTCTCACAGGAAAAAGCATTAAAGGCTTCCTGGCAGTCTGTTTTGGTATCCCGCCAGCCATGGTAATCGTGGTAGTAGATATTATCAAAGGGCATGGGAACCACATCTTGAAATGACACGGCTCCCATTTCCGGTTCCTGGCAACACCACTTGTCATAATAGGAAATCCAGAAATAACCATTCAAACCCCAGCCTGCTCCCCAGCTGTTCTTGCAGAGCCAGGCTCCAGGTAACGGTGCCTGGGTGACCTTGTTGTTATCCCATCCCACTATTCCGATAGCATGATTGGGCAACATGTCGCTGGTAGGCGGCTGGTAATGAGTATAATTATAATTGATAAAAGATCCGTTATAGCACATGCAGGTTCCCAAAACACCCTCGCTTATGATCTTGTTTTTTATCAGATCAATATTTTCCAGGTTCTCACCTGCTACGAACCATTCCACGTCCCGGGGATAATAATAATGATAATAAGGTTCATAACGAGCAGGAGGGCTATCGAAGGATTGACCGTCTATATCTCTTACTGCTCCCTCTCCCCGTGACAGATAAGCTGTAGAAACTCGATAGTCACCGCCATTATGAACTTCCAGACCGCTTCCGGTAGGTGGATCGAGGTCTTCGTTAAAATGTTGATTGAAACCGTTCCACCAATCCAGATGATATTCAGCCAGATTGGGTTCTCCATCTTCTCCAGCAGAGGTCCAGTTCCCTGTCATCAGCAGATTGCCCTCCATGGCCGCCATGGTGCCATGGGTCCAGCAGGTGCCTCCCTGCTGGCTCTTCACTGATGTCACATAATTATTCCCGTTGTAATTCCGCAGATCAAAAGTCTCCGGGGGATCATCCCGGTTGATGTCCAGCACCTCAACATTAACGGTACTGCTGAACAGGACTAAGCATGATACCATAAGAATTAGGGTAACTGCTGATTTCTTGTTAAAGCTCATATTAACTCCTACATTTTTTCTGCTATTTTTTATATGAATAAAGATGTGTAAAGCTTAAAAAGTAATTTACCGCTTAAAATATAAAAAAAACTGCCGGCAACCAGAAAAGGTCCGTAGGCAAATTCCCTGGTTTTATCATATCGGAACAGGATGAGAATAATGAGTGCCATCACCGAGGATACAAGAATGGTAAAGAAAACACCCTGTAATCCAAGGAAACTGCCGATAGCGGCTATTAATTTTATATCACCTCCCCCCAGGCCTTCCCTTTTCAAAAGACGGTTGTAAATAACTGCAATAAATAGAAATAGAAAGAAACCGGATGCTGCTCCCAGGAGGCTCGAGAAAAGTGTAACATCGGATCCGGGCAGGATGGAAAAAACGATTCCGCAGAGTATCATGGGAAGACTCACGACATCAGGAACAATCCGATAGCTCAAATCGGTGAAGAATATGATTATGCTGCCACTGATAAACAGAACATACTTAAAAAATAGCAAGTTCAAATGGAATCCAGCCTGGAAGTATACAGTAAGAAAAAAAAGTGGTGTGACCAGTTCGACAACTGGATGATGCCATGCTATTGCTGTGTGACAGTAGCGGCATTTTCCGCGCAGAAACAGGAAACTGAACAGAGGTATATTATCCAGAGGTGATATTTTTCTTCCACAGGATAGACAATAAGAACTGGGCATGATTATAGATTGGCGAAGTGGTATTCTGGAAATGCAGACATTGAGAAAACTGCCGCAGGCTAAACCCACCAGTATGATCAGAATAATTACCAGAATCTGCATTTATGATCTTTCTTTTTTCACAAAAGAAGGGATTTAGGCACTAAACCCCTTCTTCTGTAACTCTATGATTTCTTATTTTGCCCCCTCGCTGATAGCAAGACCCAGTTTGAAAATTGGCAGATAGATAACTATGATTATTGTGCCCACCACACCGGCCATGAGAATTATAAGGACAGGTTCGATGAGGGAAGTAAGTCGGTCTATAACGGAATCCACCAGTTTTTCGAAAAATTCAGCCGCTTTGCCCAGCAATTTGTCCATGTCTCCGGTCTCTTCACCGGTGGCGATCAGTTGCAGCAGTGTGGGGGGGAATACCCCGGTTTTTTTGAACGCTCCGGCAACACTGTAACCTTCCTTAACCATAACCCGGGCTTTGTATATCGCTGTCTGGATCACTGCATTCTGCACGACATTTTCCACGAGTTCCAGGGTTTCCATGATGGGCACACCCGAGGACATGAGGATGCTGAAAGTTCTGGAGAATTTACTGAATATAGAATTTTTCAGCATATTTCCTATAACGGGGAATCTCAGCACAAAGCTGTCCACAATATATTTACCCTTATCGGTAAGGTAAAAAAGGAAGAACGCCATGAAGGCAGCCAGCACGAGCAGTAAAGCGAAGAAGATGTTATCACGGATGAAATTACTGATTGCAATTGCCATCAGGGTTGGTCCAGGAAGTTCAGCATTGAAATTCTCGTAGACCCGCGCAAACATGGGGATAATATGGTAGAAAAGAATAACTACAACTATCGCAAGTACTACAATGATAAATATGGGATAGGCCAGTGCAGACCAGACTTTCCGCCGGGTATCCTCTATCTTCTCCAGATACTCACTCAATTCATCCAGTACAGTATGAAGTGTTCCTGAGACTTCTCCGGCTTTCACCAGAGATACATACAGGGGATTGAATACCCCGGGATGCTGTTCCATGGCTTCTGAGAGGCTGAAACCCTTTTTGATATCATTTGCCAGCTTGGTAAGCACTGCCCGAAATTTCTTGCTTTTCTCACCTTTCTCCAGATTCGAGATTGATTTCTCAATGGTCAATCCTGCAGAGAACATGGTAGCCAGCTGCCGTGTAAAAAAGACCAGAGTTCTAAGACCGATACCTGTCCTGATCTTGTATATGGTCAGCATGAGCTTGTCGAATAAAGACATTTTCCCGGAAAAGGCACCTTCTCCACTGGATTTAACCGAAATAATGGTACCACCTTCCCGGGTAAGCTTATCGATCGCCTCATCCATGGTGGCAGCCTTGATCAAACCCTCTGATCTGGCTCCTTTGGCATCCTTGATTACGAATTGAAAACTTGCCATATATATCCCTTTATCTTATAATTCTTCTGCAACAGTAAATTTGATGATCTCATTGATGGTGGTCATCCCCTGTTTCATTTTTTCCAGACCGCTCTGATGTAGAGTAAGCATGCTGTTCCTGAGAGCAGCTTCCTTGATCTCATCCTGATTTGCTCCTATGAAGATGAGTTTCCGGATCTCAGGAGTGACTTCCAGCATCTCAAAGATACCGGTACGACCGGAATATCCCGTATTATCACAATGAACGCAACCGGTGCCCTTCTTGAATTTTATCTTCTTTGCCTCTTCAGCCGTGATTCCAGCATCTCTCAGCTCAACCGCATTAGGGGTATAATCAGCTTTACAGTGACTGCAGATAAGCCTGACCAGACGTTGAGCCATGACCAGGTTCAGGGAGGAAGCTACCAGATAAGCCGGTATACCAATATCAAGCATACGGGTGATAGTGGATGCAGCATCGTTGGCATGCAGGGTGGTAAAAACAAGATGCCCGGTCAGAGAGAACTTGATGGCAATATCTGCCGTTTCTTCATCACGGATCTCACCGATGAGGATTATATCAGGATCCTGCCGCAGCACGGAACGGAGTGCCCGAGCAAAAGTAAGATCGATTTTGGCATTGGTTTCGATCTGCGTTATCCCATCCAGCCTGTATTCTACCGGGTCTTCCACGGTAACGATATTGGTCTCTATATCACGGATAGCCTTCAGGGCTGCATGCAGCGTGGTGGATTTACCGCTTCCGGTGGGACCCGAGACAATAGTTATCCCATAAGGACGACGCAGCCACTTGCGGAAAATTTCCTGGTCTCGCTCTAAAAATCCCAGGGTAGTAAGACTGAAACCGAATTCTCCCTTATCGAGAAGACGCAGAACCACTTTTTCACCGGTCACCGTGGGAACGATGGATACACGCACATCTACGCTCTTGATACTGGTTTTCAGTGAGATGTGGCCGTCCTGGGGCAGGCGCCGTTCTGCAATGTTAAGTTTTGACATTACCTTGACCAGCGACACGATCCCGGTATGAAGTCCGATAGGAGGAGACATAACTTCGCGCAGTGCGCCGTCTATCCTGAATCTGATCCTGGTTTCCTTGGTGAGAGGTTCGATATGGATATCAGTTGCATTTGATTTTATTGCCTCGGTAATGATCAAATTGACCAGTTTAACAACCGGGGCATCAGCTTCCTTGGAAGAGTCGATAGTGATCTCATTCTCATCCTCATCCATGGCCACGAACTCGAAGCTGCCCACTGCATCTTCAACCTGCGAAGTTGTTCTGATGGTCTTGTAATACCTTTCCAGGGTATCGGTCAAAGTAGATTCGCCTATCAGTACCGGTTTTATGTTTTTTCCCAGGATCTTCTTAAGGTTGTCCTGAATAACTATATTCTCCGGATCGGTCATGGCTACGTAAACAGTTTTACCCTCTTTTCTTATCGCTATTACTCTGTTCTCTACCGCAAAGGGCTCCGGGATCATCTTGACGATATCCGGATTCAGTTCAAGAAGCTCATTTTCCTGAACCACCTCGTATTGTAACTGCAGGTAAAGGGCATGAAGTAGATCCTGTTCTGTTATATAACCAAGCTTGCGCAGAGTTTCGCCCATCTTCAAACCGAAGTTCGGTTGCTTGTTCATGGCTTCTTTCACCTGCTCTTCGGTTACAATACCTTCGTGAACCAGAATCTCCCCGATCCTGGCAAACTGTGGATTAAAAGTCATCTATACTCCTGGAATTATATGCTATCAATCTACATAACGGAACAACAGTACATTCACCTGATTGGATACCTGAGTCCCCAGAATCTGGGCGGTTATGGTGGCCTGTGTGGATCCCGGACCTGCCGGACCTGGAGGTGGACATTCGATTTTCTGAAATTCCACAATCTTGTTCAGTCTGCCATGTTCCCCTGCTACAATACCAGTGAGACCGGTATAGGGATCATATGTATCTGGAGGTACAGGTTCCAGGGGCGTGCCCAGGGTAGAAGAAAAAACAACGACCTGGTTATCAATGCGGTTATTCTGTCCATCCTGGACTGTTATTCTGATCTCGGTCTGTTTCGGATCCTCATCACCGGCAACCATCCAGTCAACATGCTGGGGTACTGCCACGATATCGATTTCAGGGAACTGGATAGGCAGCATCAGTGTGCCGGGGAAAGTCTCGATCCCGCCAACTTCCACTAATATGGAAATTACATCGTTGGTATGAGCTCCATCGTATGTCAGGAAGGTAAAGGCTGCTCCTTCCAGAGAATCTCCATCCGCATTTTCATTGCCCACATAGGCATCAGCCTCGACAGAAGCGAAATCCGGATCTTCCGGCAGAGAGAAATAAGCCGCTGTCCCGCTACTCACGGGATTGCCGTACGCATCGGAGATAAGGGCTGCAACCTGGACTTTCCAGAGACCTCCGCCCATTTCGATACCGGTGCTGTGCCCGCCAATGGTGAATATGGCAGAATCGGGCGGACCAGCATGAACAACAATATTAGATTTCTCGGCGCTGATCATGGTGCCATAGGAGTTAAAAGTAAATGCCTTTACCCTGACAATGCCGGGTTCCGTCCCGCTGTTAATGGATACAATTGCCTGACCGTTAACCGACATGGTACTATCCGACAGGCCCATATTGTTTATATTAGTGCCTTCCGGGGCATTGAGCAGCTCAAAAAATACCCACAGATCATCATCCACAGGATTGCCGCTCATATCGAAAAGATTCACCACCAGCTCAAAAGATTCATTACCGCCAGTACCCTGTACCTGGATATCCACCTGACCCTGAAAAGCGAACTGCAGGGTCTGCACTTCATCGGATACAACGGTGATCACGGTGGATGCCTGCGCTGAATCAGCTACAGCAGTGATTGTCGCCTGGCCGGCATTGATACCGGGAGAAAACCAGGTTTCTGCAATACCATTCTCATCGGTATTGTCATACTGATTAACTGTACCGAGATCCGTGCTGAATTCCACACCTGTACCGCTTTCCACCGGATTGTGATGTCTGTCTTCCACAACTGCTTCGATATATACCGAAGAACCGCTATTGGCAGCTACAATGGTGGTATCTGGATAAAGGTACATGAACCGGGGAGTACCGGGATGAATTGTAAGCACCTCCGATGCCATCATATTGCTGATAATGGCAACAATAGTGGCTTCACCGCTCTGCGGACCGGCATTGTAATAGACTTCAGCAATACCATTGGTGGTAATGGCCTGTACGTTAGATCCCAGATCGTTGCCGTCAGAAGTCTGGAAATGACCCTTATCACACTGGAACACGATAATGGTGCCGTTGGGCACGGTTCCAACTGCATTATAAGCCGTAGCCCTGACCAATGTGACCTCGTCGATGTTCAGTTCAGTGGAACTAATAGTCAGCACGAGGCTTTCAATTGGAGGAGTTTCTGCAATCATCACATAAGCAGTAGCGGAAACATCGGAAATAAAAGCTTCCACTACGGCCAGCCCCATCTCTCCACTATCCCAGAGAGTGGTGGTGGCTATACCAGTACTGTCGGTAACAATATTTTTCAGTATGGTGCCCACACTGGTCCGGAAAGTAACAGTTTCTCCAGTAACGCTGAAATTATCTTCATCCTTGATCAGAGCAGAAATCTCCGAGTAAGTTATGTTGTTATCAGCGTAGATGGTATCCGGTTCAACAGAAATGATGTTAATTGTATATTTGGGATATTCTAGTGATCGGTTGTCGCAGGCTGTCAGCAGTAACATCAAGATCAACAGTAGCGCGGGAACTGCATAAAATAATTTCTTGGCTTTCATGATCACCTCACTTTATTTACGTTTGATCAATTCTCTTTCGAGTCTTTCGTCTAATTCGAATTCCACATTCTGATCTTCAAAACCCACCACGCGAGGAGTGATTTCCACTATCAGATCTGTATTTTCGATTACTTCATACTTATGCTGGAACAATTTCCCCAGCAGGGGAATATCGCCCAGAAGGGGTACCTTGTTGGTCTGGGTTGTAATCATCGAATTGAGCAGACCTCCCACCACGATCCGGTTGCCGTCGGGGACGGTAACCGTTGAAGTGATGCGACGAACCTTGGTGCGGGGTACGTAACCCTGAACCAGTTCTATAACAGAGCTGACTTCAGGTTCAATGTGAGTGGTTATCTGACCGTCCGAGTTCACATTCGGTTTAATCCTCAGTATAATACCCACATCTTCCCGTTCCACCTGGACATTATTATCTTCGTCGAACACCACATAGGGCACCACTTCTCCGATATGGATCTCGGCTTCTTCACCATTAAGCGCTGTAATCCTGGTATCGGTAAGCAATTTGGCAGCGTTATTCTGCAACAGCCAGTCAATAGTGATATCAAATGCTGTCAACTGGCGGCTGAACTTACCTACATCCTCCCAGTTGTCCATTTTCTGGAAATATTGCTGTTCGGGAAGCACCCCGTAATCGGTGAGTTCTCCATGAGGAGACTCAATATTGGTCTCGTCGTAGTTGAAGGGAAGTCCCAGTCCACTTTGAGTAACGGGATCTTCCGCGATTATGGTGGTTAGTTTATTAAGACGGGACCAATCTACTCCGAATTTTTTTGCATCGTTAACGGAAATTTCTATTAATCTGGCTCTGATCTCTATCTGTTTCTGGGGAACATCGATCTCTTCGATCTTGCTGTTGATCTCAGCAAAAGTTTCGGGATTAGCCCTGATCAGAATGGCGTTCTGTCCTTCTATGGCTACAGACTGACCGGGCATTATTTCGAGGGCTTTGGTTATTTTCCCTACATCAACATAATTAAGGTATATAATATATGATCTTTCCCCGATTTCTTCCTCGATACGATCTCTTTCTCCCACCAGAAAGGTCTTTTCCCCCACCAGACGGTAAGAAAGCCCGATAGATTTGACCACCAGCGCGATAGCCTGTTCAATGGGAACATCCTTCAGATGGATGGTTATCTTTTTCTCTTCGGTTTCCATCCGTTCGGTGGTCCCCGATTCCATGGCCAATACAATATTACACCCGCTCAGTTTCGCCATTGTGGATATGATATGCGGGATCGAGCCATCTTCTGCATCAATACTGATCTTGGTGTTCAGGAGGTCAACCTTTTCATCTTCTGCCAGCAGAATGGAATTAACAAAAAGCAATATTAAAATCAGTATAAAAGATACAGAACTCACAAAACTAAATTTTGATGATTTCATTCATTCTCCTTTTATCCTATGTTTTTTACCAGTTATATTCTCTTGTCTTCTTGCTCGTCTCTTCTTTAATCGCATGGGGTTTTTCCGGCAGTTTCTCTATCTGCAAGATCTTGCTTTTCCCACCATTATTATAGACTATCTCACCTTCGCGGATATCCGTTATCTTGCCATAGGTGAAACTATCTCCGATCCGGTATATTTTATTTTCACCCCGATGAGAAATGGTAGCATATTTTTCACCATTCTCGGTAATCATGGTAGACTGCAGGCGGACCATTTCCTCCACCTGTTCGATCCATTGCTTTTCCAGGTCCTTCTTGGTTTTGACTATCAGATTCTGTTCCAGTGGATCCTTCCTGACAGTGAAAACGAACTGCTTGCGATCCTGAATGGAGTTTTCAATGTTCTGGATTTTGCCAAGGAGTTCATCGCTCAGAGCTATTCTCTTGTATTTGGATTCTTCCGCAATACCGCGGGTCCTCTGTAAAAGGTAATAATCGTGAATACCATAAGCCACGACCAGAATAACGACCAGGGCAATCACGAAATCCTTGATGTACTTGATTTCCACTATGCCTCCTTGACGATTTTAAAGGTTGAAAGTTCAAGTGTTACCTTATAACGTGTTTCCTGCTCCAGATCTACAGCGACGTTCTTCTTATCCTGCGAGAGTGGACGCACATCCAGGGTTTTGATCTTGATGATATTATCAAAACTTTCCAGATCGGAAAGGAACTGACCCATCTGAATAAACGTACAATCAAGCTCCATGGTATAAAGATGCTCTATATATTTGGAGCCATAAGAATCGATCTCTTTGGGTACCAGAGTATTTACGGCGATCTTATACCTGTCAGCCAGATCAGCCAGCTTCTTGATAAAAGCGTTGGTCTCCTCGGAACTGTACGACCTGTCCTTGGTTATGCTGTTAACAATAACCTTTGATACTTCCTGTAACTGCTCGTTGAGAACCTTGGCACTGTTGAGCTTTTCCTGTTCTACCCTGATCTTGTTATCGACTCTGTTTATCTCCTTTATCTTGTTGCTTATCATGCTGCCGGTAAAATAGAAGAAACAGAGAGTGACCAGAATCATGACACAGGCTAAAATCAGATATTTATGTTTGATATTCATTCCTCTTCTCCTTCGACAGCAAATTCCTTACCCAGGCAGTCGATCTGAAATCGCATTATTTCAACATCCTTTTCGATATCCTTGCGGGACCGGACAATCTTGATTTCCGGAAAGTCGGAGCTTATCTGCTCATTCCTCTTGATTTTTTCCACGAAATCATGAATAAGATCAAACTCCTTCTGCTCGCGATCTACCTTGGTGATGCCAAAAAGGCTGAGTGTATTGCTTTTAAAGGAGAAATGGGTGATGGCGATCTTGTCGGTGGTCTGTTCAGCAAGAGCTACCAGTTTCTTAGCCCAGAATATCCTTTCGGTACTGATTTTGTAAAGCCTCTCCAGATCACGGGAAGAGAGATATTCACCACTCACCTGGTAGTCTTTGATCTCTTTTTTGATTTCTTCCAGCAGCTCATTCCGGTTCTGCAATTTTGCTGCCAGGTTACTGTTCATCACCAGCGCCAGAACATAGAGCAATATGGTAAAGAAGGCAAAAGCTATGGCCGTATTGCGGAAAATGTTCTTTTCCTGTTCCAATTTGCGCCTGAGTTCGCCATATTTGTTCAGATTGATATTAAAATAGAATTGATTCATGGGGGCTCCTCTATTCGGGTCTCATTGCCAGACCCACAGCAAGTGCTAACTGAGGATCCTGGGTGATTTTTGATCTATCTGAAATATCCAGGTTTACACAGGGATTGAAAATTTCCGTAGGGATATTTAACTGTTCGGTAAAATATACGGGTAATCCAGGCATTTTTGCCGTTCCACCTACCAGAAAAATCTTCCTGAAATCACTGTTGCCAGCTTCTTTAACATAGAATCGCAGCGATCTTTTCACTTCCATGGCAATATGTTCCGCAGTAGATTTCTCCGTGATGTCCAGAGTGATCTTTGCCCCATCTTCCTTGACCACTTCTTCCTTGATGAGGCCGTGTTCACGCTTGAAAACTTCCGCTTCTTCGTAGGATAGTCCTCTCTCCCTGATGATATCCTTGGTAAAATTATATCCGCCCCAGGGGATATCACGGGTAAAGAATTTGGATTGGGGACCATAGAGGATCATATTGGTTTTATGGGCACCGATGTTCAGAATAATATAAACACCTTCTTCCACGAAGGCATTGAGAGAGAAGCTGTTGGCAACAGCCAGAGACTCAATATCGACAATTCCGGGAGCTAGACCGGCATCGGTGAGGATGGTGGAATGCTCGTTCAGCAGTTCCTTGGTAGTTGCTGCCAGCAGAATGTTCATATTGTTAGTTTTCTCTTCCACACTCAGAACCTGATAATCAAGAATCATCTCGGCTCCGCTGATAGGAAGATGTTTTTTCGCTTCAAAAAACAGGGCGGACTCCAGTTCCTCGTCGGGAAGAAAGATAGTGCGGATCTGCTTTATACTGGTATTATCCCCGCCGATGGAAGAAACCAGATGTCTCACCTTTTTGGGATTTATCTTCATGTTGCGTAACATTCCTGAGATGATGGGTGCATAACGATCCGGAGTAAGGTCAGAAGGAGTGTATTCCACTCCGGCAGGAACAGTGGACCGGATATCATAATTGAGAAGTCTGAAGCCATCATGCTGTTTTTTCAGATGCACCATCTTGATGCTGTGCGATCCGATATCCAGACCGATTGATTCTCTAAACTTGGTTTTCTTTTTTTTAGCCATATTTCCTCGCAATATATTGCATTATTATTTATTCTGTAGGAACCTTGAACATCCAGGAATCCTCATTGAATGAAGCTACCAGTTCCGAACCAAAGCCCCGGTAAACCTCCGGGTAGTCCGGCGGTTGAATAACCAGAAAACGGGTATCATAATGATAATCCTTATTATACCCGGTAGAGGGGTGGGTGCCATCGTAATGGAATTCGGAAAGGTCCCATTCCATGGCATTGGGGTGATTGTAGGCATCCCCACCTGATCTGTGCACGAAACCGCGGCGACGTTGCGCGATAGCTCCATATATATGGAGATCACCCCTCTCGGTGCAGCCGGCAATATCGTTGGAAGACTCCGGCCAGACCGGATTATACCAGGGATAATCAGTTCCGTAAGGGTAGACATAGGAAAAAGGATTATCGTTGGGATAACTGTTTATATAGGCGGGACTCTCGTAGGGATAGCCACACATGCCATTGGTCTGAGGATCATTACCATGCAGCAGAAATCCTATTTTATTGATGGGAACGAAATCGCTGGGCGGGAAAATGAATTTATGAAGATCTACGTAGTCGTAGAGAGTATCCTGCAGAGTATAGGGACTGAGCGCATTGTAATGGGGAGTGGAGCCGTGGGGATGCTGGTACTCGAAAGTAAATATTCCTTCATAATGACAGTTCATGTCTTCCCCGTAAAGGTAGATATCACCATCGCCGATAGCAGCAAAAGCACCATACATGTAAATCCCGTTGCAATTGGGACTTTCTTTCTCTCCGGTTTCAGGATCGATATGCTTGTACTTTACCAATATTCTCTCCTCGGAAACCAGTCCAAAGAAATCTGTCCTGTTCTCGTTCCCCTCCTCATCGGGGAACTGACCGACCGGGGTATGCTCATAGGTGATGTCTCCGACGATGAAAATGGAATCTTCACAGCCCCAGGTCTGTTTGCCGTAGATATTACCCTCAATCCATAACTCAGCTTCCACCCAGACAGAGTTGTTATGGACCACCCCGGTGGGACCGGAGGTCCAGATCGTGTCCAGGATTGGAACATAATTTGTCCAGACGGAATCTGCCTCTTCGAACCAGTTATCTCCTGCCAGGGCTTTGGCATTGGCCTGTGCCTGGTTCATGGGATACCAGCTATAAACCTTGATCGGTTTGATCTCCTGCAGCACCACATCTCCCAGCCACGATTCAAAGGCTTCCCCGTCTATTTTCACATACACTATGTCAGTGTTGGGATCATTGAAGGGGCGCATACCATTATTGCGGATGTCACGGGCACTGGGTTCGAAATTTATCTCAGGTACACCTTCCTGCCAGCCCGGCTCCGGTTGTCCCCGGAAAATCTGTTCCATGGGTGCTCCGCTGTCCTCGAGGTGAGTACCATCAGGGTAATGGCGAAAGATGCCCGAGGTGCTGACAAAATCGAAGAAAGTAGGCCAGCCCCCGTTGTTACCGCCCCCGGCATTCTGGATCCAGATATCATCGTTGCTGTGCACCTTGCCGTAGAGTTCGTCAGGACCCCAGAATTTAACCGCACGGGCTATCTGGTCGCCATCGCAGTTCTCGGATTCCTCCACATCGGTAAAATACTGGTACTGAGCCAGACTTTCACTGCTGAGTATCTTCTCGGAGTACCTTTTTACCGGTACATACTGCCGTTGCGAAGAATTCTGGCGGGAGCGACGACCCTTTACCAGAGAAGTAATCGCCTTGCCAATAGCAGTAGTGTATCCCATAAAATTGCTGATGTAGACTATTCTCTGATTATTGGTGATTTCATAGGTGGTGATGCGGTCTGAGATCATCATCTCCACTTTGCGTCCGGGAATGATCCCGTTTTTATCATGCTCGAGAGCAAGCTTGGTGCGGGTAGATTCGCTCCGTAGTAGAAGCTCTTCCTGAATCATATCATGCTGGTACTGGGTCTGTAAATGGTCTGATTCCACCAGTTCCAGCAGTGATATGGAAGAAAGCAGGGAAACCATAACCACCACCATGGAAACCACCATGGACAGCACAGCTCCCTTTTCTTTCATGAAATTGGGCTTCATAGATATCTCCTCAGAGCTGGGATTAAGTATTTCCCAGAAGGACGGAGGTCTTGTATTTTATTTTTTTCGTGTTCAGGCGTATATCTTCATTAGCAGTTTGTTGACTGGCCCTTTCCCGGAATCTGACCATCGCTTCGATTTCGATACCCAGAAGAAAGACCCTGCCATCATTACTGGCTATTTCAGGAGTGAAACGCAGTGAAGTGATTTTGAACTGGGGATCTTTGCCAATGAAATTGTCGCCGGAAGGAAAAACCGGTTGATTGTAATAATACAACAGGTTGTAACGTGCCGAGGTCTTTAGCCTACCATGATCTGTCAGGTAGAAATCTGCCTTGTAATTATCTTCACTCGCTCCCTGAGTAATAACAATAGGCCTGATAGTGATGCCGGCGCGATCCGGGCGAATGGTAACACTGTTGGCGGTTATCAGACCGATCAGGCCTTCCTCGTCCGTCACTCCCTTCTTGGTATAGCCATAACGCATGGTTTCCACTGCCTGGAACAGCTCTTCCTGAAGCTGCACATAGAGTTTTGTTTCTTCAAAGGTAGTAAGGAAATTGGTTACTGCCATGGATACAAGCACCAGCACCAGCACAGCCAGAGGCAGGGCTGCTACCAGTTCCAGAAGAGAAATACCTCTTTCATCACGGACCAGGCTCTTCATCCGGGAATAT
>JAFGRJ010000176.1 GCA_016935235.1 Candidatus Cloacimonadota bacterium
GACTACAGCCAGATACCGGAAGGCATGGACAGGGATCCTGATCACGCTCTGGAGAAATTACAGGAAATATCACAGGACATCGAATTGAATCCTGAGAGTAAAATTTACGAATTTGCTGTCTATCTTCTCGGTAATATCGTGGAAAATATTGATACTATCGACCGAAAAATCAATGAATGTTCCATCAACTGGCCGCTGGAAAGAATAGCTAACCTGGACCGCTGTATACTCAGGATTGCCATATACGAACTGCTTTATACCGATACAGCTTCTCCAATCATCATGAACGAGGCCATTGAAATATCAAAAAAATATTGCTCGGAGAGTTCTGGCAAATATATTAATGGTGTACTGAATGCAGCAGCCAGGAGTGACAGTGATGGATAGTATCAGGTGCAGTATTGGTATTATTGTTCATAATGAAGCAGCCAATATTGCCAGATTAATCAATGCACTTCTGAAACAGAAACTTGTTCTTGTGGAAATTGCCGAGATAATTGTTGTGTCCAGTGCTTCGACTGATGGCACAGATGATATTGTTAGGGCGTTAGCTTCGGAAAATCCCCGGATTCAGTTGATCATTGAAAAAGAGCGTAAGGGTAAGTCAAATGCTATCAACCTTTTTATCAGCAGTGCAGAATCCGACATATTGATCATTGAGAGCGGGGACACCTTGCCTGATTCAGATACAGTTGAGCTGCTGGTTTCTCCTTTTCAGAAAGAGAGTGTCGGGATGACAGGTGGACGCCCAGTACCCGAGAACAGCCCTGCAACCTTCACCGGTTATTGTGTTAATTTACTCTGGCGTCTGCATCACAGGATGGCTTTAATTGCACCAAAACTAGGTGAAATGGTCGCTTTCCGCCGGATATTCACCGCCATACCTGCTAAGAGTGCCGTTGATGAAGCAAGCATTGAAGCCCTGATAAGGGAAAAAGGTCTGGAGTTAAGGTACATTCCCGAAGCAATTATACATAACAAGGGTCCGGAAACCATGGTGGATTTCATCAGGCAACGTCGGCGTATTGCCACCGGACATCTCTGGTTGAAAAAAACACAGCATTATGCGGTAAGTTCCCAGAAAGGTAATTTACTGTTTATATTGGCCACATCTGAATTCCGGGATAATCCTGGCCAGATATGCAGGCTTTGGGGAGCAATTTTTTTAGAGGTATTCTGCCGTTTTCTCGGCTGGTTCGACCTTGTCATCAGAAAGAAAAATCCCTTCAAATGGGAAATAGCGACCACTACTAAAAATCTGTCTGGCGATTTCGCAGATAACCGGAAAGAATCCTAGGTAAATGAAATGCTGGAATTGGTCCCCAAGATAGTTACTTTCAAATTTTTTAGAAAATTTGGATTTCCTTGCACCCTGCCCATTAACTATACTTTCAGCCTGCTTTATACATGTAATTCCCGTTGCAGGACCTGCAATATCTACAAAAAGAAAGCAGACAATTTAACCCCAGAAGAATACAGAAAAATATTCCAGAATATAGGGCACTCCCCATACTGGATCACCATCAGTGGGGGAGAGCCCTTTCTGAGAACAGATCTGGCTGTAATTTGTCAGGATATGTATGAATACTGCCGTCCAAAAATCATCAATATCCCGACCAACGGTATCCTCACTGATAAAATCGTCACGACGGTAAAGAAAATAATCGCCAGTTGCCCCAAAACTCATCTGATAATAAATATTTCCATCGATGGCATTGAAAAACAGCATGATGAAATCAGACAGGTTCCCGGCAATTATCAAAAAGCTGTCCAGACATTGCACAGATTGAAGAAACTTGAGGCAAATAATCTGAGCGTCGGAATTCACACGGTTATATCCAGATTCAATGTGAAGCAGTTCGCAACTATTGCCAACAGCCTTATGGCAATGAAACCTGACTCCTATATTACCGAGATCGCGGAGCATAGGGTGGAACTGGACACCATGAAGGAAGATATCACTCCTGATCTACTGGAATACAGTTCAGCCATAGATTATCTCATTCATCGTCTTAAAAACGGCAAATTCAAGGGTATGAACAAGATAACTCAGGCATTTCGCATCGAATACTACAATAATGTGAAGAAAATTCTGCGTGATAACACTCAGATCATTGATTGCTATTCCGGGATTGCCTCGGTTCACATCGCACCAGACGGGGATATCTGGTCCTGCTGCATCAAGGCTGCTCCTCTGGGAAATTTAAGAAAGACGGATTATGATATCCGCAAAATCTGGTGCTCTCCTGAAATGAAGACAGAAAGAAAATCCATCCGGAACAAGGAATGCTTCTGCCCTCTGGCGAATGCAGCTTATACAAATATGCTGATGGATTTCAGAACCCTCCTGAAGGTCTTCTATCATAGTTTCATCAAGTGGTGGACATGATCATGGTCTTTCATTTTTTAAAATGAGTTGCTTATGGGCAAATTGCATTTCAGACTTAAGATGCTTGCGGTCCTATTTATCCTGATCATCCTGTTTTCCTTATTTTATGCTTTTTCAGGAAAATACTGGTTAGAAGACCAGCAAAATCTTCAGAAATATAAGAATCGGGAGTTCCTGGAAAATGATCTTATGGAAAAGATTCTAACCATCCAGTATCAAACTCAGGATATAATCAACGAAATTCTGGATAAGGATTATCTGATCGAGCTGTTTCCCAGGCGAGATATCAAATTGATCAAAGAATGGTCCATTCCCCTTCCCAGTAAACTTGTCTGCCCCCCCGTGATCGATCACAGATCTCTCATCTTTGCCACTGGTAATGAGGTTATGGTCCTTAATAAATGTAACTTAACATTATCCTGGCGAAAGAGTTTTTCCTCGGAAATCAAATTCATTGAACTCAGTGAAGCCAACCGCTTGCTGGTACTTACCGGGGATGGTACAGTTAACAATATCAGCCGGGATAATGGTGATATAAACTGGCAGGAAAACAATAAATTCCAGATTTCTCAAAGCATGAAAAAAAATCTCAGCAGGATCGTACCCAATAAATTAAACAGACTCGACAGCAGTATTATCATGTTAGTGATGGACAATGAGATCCGGCTGATAAATAACATAACGGGTGATTCACTAAGTTCTTATCAAACCCATAATCCTATCAACCAGATTAGTGATTTTGATGTTTACGAGAAATGTGTCTACGTAAATGAAGGACTGGAAATAATTAAGTTAATATTTAAAATAGAGGATTAGGATGACATTGACTCGAGAAACCTATCATAATATTAATTTCTGTATTCGTTGTGGCAGTGGATTGAGTTTGAAGATTGACAAAGAAAACAAGTTGCGCCCTCATTGTCCCGCATGTGGCTGGACATATTATAAGAATCCAATTCCAGCCGCAACCTGTGTTATAATAAATAACAAAAAGGAAATCCTGCTGGTTAAAAGAAAGAATGAACCTCAGGCGGGGAAATGGGCTTTACCCAGTGGTTATATAGAAATTGATCAAAATCCTGAAGAATCAGCGATAGAAGAGATGAAAGAAGAAACTGGCTTAACAGGTGGCATTGATAAATTTCTCGGATTTTATGCCGATTTTTCACCTTTATATGAAAAGGTTATATCTTTTGGCTTTTTAATGCAGGTCACAGGAGGTTTGCTTCAAGCAGGAGACGATGCTGCTGAAGCATGCTATGTGCCTCTGGATAAATTACCCCCCCTTGCTTTTACTTCTCATAATTTCTTCATTAAGCAGGTTGTAGGTTCATAATTTACCTGTTCCGATCAAATAAAAAGAGGATAACATGAATATAGATAAAATTTATAATCCGCAAGGAATCGAGAAAAAGTGGTATAAGCACTGGATAGATAAAGGATACTTCACTCCGAAGAGAGAAGAGAACAAAAAGCCCTACACCATTCTTATTCCGCCCCCCAACGTCACTAACATCCTGCATATGGGGCATGTGCTCAATAACACTCTGCAGGATGTCATGATACGTTATAGAAGGATGACCGGGATTCCCGTCCTCTGGCTGCCCGGAGTCGATCATGCTGGCATTGCTACCCAGAACATGGTGGAAAAAGATCTGGCCAAGGAAGGGAAGACCAGGCATGATATCGGTCGTGAAGAAATGGTCAGAAGGATATGGAAATGGAAAGAAGAAAAAGGTGGTCGGATAATAGAACAACTCAAGCAACTCGGTGCTTCCTGTGATTGGAGCCGGGAAAGATTCACCATGGACGAAGGTCTTACTGCGGCAGTGAAAGAAGTTTTCATCAGACTTTACAAAAAAGGTCTGATTTATAAGGGGAAAAGGATCATCAACTGGTGCCCCCGATGTGTAACTGCTCTTTCCAATGATGAAGTAGAATACGAAGATGCTGCCGGGAAACTCTGGGATATCAGATATCCCCTGCAGGATGGCAGTGGATATATTACCGTAACCACTACCAGACCGGAAACCATGCTCGGAGATACCGCGATTGCCGTTCATCCGCGAGATAAACGCTTCCTTCATCTGGTCGGTAAGGAAGTTATCCTGCCTTTTGTTAACAGATCTATCCCTATTATTGCCGATGAATATGTTGATATGGACTTCGGAACAGGTTGCGTTAAGATCACTCCCGCTCACGATCCAAACGATTACGAGATCGGTTTGAGGCATAATCTGCAACAGGTTGTAGTAATGGATGAACATGGTATCATGAATGTAAATGCAGGACAGGAATTTGCCGGTCTGGATCGTCTCGCTGCCCGGGAAAGAATAATTACCCGATTGCAAGAATTGAATCTGCTGGGCAGGATAAAAGATCATAAACATTCCGTAGGTCATTGTTACCGTTGTGAGACAGTAGTCGAACCCTATCTTTCCGATCAATGGTTCGTGGACATGAAACCTCTTGCCAAACGAGCAATTAAAGTGGTTAAAGAAGGAAAAATCAAGTTCCAACCTCAGCGCTGGATAAAAGTATATCTGCATTGGATGGATAATATAAGGGACTGGTGCATTTCAAGACAGATCTGGTGGGGTCACCGCATCCCTGTTTATTACTGCAATGATTGCCATGAGATCATGGTGGAAAAAACTCAACCTGTTCAATGCAGCAAATGTGGAAGAAATAACATCAGGCAGGACGAAGATGTTCTGGATACCTGGTTTTCCAGCTGGCTC
>JAFGRJ010000002.1 GCA_016935235.1 Candidatus Cloacimonadota bacterium
CCTCCTTACACTAACTCACTGGAATTGCTGGAATGTCTGGAACTGGAAACGCCCGATAGCCTTCATTATATTCTGGAGGAATGGCTCAAGGGTCTTATCCTGTTTCGCTGCAGAATCAGGGAAGTAACCTGTGAAGAGCTTGACGATGGCTCCTACCGGGTTGATGTGTTTTACAGTGCAGATAAAATTGAAGCTGATGAACTTGGTGATGAGAAGGTCATAGAGCTTCATGATTATATCGATTTTGGTGTCTTCGGGGCAGATCATGAAATACTCTATCTGGAGAGAAAACTGCTTACTTCTGGCACAGGTAGGATAACGGTAACGGTTGCTGAAACTCCGCTTCTGGCAGGGATTGATCCTTATCTGCTGCTTCTGGACATGAATCCGGAAGATAATGTCATGAAGATAGTAATAGCGGGAAAATAGTTTTAAATTAAAAGCAAGTATCTCTCCAAATATGATTCTTGTTATGGTCTGGAAATGAATAGACAAATCTGCGCAAGATTTCCATATTAGAAAACATCTTTCTTTGTACGCATTGGGACAAGAAACGTACGTAAACGAACATTCAAAAAACTCCTAATACTACCATCAGTAAAAGAACAAGGGCACTAATAAACAAGATACGAGGTTGGCACATTAATTGCAGAAATATTACTACATGCAGGGAAGAATTAGCAGGGAATAAAGCATTTTTGCCTGATGATTATTCAAGTTGAAAAAATAAATGAGTTAGAATCAAAGGAGAGAAGATGCTTAAACTGAATGGTATATTTAAGTATTATTCCACCAAATTTCTCAGAACTTATGTTCTGCGTGATGTAAGCCTGGAGATAAAGGAAGGTGAATTTGTCACGGTCATGGGACCTTCGGGGGCAGGCAAATCCACTCTGTTGTACATTCTCGGGATGCTGGAAAGTATTGATGATGGAGAATATTTCTACAGGGATTACCCTGTGCATGAATTTAATGAGAAGAAGAGGACGGATCTGCACAAGCATGAAATCGGTTTTGTTTTCCAGCAGTATCATCTTATTGATGAACTTACAGTATACGAGAATATCGAGATGCCACTGCTTTACCAGAAAGTCAAATCCACGGACCGTAAATCGATGGTCTGTGACATGCTGGACCGGTTCAATATTGTCGGCAAGAAAGACCTTTTTCCCAATCAGTTATCAGGCGGTCAGCAGCAACTGGTCGGTATTGCCAGGGCAATCATAGCCAAACCGAGCCTGCTGCTGGCAGATGAACCCACAGGAAATCTGAATTCAGAACAGGGCTGTGAGATCATGGAACTTTTCACTAAGCTCAATAAAAACGGGACGACTATTATCCAGGTTACCCATTCCGAGGAAAAAGCAGCGTATGGTAAAAGAATAATCAATCTTCTGGACGGACGTATCGTCTCTTAGAAAACCAGGAAGATGATTCACCATTATTTCAAGACCTCATTACGTTACCTGATCCGTTTCAAAGGCTATACCTTACTGAACATAATAGGTCTGGCTCTGGGCATTGCTGTAGTTATTATCATCATGCTCTGGATCATAGATGAATTTACCTTTGATCATTATAATGAGCATTTTTCAGATATATACCGTGTCCTGCAAGAGGAGCATAGAGCAGATCGCACCATCAACAGTGCTGTAACACCGACCCCTCTGGGACCGTTACTGGTGGAGAAGTTACCAGAAGTACTTGCTTTCTCACGTTATGGCACTTTTGTCGGCGAGGTGCTTCTCCGACAGGGAGAAAGAGCCTTTTTCGAGTTAAGGGGAGCCTATGTAGATCCAGATTTTTTCGACATTTTCACACTACCGGTTCTGATGGGTAAGAAAGAGAGCTTTTTTCCTGATCGCTTCTCGGTTGTGATAACCAGGAGTATGGCAGCTAAATATTTCGGTTCAGAAGAGGCTTACGGTAAAATCATTCTGCTGGAGAATTTCTGCGAACTTACTGTAACAGGCATTATTGAGGATGTTCCAGAGCATTCCCATCTACAATTTGATTTTCTGGTTCCTTTTGAGCTGTATGACCAGTGGGGAGTGGATCTGCAGGATTGGGCAAACGCCTGGAGTTATACCTACCTGCTTCTTGATGAAGAGGTTGATATAACCGAGATGGAATTTAAGATAAATAAATTGCAGGAAACATTCAACCCGGAACAGAAAAATGAATTTTACCTGCAACCATTAGGAAAGATTCACCTTTTTTCTAACTTATATGGAGATTATCCTGCAGTTCTGGGAGATATAAAATATATATACATCTTTGGTTTTATTGCATTTTTCATTCTTATCATCGCCTGTATAAATTTCATTAATCTGGCTACTGCCTGTTCCCTGAAAAGAGCCAGGGAAGTGGGTCTACGCAAGATAATGGGATCCAGTCGCAAGCAACTTGTAACTCAGTTTCTGCTGGAAACCATTATCATTTCCTGTATTGCCCTGCTCCTCGCCCTGGTACTGGTGGAACTGTTTCTTCCATTCTTCCGCATTTTGTCCCGGAAAGATCTTTCCCTGGAACTGGTCAATCCTTATGCAATTCTTCTGTTGATTTCAATAACCCTGATCACAGGTTTGCTGGCTGGAAGTTATCCGGCTTTTTTCATCTCCGGGTACAGTCCGGGAATAACTATAAAAGGAAAACAGAATTCAGGAAAAGGAAGATATGGTTTGAGGCGCTTTCTGGTCATTTTCCAGTTCATTATCTCGATAAGCCTTCTGATATGCACCGGTGTGGTTTACGGACAGCTTGACTATATCCGGAACAAGGATTTGGGTTTTGACAGCGATTATATCGTGAGACTCCAGTGTCGTCCCGGTCTTTACCGCACTTACGAAACCTTCAAGGAAAGATTGCTTAAAAATCCGGATATCATCAACGTAACCTCTACCGGATGGCTGGAGCAACCGGTGAATATGCCTGAGGAGGCAGTGAACTGGGAAGGAAAGGCTGCAGAACAGACGGTTAGCATTAATGGTCAGTATATCGGTTTTGACTATTTCCGCACATTGAATATTGATATCCTGCAGGGGAGGACTTTTTCCCGTGAAATTTCTTCTGATGTAACCAGTGCTTTTATTATCAATGAATCCGCTCTCAGAGTCATGGGATTTGCATCACCTCTGGGCAAAAGGATCAGCCTTTATGGAAAGGAAGGGGAGATCATCGGTGTTGTGAGAGATTATCATGCTCATTCACTGCATCAAGAAATCAAACCCCTCATTATAACCATAAATGATCAGTCTTATCCTGTTTACATTTATATAAAGATAAATCCGGAAAGGATCAGGGGAAGTATCAGTTTCATTAATGAGGAATGGGACAGGATTATACCTGATTTTCCCTTTGAATACCATTTTCTGGACGAGATGCTGAATGATTATTATAAAAATGAAAATCAGATCGGCATGATATTCGGTTTTTTTGCGATACTGGCGATTATTGTTTCCTGCCTGGGATTATTTGGTCTGGCTACTTTTGCCACTGAAAGCAGAGCAAAGGAAATAGGTATGCGCAAAGTAGTGGGTGCCTCTGTGACTACCCTGATCTGGCTGCTTTCCAGGCAGTTTGCCCGTTGGACACTTATTGCCAGTGTCTTCGCCTGGATCGGAGCCTACTTCGTTATGAAGAACTGGCTGAACAATTTCGCCTATAAAACCGATCTTGATCCACTTCTATTCGTGGCAGCAACCTCATTTTCCCTGTTCATAGCTCTGGTTAGTGTGAGTTTTCATACTTTGAAAGCAGCCACTGCCAATCCGGTAAAGGTGCTGAAATATGAATAATCGTGAGTTGTGAATCAATTCACCGGCTTACTATGAACGACGGGTACATCTGGCATGATGCGGAAAATCCAGTTCGCTGTTTGAGCTGGCATGGTTATCCTCCTGTTGGAACAGGATCCCCGTTTCGGATAGCTGGAAATCTGTGGGATAAAAGGATTAATTGCCTGTAGAGTAGAAATTGTAAGTACGAAAAACGGTACGGCAGGTTTGTGAAATGTCCATAGTAATTCATTATCTGATCACGGCTTTCAGGAATATTGCCAAACAGAAGATCTATACCTTCATCAAGATAGGTGGACTCGCGATTGGATTAACAGTCTGCATACTGATAATGCTCTGGGTGAAAGATGAACTCAGTTATGACAATTTTCATGAAAAAAATGACCGTCTGTTCAGGATCATCATCGAGCAGAACCTGAATGGAGAAAGTTCCGTTATAGCAGTAACTCCGGGAGCGCTGGGACCAGCTCTACTGGCAGAATTCCCGGAAATCAAGGCAGTCTGCCGCTTCGACAATATGGGTCAATGGCTACTCAGATCAGGTGAGCAGGAATATATTCCAGCCAACAGCGGAATCACTGAGGAATTTTTTTTTGACCTTTTTACCTTTAAATGGATAGCCGGAGATATCACCACGGCTTTTGCTGATCCGCGCAGTATTATCTTAACTGAGACAATGGCTGATAAAATATTCGGTTCCGGGGAAGCTCTGGGTCAGGTCCTGGAAATAAAGATACTGGGGAATTTCACTGTTACTGGTATCATGCAGGATACCCATCATTCTCATCTGAATTTTGATTTTCTGGTCCCTTTCAATTTTCTGCCGGAAATGGGAATCGAAATTGTCGAATTATCAAAAAGCAACCTTGATTTCATTAACTATGTGCTTTTACACGATAATGCAGATGCAGATCAATTTGACGGCAAGATCAGACACTTTCTGGACGGCAAGCTAGGTCAGGGTATTTTTCGCCTGTATCTGCAGCCAGTGCGAGATATATATCTCAGGCCGGGGACGGTTTATGATCCAGCCCGGACCGGTGATCTGAAATTCGTTTATATTTTTTCCATTATTGCTTTTCTAGTATTATTAATAGCCAGTGTGAACTTTATCAACCTGGCAACAGCCAATGCTGCTCTGAGAGCTAAAGAAATAAGCGTGCGCAAGATCAACGGAGCAGGTAAATTACAGTTGATGGAACAATTTCTGGGTGAATCCCTCCTGCTGGCTTTTTTAGCCATGCTGCTGTCATTGATTCTGGTTGAGATCCTGCTGCCGCTTTTCAATAACATTTCCATCAAAAACCTTAGTATCTCTATGATTGGACCTGGATGCATTCTTCCCTGGTTACTGGCGCTGGTTTTGTTTACAGGAGTTGCCGCTGGCACATTCCCTGCATTCTATCTTACTGCCATTGATCCGCATCAGGTGATAAAGGGGCAATTCAGCCGTGGTAGAAGAGGTTATTTCTTAAGGCGACTGCTGGTGGTAATGCAATTTTCCATCTCAGTTATCCTGATAATATTTACTCTTACTGTTTCTGCTCAGATGAAATTTATCCGGAACAGGAATCTGGGATATGATCGGGAACATCTTGCGTATATAAGGCTGACCAGAGCCATGGCGGAGAATTATCAGTCTTTCAAGCAGATGTTAAAGCTGATGCCAGGAGTAACAGCCGTTGCAGGGGTAAACCAGTTACCGGTAGGGGAGTGCGCTTCAACCCCGGTATTGGACTGGGATGGAAATACAACCGAGGATATGTATAAAATTTACCTTCTCTGGACGGATCAGGATTTTCTGAAAACCTTTGGCATAACCCTGGAATTGGGTGAGGATCATCAGAACGTTGAGTCTGATTATATTGCAGATACAGTACTGCTGAACCAGGCAGCTGTTAAGCAGATGGCATATGATGATCCGCTGGGTAAGAAACTGCTGATATCGGCAAGATACTACACTATCCGAGGCGTGTTCAGCAATTTCAACCTGCGAACCCTGCATAATGGCATACCTCCCCTGGCGGTGATCAATGATAGAAGCAGGGCTCGATTCATGTTTGTAAGACTGCAGCTGGCAGGATTGAATTATGATCTTAAAGGACTGGATAAAATAGCACGGGAATTCGATCCCGATACCATTGAGCATTTCAGTCTATTTGATGAGACCATTTCTCGCCACTATGAAAGTGAATATCGTACTATGACTGTTGTCTCCTGTTTTGCTGTGCTGGCCATCCTGGTATCCTGTCTGGGTTTGTTTGGACTGGCTTCTTTTACGGCAGAACAGAAATCAAGGGAGATCTGTATCAGAAAAGTTATGGGAGCTAATTTACTCCAGTTATTGCTGCTTTTAAATGGTTCTTTTACCCGATGGATACTTCTGGCAAATGTTATTGCGTGGCCAATAGCCTGGTTGGTAACAGAAAGGTGGCTGCAGTATTTTACCTATCGGGTCGGAATCGAACCCTTAATATACATACTGACCGCGTGTGGAAGTTTATTGATAGCGCTGGGTACTGTGAGTTTCCGCACCGTCAGTTCTCTCCGTACCGATCCTGTGAAACAACTTAAATATGAGTGATATTTTCTTACTTCAGGAGGTTGCATGCTGAAGAATTACTTGAAAATTTCCTGGCGCAGTTTGAAACATGCGAGGTTGTATTCCCTCCTGAATATCGGTGGGCTGGCTATAGGTATTGCAGCCTGTCTGCTCATTACACTGTGGATTCAGGATGAATTGACCCATGATCGTTTTCATGAGAACGATGGCAGAATCTACCAGATACCAACCCGGCATTTTTACGGTAATGAGCAGAGCTGGGGTACCGGGGCACCCCCGGCTGTTGCTCCAGCACTGAAAAAGGAATATCCAGAAGTATTGAATTCCTGTCGGTTAATTAATGGCACTATCAGTCTCACGGTCAGCAGAGAGGACAAGATATACAAGGAAGAGCTGCAGATGGCTGATCCTGCCCTTTTTGAGATTTTCACCTTCCCTTTCCGACAAGGCTCCTGTTCCCAAGCAAAGAATAATATCTTTACCATCATCTTATCCAGCGAAATGGCGGAAAAATATTTCGGGGCTCAGAATCCTCTGGGGCAGTTCCTGACAGTTGACAATAGATATGAATTCGAGATTATCGGTGTTCTGGAACCCATTCCAGCCAATTCCATGATACGATTCGATTTTTTCATTCCCCTGGAATGGACCAATGTTTTTTGGGGTGAGAACTATCTGGAAACCTGGTATAATTGCAGTTTTATCTGTTATGCCTTACTGGCAGAAAATGCTGATTACCATGACTTCAATGACAAGATCAAAGATTTCATCACCCGCCATTATCCCGAATCTGATACAGAACCGTTTCTCTATCCCTTCCACAAGGTCTATCTCTACATGTACGGCAGATGGCAGAGTGTAAAGACAGTAGCTATTATAACAGGTTTTATCCTTTTCATAGCCTGGATCAATTTTATCAATATCTCCACCGCCCGGTCAGCGCAGAGGGCTCATGAAATAGGCTTACGGAAAGTGATAGGAGCACGTCGGAAACAACTTGTCATCCAATTTCTCATTGAAACCATGCTGATAACTACTTTTGCTCTTGTAATGGCATTGATCCTGGTGGAATTGCTTCTGCCACTGTTCAATGATGTTGTCGGCAAGAACCTTACATTTCAATTACATCGAAATAGTGTCATGTTGATCGGGTTGCCCCTATTATGGATAATAACAGTTTTGGGAGCCGGACTATATCCTGCGCTATTTCTATCCTCCTTCAGGACTATCACCGCGATAAAAGCAGACGCAATCAAATTGGGCAAAAAGTCCATTCTCAGGAAAATACTTGTGATAACCCAGTTCTCACTATCGATCATTTTAATCATCAGTACACTGGTTATATATAATCAGACTTCCTTCCTGCTTGACCTGGATCTGGGATATAATAAGGAAAATCTCGTCCATGTTTCACTGGAAGGTAAACTGAAGGATGATCCTGAGTTGCTGCGCCAGTCGATTCAGGGTAATCCCCTAGTAAAAAGCGTTACTTTTCTCAGCCGTGATCCCACCTCTATCTGGACAAACGGGTCCGGTTGGTCCTGGGAAGGGAAGCCGGAAGACCTGGATCCTTTCGTGACCTATCAGGGAGTCGATCACCAGTTTCTGAAGACTTTCCAGATCGAGATGGCCCAGGGTGATTTCTATACTGCCACCACCTCTGGTCACTCCAATCTAGTAATCAATGAAAGTTTTGCCAGTAAGATAGGTCAGCAAAATCCAATCGGTATGACCATGACTAATGGTGACGAAGTGCTGACCATTATCGGAGTGGTGAAGAATTTTCATTATCAGTCCGCCCATCATCAGGTGGGACCTATGGCCCTTTATCTTAATAACGAGAGAATCCATGACTGGTTGAATTTCGAATTTGCCTATATCAGAGTAGATGATGAACATCTGAGTGAGGCAATCGAGTTTATAAAAGAAACCACTCGTTCCCTGATTCCTGAGTACCCGGTAGAAGTATATTTTCTGGATGAAGATGTGGATCGTCTTTACAGCAGTGAGAAGAAGTCCAGGAATATCACCACCTCCTTCGCTTTACTTGCTTTGCTGATTTCAAGCCTGGGTTTGTTTGGATTATCGACCTTCATGTCGGAATCAAGGAAAAGAGAAATCGGTATCCGCCGGGTCTTGGGATCTTCAGTGTTGAAGATAATGCGATTGCTGACCACTGATTATATAAAACTGGTGCTGATGGCGAACCTTATCGCCTGGCCGCTCGCTTACTACCTGATGCAATCCTGGATAAATTCCTATCCCTTCAGAATACAGCTACATATCCACTACTTTATCTTTGCCTCCCTTATTGCTCTGCTCATCGCCATTCTTACTGTGAGTTATAATTCCATGA
>JAFGRJ010000032.1 GCA_016935235.1 Candidatus Cloacimonadota bacterium
TCCTGATCACGGTAAAAAACCAGAGATTGCCCTGTAGTTCCAGAAGTTTCCGTGAAGTACAATTTCCGGAATCCTCTTCTTATCTGTATACGTTCCCGGTTCACCCGGAGCATGTCCTTTGTTACCACAGGTAGCTGTTTCATCTTTTCCAGAGAAGTAATTGCAGCAGGTCTTATTTTTCTGGATTCATAGAATTCTCTATAGAAAGGTGATTCCCGATAAGTCCAGCTTAACAGCTTCCGGAAGCTCAGCAACTGGTAATGCCTCAATTCATCGAGTTCCCATGACTCACTCTGTTTCAGGCGCAGATAATGATCTGAAATTCTCCTGTTGTACAGATATTGGGTCAGTCCGAAGATAATCCGTTTGATCATATCAGATTGATTCTTCCTTATATTCTCTGATCCCTGCCAGCATGGACTTGTAGTATTTCCAGAGAGTGTATCTTCGCGCGAAATAGGGTATTTTCTTGCAGGCAAATAATAAAGACCATAATGGAGCAGTCAGGGGAAACATTCTCGCGAACATGGCTCCCTTAGCCCTGGCGAAGGACAGGTCATCAAGTTTTCCAGATTTCTTACTACTGTCGTGAATCACCAGATTTATGGGATAGAATTTTACCTGCAGTTTCTTTATAAGGCACTGCCTGAGAAAAATATTCTCTTCCCCGCTGGGGAAAATCCCTCCCAATCCGAATTTTTCATCAAACCTGATATTCTTTCCGACAATGACTTCCCGGCGGAAAGCAATCTCAACGGAAGAAACTTTCATTATGGATAAAAGGTTATGTTTTACAATTCTGTCTGGATACCTTCTTGCCGGGCTGCTATCAGGATATAACATGCAAAAGGTGGCAACATCGGGTCTGTCTGTTGCGAAAATTTCTCTCACCCGGGATATGGCTTCGGGGATATACCGGACATCATCATCAGCCAGCAGGCAGATATCGCCCCTGGCCAGTTCCAGAGCACGATTGCGGCTGCAGGAAAGACCTGATTCATGATAATTAAAAATTCTTATATCGTCCCTGTCAATATCACCGGCTGATAATATCTGTCTGTCTTCAGATATCTGGTTGATAATCAAATATTCCAGTTCATTCTCTGGTTGGAAATTATCCAGGTATCTTAAGATCTTACTGTTAACCGATGAAATCAGAATTTCAACTTTCATGTTCTAAAACCTGTCCGAAGAAATTGATCCTTTCTTTTTCCCATCTGGACGCAGCGATAAAGGGAGAAACCTGTTCATGGGTTAATACAGTATTTTTATGTGCCATGCAGAAATCCAGGATTACTTTTATATTTTCCAGTACGTTTGTCTCATTATTGGGTAATTTGAGTACCCAGGGTGGATACGGGAGGCTGTTCCCGAACGCGGAATCATCGTAAGCAATAATAATCGGTAGACCATATGCCAGATACTCCCGCACTTTTATCGGTGAAGAATTATCCATCTCTTTCCTGTGTAATGCCAGCGGTCCCAGTCCCAGCTGGCAACCAGCAATGATCTTGTGGTACTCCTTTTTCTGTAAATATCCATGGGTAATGACATTCTCCGGGAATTTCATTTCATAATCGATTTTCCCGATCAGATGAAACTGGCATAATCCCAGAGTCTTTAAAGCCAGCGGGTATAATTTGTCCAGTCCATTCCAGGGATATGAGCGTGAAAACAAAAACACCAGATTGATCAATTTCCCTGCTGGAATTTTTTTCAGGATCGGGTATTCATCCAGGATGATACTGTTGGGTATGAATTTTATTGGTTTATGGAACTTTACAAATTCAGGTCGATTGACGATATCAACTGTTGCCGAAACCAATCCGGATACCCTGTCGAGAAGAAGGTGGCGGGTATATTTATTATAAACATATCTGAGCCAGTGCCGGAGATTCGATTTCTTCAGTAAACAGCATTCCTTCAGGTCATCTGTGTTGATCTCCATAATGACCTTATATCGCTGCAGAACCTTACTGAAATAAGGTTTGAAAGGTTCAAAACGGCAATATATGATATCGGGATTCGTGCTGGCAATTTTCCTGTAGAGCCGAGAAAACTTTCTCAGCAATGAATTTCTATCAATTACTGTCTGTCCATCCTGGGCTTCAGCTTTCCTGCTACCGGTATTGATCAAAAAGGACTGTACCTGATGCCCACCATCCCTCCATTGCCTGATCTGCATGGCTATCTTCGCCATCACACCATCACTGCAGTTCAGGTTGTTGGAATATAAATATAAGATCCTCATAGTTCGAAATAGTATCTGAACTCTTTCCTGTTACTGGAATACCAGAAAACCAATTTTCGCTTTCACATTCCTCTGGCAAGCAATGAGCTTATTCTCCGGTATCCCTGAATTATTTATCCTGAACTAACCAAGATCACTTCAGGGAAAAAAACTGTGCCTTTAAATGAAAATAAGAAATATTCTTCCAGAAATCAGGAAACAACAAGCTGGCATTGATAGTAGTAAAGAATTTCAAAGCTTGGTCTTCCCGCTGGTGAGGTACCATTTAATTGTCTTACTCAATTCATCATCAGTTGAGTATTTCTGTTCATAACCCATTTCCCTTATCTTCTCCGCTCTGAAGTCCGTGCTGGTGGCAAATTTCATTATCCTGTCGGTGTTCAACGGAAGGTCTTTTTTCAAAATCTCAGCCAGTAGATCGAATAATTTCCCTACAGCAA
>JAFGRJ010000177.1 GCA_016935235.1 Candidatus Cloacimonadota bacterium
ATGCAAAGTACCACTGACTATATTGATGACCTTAATCCCGGTTACGAGGGAATGCTGGGCAGTGGCAGGTTAAACGCCTATCAGGCGGCCATGTACGATCTCATCCCCAGCCTTTTCATCAGTGATTATCACTTCTACGAGGTGGAAGGAGATGGAGATGGACTGCCCAATCCGGGAGAACTATGCAATGTCGAACTGATGGTGCAAAACAACTGGTTCGCTCAGGGATTCTGGGCAGAAGCCCACGATGTTACCGTAACTATCGCTACCGATAATCCCGAGATCACAATCATTGCCGGCACTGAAACCTATGAAATCAGTTATATCGGACCGCTGGGTTCCCACTGGAACTACAGCAATCCCATCCAGATCACCACACCAGAAACATCCAGTCTCTACAACCTGGAATTCACTGTTACTATTACAGCCAATCAGGATTCTCAATTCCCCTATGAAGTCGTTCATGATTTCATGATCCAGCTAACCCTGCTTCAGGATGGTTGGCCCTATGATGTCTCGGGAACATCAACTTCATCAGGAATCATTGTCGATATAGATAATGATAATATCAAAGAGATCATTTTCGGGGACCAGAACGGTTATCTTCACGTTGTTAACAACTATGGCACCCCTTTTGGTAATTTCCCTTATGATTTCGGCGGTAATATCAGTTCTGCTGTAGCAGTTGGCAACATCAACGGAGATGATTACAAAGAGATAGTCTTCAACAATGAAGATGGTTTCATACATGCCATAGATTATCTGGGTGATCTGGTATTCGCTTATGATGCAGGGGGAATTTTCAAAGGTAATCCCATTATAGCTGATGTAGATGGCAATGGCAGCATGGAGATCATAGCAGTGACCTTTACCGGCAACAAGGCAATCGTCCTGAACAGCGATGGTTCCGATTACCCCAATTTCCCGGTTACCCTGAGCTGTGGTGGAACTCTATCTTCACCGGCAGTAGGTGATCTTGATGGTGACGGGATAATGGAAATTATCGCTGCTTCTCTTTCTGGTGCTATTTATGCCATTTCCACCGCCACAGGTGAAAACCTTGCCAACTGGCCCTATTCCATTGGTACGAACTCATGGAAAGGACCTATTGTGGCCAATTTCGATGGTGATCCCGATCCGGAAGTGATGGTCGCAGCAGCAACCGGTGATTTAGTTGTGATTGAACATGATGGTACCCTAAAATTTTCCAGGGAAATCGACGGTCAGATAAAAACCTGTCCGGTAATAGGCGATATTGATGGCAACCGTTCGGTTGAATGCGTAATCATCAACTCCGATGGCGATGTCTATGTTATCGACGGAAACGGTAATGATCTGGGCATATTCCCGGTCAGCATCGGAGCAGCCGTGGAATCATCACCCATCCTTGCCGATATGGATAATAACGGGACAATGGATATCGTTTTTGGTGATTTTCTCGGATATCTTCACGTGCTTGACTACACCGGAAACGAAACGGCAAATTATCCCTACTATATTGGCAGCACGATAAAAGTAGGGCCTGCCCTGGCTGATGCTGATGGTGATGGAGATCCAGAGATCATTATCCCCAACCAGAGCGCTTATGCTTTGGTCGATCATAAATTCAATGTTGCCGCCAGCCAGATAGCCTGGTCCTGCTTCAAGCGAAATCCCTGTCGTACGGGTAATGGATTCGATCCTACAACTGGAACATCCGGTGATATTATTCCCGCACTGGTGACCAATCTGGGCAGGAATTATCCCAATCCCTTCAATCCCAGTACAAACATCGCCTTCAGCCTGGAAAAGGACAGCTATGTAAATCTGGAGATATTCAACATCAAGGGGCAGTCCGTAAAAGTACTGCTGGCAGAACAGGTGCAACGCGGGGCTCATTTTATCGAATGGGACGGTCGGGATGAACAGAACCATCCGGTTGGTTCAGGGATATACCTTTACCGCCTGCAAACCGGTGATTACCAGTCTGCAAGAAAAATGATGATGATTAAATAAACAAACCTTTAGATCTGAAAACCCCCGGCTCAATCCGGGGGTTTTTTAATTAACCACATTGTACTTGACACATAAAATCAGTTTCAATTCTTATATCAAAACTTTTTAGCCGTGGGTGAATATGAATTTAGCAGAGAACATCAACACAGTAAGGATGAGGATAAAACAAGCAGCTCAGAGAGCTGGTAGAGATCCTCGTGACATTAAACTTCTGGCTGTAACAAAAACCCGCAGTCCTCACATGATAGATGCCGCATTGAGAAACGGCATTCAATTCATTGCCGAAAACAGGGTTCAGGACGCTGAAGAAAAATTGCCCCTGCTTACCGAAAAATACCGGGAATTTCATTTCATAGGACATTTGCAGTCTAATAAGATCAAAAAACTTCTGGCTCTTGCTCCCACTCTCATCCATTCCCTTGACAAGCTATCTACTGCCCGGAAACTGTCAGATCATCTGGAGCAGTTGAACCGGCACCAGGACGTACTGATACAGGTTAACACATCTGGAGAGACAAGCAAATTCGGGGTCGAACCTCAAAAAGCTCTCGATCTGATCAATGATATAGATCGCTTACCCAACCTTACGGTAATGGGATTGATGACCATAGGAATTCTATCTGCAGACAGGAAGATGATCCGTAGCTGTTTCCAGTTACTGCGCGGTATGTTCCGGGAACTGCAGGACCAGGGATTATCCCATGGAAAAATGCAGTGGCTGTCCATGGGGATGACCAGTGATTTCGAGATCGCCATCGAAGAGGGTGCCAATATAATAAGGATTGGCAGTGCCATTTTCGGTCCCATTAATTATGATTAAGAGAACCTGTTGATGTTGGAAATATTATTCTTCATCGGATTGATTCTGTTCTCCTACCTGCTGGGTTGCTTTTCTGCAGCCCGTCTGATTGCCAAGACGTACAGGAGTCTTGATATCTACAAGGTAGGCACGGGTCATCCTGATACCCAGAACATCTATGATAATGTTGATAAGGCACTGGGTATTTTCACCGGAGTGATCGATGTTGGGAAGATATTTTTCTTTCTGGTGCTGCTAAATACACTGCTTCACAATTCTTTTCTAAATGAATATCTGCCTTTTCTGAGCAGAATAGCAACCAAAGATCATCTCTTATTAATAGGCTTTTTCATGATCATCGGTCATTGTTTCCCTATAACCCATCACTTCCGGGGAGGTCGAGGATTATTTACCTATATCGGATACATAACTTTCTTCGCACCCTGGCCGATGTTTATTATGGCTTTTCTGGCATTGATACTGGTTATTTTTTTCAAACAGATCAGATTTGCCCAATATATGATAGTTTTACTGCCACCTTTCCTGAACTTTTTCTTTGAAAAGGATGCCGCCCTGCTGGGAAAACTTTTTCTGGCAGCTATTCTGCTGGGAATAATTAATTATTTTGTTTCAAAAAAATTGGGGGAAATCTGATGAAAATTTTTCCAGTAACAAACAAAAAAGATCTGAACCGCTTTATAAAATTCCCTTTCCAGCTTTACCGGCATGATCCCTTCTGGATACCACCATTGATAATGGATCAGAAGAACTTCTTCAATCCTGAGAAAAATCCCTATTACAAACATTCTGAGGTTCAGCTTTTCCTGGCAGAAGACAGAGAGAATATTGTAGGACGGATCAGTGCTCACACCAACACCCAGCACAATAATTTTCACGATGATAAAGTTGGCTTCTTCGGTTTTTTTGAAGCGCTTGATTCCCTGGAAGTAGCACAAAACCTGCTGGACACTGCCACCAGCTGGTTAAAAGAAAAAGGTTGTAACGAGATCCGCGGTCCTTTCAACTTTTCCACCAATGATGAATGTGCTCTTCTGGTTAAGGGTTTTGACTCACCGCCTTTTGTCATGATGCCTCATAACAAGGATTATTACGAAAAGTTGATACTTCAGTCCGGATTCAGTAAAATAATGGATTTTTATGCTTACCTCCTGCCTGTTACAGAGCCTTCCCCCCGCCTGGCCAAACTTACTGAGAGACTTGAAAAACGGGGCAATTTTACCATACGTTCCCTGGCCAAGAACAAGAAACAACGCAGAAAAGACCTGGAAACTGTTTTTCATATCTACACACGAGCCTGGGAAAGGAACTGGGGATTTGTACCCATGACCCCCGAGGAATTCGATCACACAGTAGACACCCTGTTACCCATCGCCCTGCCGGAGCTCATTCTCATCGCTGAAGTAAAGGGAGAACCTGCCGGTTTTTCTGTTGCCCTGCCCGATTACAATTTGGTCCTGAAAAAAATGAAGGGTCATCTGCTGCCCTTCGGTCTTCTCAAAGCCCTGTATTTTAAAAATAAAATTTCCCGGTTACGTGTTATTACCATGGGTGTCATCAAGGAATTCCAGAACCGGGGTATTGATGTCGCCTTTTATCACAAATCATACGAAACTGCCTATCACCACAAACAGAAGTTCATAGTAGGTGAAATTTCCTGGATACTGGAAATAAATACAATGATGAACCGTATTGCTCATTCTCTGGGTGGAGATCTGCATAAAATCTATCGTACTTTCAATAAGAAAATAAACTGATCTCTGACTGATGAATTATCTGATCTCAAACTTGAAAAGAGCGTTGCGCCCCCTCGATATCATTTCTTTGACGCTGATCATATACTGCATCATCATTTTAATCATCGGGTGGAATATCTGGGTACGACCTCTCTATTATCTCCTCGGTTATCTGGTGATCGGGATTATGATCCTGATGCTGAAAATGATGAAAGATAAATCACGATTCGTTTCATTCTTGAGAGACTGGTATCCTTTTTTTGTTTTTGCCTTTTTTTTCGAAGCCTCCACCCATCTTAACAGGTTATTTTTCAGGGATTATCTGGATCCCTTCTTCCAGCAGATAGATCAACTTATCTTTGGCTATCAGCCTGCTCTTGTCTGGGGGCAGTTACTCGATGGTTATTTCTGGCAGGAGTTATTTCATTTCGGATATTTCTCCTTCTATGTTACCATACCGGGCATAGCTATTTACTATTATCTCAAGAACAGGGAGAATTTTACCCGTTACGTTTTTGTAATCAGTTTTTTATTCTACTGTTGTTATGTTATATACATCATTCTACCGGTAATCGGGGGCAGATTCTGGGAGACATCCCTGCAGCTCAGCACCGAATACCGTTACGGTATATTCACCAGGATCATGGCATATATCTATAATTACACCAATCACTGGGGAGGAGCTGTTCCCAGTTCGCATGTAGTTGCTTCCGTGGGCAGCACCCTGTACCTGCTAAGGAATTCCCGTTTCTCAGGTTATCTGCTTCTACCACTCAGTATTATTCTTATCATTTCCACTGTCTATTGTCATTATCACTACTTTATTGATGCCCTGACCGGTATGGTAGCCGCTGTAATCCTGTTCTATGCAGGGAACAATCTTTATGGTGTCTTAAAAAATGTTTAATATATCTTTTTTGAATTCAGGGGTTTTATTCCTGACCTCTGCGATCCTTGTCCCCCTGCTGATCTACCTTTTCGCCAGGAAACGCCCCCGCAAACTTGTCTTCAGTTCCATCAGATTCATCAAGGAAAGCCAGAAAAGGCAGAAAAAAAGAATCAACCTCAAGAACATTCTTCTGCTGATCATTCGTATGCTGATCATACTACTGACTATACTGGCAATATCACGACCATCAATAAGGGCTCCATTTCTCAAGAGGGGAATCCTGCATCCCAAGACTGCCCTGGCTGTGATTCTCGATAATTCCTACAGCATGGACTATCTGGTGGATACCAGAACAGAACTGGAAAAGGGGAAGGGAATACTGTTCCGGATGAATGAAATAATTTCGGAAAATGATCTAACCGTGCTGCTTACCCTCGATAGCAACTGGAATAACCTCTACGGAAGAATCCATTACGGACGCCTGCCCCGGGAACTGGTCGCCGGGATCAAACTCACTCCAAAAGCAACTGCCCTTTCTGATATTATCAACACGGCAGAATCAAGACTTAAGGAAAGCCATCTTCCCAACAAGGAGATATATTTCATCACTGACCTGCAGGAATATCAATTGCCGGATAAGTTCAATATTTCAACCTATTTCCTCCGAACATCTCCAGCTCAGCCCCGTAACAATATCAGTTGCCAGAATGCCCGTGTCACGGGTTCTCTTATCGGAAAACAGCTGACGAAGAATATTGCCTTCGACCTGGTTAATCACTCCGATGAAGACCAGGAAGATGTAATATTCGACCTGTATCTGGATGGCAGCACCCTGGCAGAAAAAGTAACAGATTTAAAAGGAAGACAGAGAAAAACCGATATCTTCACGGTTAACCTGGAAGACACCGGGTGGCATGAAGGATTTGTACAGGTGAGAAATGAAAGGTTATCATACGATAACCGCAGTTATTTCAGTTTTTATTTCAATCGGAATCCCCAGGTTGCAGTTTGTAGCAACTCCCTGGGAATCCCTCCCACCCTGGATACTATCCTGGAAATATACTGCAACGACAGGAGTAACATCACCATTCTCGATCCTGAACAGGTTAATCCGGATTCCCTGCTTAAATATGATAATTATATTTTCTATAACTATCAGAAACTAAACCCACGCATTGATTTCATACTGGAAAAACTGCAGTCAGAAGAGAAAAATATAATGTTTATAGCAGACCGGGATCTTAACAAGGAATGGCAGGATCAACTGAGCTTACTTTTTGATATCAAATTTCACGGATTCAGTGCTTCCTCAGCCGGGAAATCACTGGATTTCATCAACAGGTTCCATCCTCTTACTGCAGATATAATAGTGAACAGAGACATCCCCGTGAGTGATTACTGGAATGTCCAGGGGGGAAGTAATATCCTTTTGCAGGCAGGAGAGTATCCTCTGGCTATCGAAAACAATAATAATATCCTGTGGCTATTCGATGTCAACAGCCTAAGCAATGCTTTTCTGCTGGATGCTGCTTATCCTATCTTTGCCTATAACTGCCTGCAGTATACGACCAGTGAAGGCAAGAAACAACAATCCTTCCTGGTCAACAATACCATCAGGCTGAACAGGGAATCACTACGACTACCCGATGGTTCGGAAATTTATGGAGCTGAGACCTACAGCCTCCGGGATATCGGTATCTATCATAGACAGCAGGCGCCATTCAGTGTTAATCTTGATTATTCCGAGAGCCAGTTCAAAGTAATGGAACCAGCTGAACTCAACAATCTGGAGCTTGTCGAGGAAAACTGGGAAGATCACTTTCTACAGTCCAGATACGGTTTTGAGATCTGGAAATACCTGTTGATCCTAGTATTAATGCTGCTCGCTCTGGAAATGTTTATCATTAAGAAGGAAGAGAGCCAGTAGGACTTTTTATTTGACAAGATTATTTCACCGGCACATTTCTAACAGGCAAATATAATTTTTTCTTCAGGGAGTAAAAGTGGCAAAAGTGGACGTCCAAGGGGTCGATAAAATTTTCAGTAATGGTTTTCATGCAGTAAAAAACGTGAGTTTCACGGCAGAAGACAAGGAATTCGTTATTCTGGTGGGACCTTCCGGCTGTGGCAAATCAACCACATTAAGGATGATTGCCGGGCTGGAGGATATTACCAGCGGTAAAATTATCATAGGAGACAGGATAGTAAACGATGTCCCGCCCAAAAACCGCGATATAGCTATGGTTTTCCAGAATTATGCCTTATATCCTCACATGTCTGTCTACGACAACATGGCATTTGCCCTGCAACTCAGAAAGCATAATAAAGGTCAAATAGATCAGATGGTCAAAGAAGCAGCAGAAATGCTGGAAATATCAGAACTTCTTGACCGTAAGCCCAAAGAGCTCTCCGGAGGTCAAAGACAGAGAGTGGCCCTGGGAAGAGCTATAGTAAGAAAACCCAAGGTTTTTCTTTTTGATGAGCCCCTTTCCAATCTTGATGCCAAATTGAGAGTACAGATGCGGGCAGAAATCATCAAATTACATAAAAAACTTGATACCACTATGATCTACGTTACTCACGATCAGGTGGAGGCAATGACCATGGCGGACAAGATAGTGGTCATGAAAGACGGTGTGATCCATCAGACAGATAATCCTCTGAATATCTATAACATGCCCATCAATCTCTTCGTTGCCGGATTTGTGGGAAGTCCGTCCATCAACGTCATCAAGGGCAGGATAGTTAAAAAAGAAGGCAAAATCATGTTCGACGAGGGCAGTTTCAACATAGAGACAGCCAATCCGGAACTGCTTTCCCGTTATATAAATCAAGATATTATTATGGGGATTCGACCAGAAGATATATATGATGCCGAGTATGACACCATGGCTGAATATCCCCAGAGAATAGAGACCATCTGTGAAGTCGTTGAACCGATGGGAAACGAATTCATAGTATTTCTGGAAACAAGATTCACCAAACTTATCGCCCGTTTCGATCCCAAGAGAATTCCCCGCCTTGACGAAAAAATAACAGTCACCCTGGATATGAAACGAGTGCATTATTTCGATCCCGAAAGTAAGAACAGAATAAAATAGAACGGAGGTCCTATGAATAAAATAGCTATATTATCCCTGCTGTTTATCATGTTGCTGCCGGTCAGTATAATGAAGGCACAGAACTGTGATATCATGTATTTCTGTGTCCGTTATGATCCCGATACGGGTGAAATTGATTGCTCTGACAGGTTCACTGTCGGAAATATCACCGTAGTGGTTCTGCTGGCAACTCCTGTCTATTTTGAAAAGGTATTCATCCAGCTCGATAAATTCAATCCTCGTGTGAATGATTTTGAATACTATAAGGATTATGAATTTGATGTAGAACCTGATATGGATTATATTTATTTCAATGACATCAACTTCGCTGATCTGGGCATGTATCGTGTGTTTCTTCTCGATCCATTCAAAGAGACCATTACCAGTGCTCTGGTGGAGATTGTCTCCGAGTAAGCTTTTTTAG
>JAFGRJ010000178.1 GCA_016935235.1 Candidatus Cloacimonadota bacterium
CTGATCCTCAGTTTCTCCTGGCTGGTGATAATTTCCATATTTATTGCATGGCCGGCAGCCTGGTATGCATCCCGCTTTTTTCTGGATTTTTTCGCATATAGAATAGATCTAAACATCCAGCCTTTTATCATAGCGGGAATAATCACTCTGGTGATGACTTGTCTCACCGTTGGCTATCAGACTGTCAAAGCTGCTTTCACCAACCCGGCGGAAACACTGAAATATGAATGAAAATATTGCTGTAGATCCTGAAATCATTGATCTTAACGAGACTCAGCTGCTTTTAACTTTAGTGCGAGAAGAATAGAATGATAATATAGTGGCGGGAGGTTGACTTCATGTTTAAAAAGAATTTTACAGTGGCATTGCGTAATATTTTCCGATCAAAGGTTCATTCCTTTATTAATATAACCGGTCTGGCGATTGGAATAGCATCATGCCTGCTGATTATGCTCTACATCAAGTACGAGAGATCTTATGAAAAGATGTTCACCAATGCTGAACGCATCTACCGGGTATTGACCATTGATAAAGCTCTGGGCACCAATAAACAGAGAGTAGGGATTACCATGCCAGCTCTTGGACCTGTCCTGGCGGAAAAATTCCCCGAGATCGAGGCAGGTTTGCGTGTTACAGGTGGAGGCAGGTTTCTTCTACAATATGAGGATAACGAGGGCATCTATGCCCAGACTATGAAGGGAACTGATAGCAATTTCTTCGATTTCTTTGATTACACCTTTCTCCAGGGTGATCCTGAAACAGCCCTTGTTGAGCCGTTTTCCATAGTGCTCACCAATACCATGAAGGAAATGATCTTTAAAAATGAAAATCCACTGGGGAAAAAGTTGAAATCAGGTTTCGGGGAAGAACTCACCGTGACCGGAGTGATCCCGGATCCTCCGGAAAACTCCTTTCTCCAGTTCAATGTCCTTGTCTCTCTTTCTACTTATGCTACTCTGGCCAGAAGGAATCAACCTCCCGATTCTCCCAATCCCATCTGGCTGGAAAGCTGGGGTCTGGTAGCGATGCCGACATACATGATGCTGGAAAAGGAAGCTGACATCACTGGTTTAAATGAACGGATAACTCAATTATGCCGGGATAATGATGTCTCGGAGAATTTTGATATTACCTTGCAACCCCTGCTGGATGTTCACCTGTATTCAACGGACATGATCTTCGATCCCATCGCCAATAAGGGAGATGCCAAGAATATCTATATTTTTGCTGCGATCGCAATCCTGATTCTGGTGATAGCAGCGGTAAATTATATGAACCTGTCAACGGCAAGAAGTCTGCAGCGAGCCCGTGAAGTGGGCATGCGTAAAATTGTGGGCTCAAGCCTGCAGCAATTGCGCTGGCAGTTCCTGGGAGAATCCCTGCTTGTAAGTTTCATGGCTATTATTATTGCTTACCCTCTGATGGAAATAACCCTGCCCCTCTTGAATGATCTGGCTGGCACGAAGATTATCTTGGCCGGGACTGAATTCCTGCTTGTTATAGGGGCAATGCTGATTCTGTGGCTCGTTGTTGGTGCCGGAGCAGGATTCTATCCGGCTATGGTGCTGTCCGCTTATAAACCCCTAAATGTCATCAGAGGAACTTTCACGGCTGGCAAAGGCGGCAATCTGATCAGAAGAATTCTGGTTGTGACTCAGTTTATATTATCCGTCGCCCTGATCGGAATGACCGTGGTGATTCAGCAGCAGATGTATTTCATCACCCATAAGGATGTCGGATACAATCGCGAGCAGATCCTCGTTTTCGATGTACTGGATAGAGAAATCGGAAGGAATCTTCCGGTGTTCAAGGAAGCTTTAGCCGGTTTCAGTTCCATAGTCTCGTTGTCTGAAGGCACTAATGTGCCCGGCAGGACCTTTGGTAGGACCGGATTGACTCCGGAAGGCAGTGGAGATGAAGATATATGGATCTGGAATCAGTTTGCCGTGGATAATGATTATTATAATACTTTAGGAATGGAAATCTCCCGGGGCAGAAATTTCTATGGGGAAGGCGAAGGCAGCAATGATAACTATGTTATGATAAACGAAACGGCTGCCCGACAGTTGAACTGGGATAATCCCCTTGGCAAGAGAATTTATTTCGACAGCAATGATTCAACCGGGGTTGAGGTCATCGGTGTGGTCAGGGATTTTCATTTCATGACCCTGCATCAGAATATCGAACCAGTTATCATCTTTCCACTGAATCCAGGGAACGCCAGTTTGCTTCTGGCTCGCATCAGACCGGGACATATCGCGCCAGCCCTGGAGTATGCTGAAGGTAAATGGAAGGAGATCTACCCCAATCATCCTTTCAATTTCAGTTTTCTCGATGAGGAATTCGATAATCTCTACCACCGCGACCTTAATGCCGGGAAAGTTGTGAATATTTTTACGGGACTGGCAATATTCGTAGCCTGCCTGGGATTGCTGGGCCTGACCAGTCACTCGACCATTCTGCGCACCAAGGAGATCGGCATCCGCAAAGTACTGGGCTCATCTATCAGCGGTATTATCAGATTACTCATTTTCGACTTCCTGCGCTGGGTCCTTCTGGCAAATCTCATTGCCCTTCCCCTTACCTGGTTTATCAGTAAACGCTGGCTGGAGGGATTCGCTTATCGCATCGATCTCAGCGTCATGACCTTCCTTTATGCTGCCCTGATCTCCATCTTTGCCGCATTGATCACGATTGGCAGTCTCACCTTCAGAGCTGCCTACTCCAATCCGGTGGATGCTCTTAAATATGAATAAAA
>JAFGRJ010000179.1 GCA_016935235.1 Candidatus Cloacimonadota bacterium
CCGCCAATCCGTGAAAGCATGGAAACCATTTCGGGAACCGCTTGCCTGATTTTTTCCTCGATTTCCATGGTGACTGCATCGATCGCTTCCAGTTTTGTCCCCACATCCATCTCTATGTTAACACGTACCTCGCCTTCATCAGTTTCTGGCATCAACTCAACACCAATGAATTTGATCAATATCACTGAAAAAAGAAATAATGCGAAAGAGAAACCTAACACGATCCTGCGATTATTGAGAGCCCATTTCAGAAGACTGCCGTACTTATTCTCCACTTTCTTGAAGTTTATCTCACTCGTTGTATATATTCGGTGTAACCAGGCATGGTTATTATTTTGCTGCAGAGGTTTATATTTTAAAAATCTTGAAGACAGCATGGGAATAAGAGTGAGGGAGACAATTAGTGAACACAGAAGTGAAAAACTGACCACGAGAGCCATTTGCTGGAATAAAATACCTGACATTCCCCGCACAAAAACAACCGGAAGGAACACAACGATCGTGGTCAATACACTTGCCAGGATAGCAGACCAGACTTCGGAGGTACCATTCAGAGCGCTGTTGATATCAGAATCACCCTGCTCCTTATGTCTGTAGATATTCTCCAGCACTACGATGGAACTGTCCACCAGCATTCCAATTCCCAGGGCAAGCCCTCCCAAAGTCATTATATTAAGGGTTAAACCACTGAAGTATAATAAACCGAAAGAAGCAATTATTGAAACAGGGATGGCCGTGGTAATAATAATTGTACTGGTAATGTTTCTTAAAAAGAGGAATAGAATAAATACAGCCAGTAACCCCCCGATCAACACTGCATAACCCATGTTGCTGATGGATTGTTTAATGTATTGCGATGAATCAATCAATGGGATCAACTGCAGCTGCGGAAAGTCCATTTTAATTTTTTGCAATTCCCTGTTAACGGATTCAGCAACAGTGACCGTATTAGCACCGGATTGTTTACTGATGGAGATACTCAGCCCGGGAGCTCCATCGATCCTGATGAATTGAGTGATCTCTTCATAGGAATCAGATACCTGGGCAATATCACCAATCATGACAGGTTTCATATTTCTGGTTGCAATCACGGTATTCCTGATCTCGTCCAGAGAGGAATATTCCCCCTGTGTCCTGATCAGGACATCATGATCACCCTTTGTATAAAGACCCACCGGAATATTCTTATTCTCGTTTCTGATTGCCCCCAGCACATCATCAAGCGACAGGTCAAAGGATTTAAGTTGCCGGGCTGCTACCGTAATATGGATTTCACGATTCAAACCTCCCCTGATATCAACGGAAGCAACACCGGGAATCCTCTCCAGGCGATACTTGATCTGATCTTCCACCAGCTGCCGCAATACCAATGAGTTCATATTTCCTGAAATACCTATGATCAAAACAGGAAATCCCGAAAGGTCAAATTTCCTGATCATTGGTCTTTCCACATCTTCCGGAAGTCTGTTCAAAACACGATCGATCCGGTCCCTGATATCATCTGCAGCAGTATCCAGGTCTGTTCCCCAGGCAAAGGCTATCCGGACCTGACTTTGACCTTCAGCAGAAGTAGAAGTTATTTCCTCCACACCCTGAACAGCAGCGATTGCCTCTTCCACAGGTCTGGTGACCTGTTCTTCCATTTCCTGAGGACCGACATTTCCATAACTGGTAATAACCGAGATGGTGGGATAGGTAATTTCCGGCATCAGATCTATGGGCAGTCTGGTAAACGATACGATTCCCAGAATCACCACGATCAGGAAAATAATGAAAGTTAATACAGGTCTGTAAATCGGTCCTCTGGCAATACTCATGAGACTGGTCCCTCTATTTTACCGTTGTTGCTCTTCCTGATCTTCAACCGGCAACAGAATCTTGCTGCCATCACGCAGTTGATATTGTCCCACTGTTATAACCAATCCTGCGATCACCGGTTCAATGATTTCAGATTCCGCAGCAGTTGTTATTCCTATCAGCACAGGGATATACCTGGCAACCGCTTCATTTTCATCTACCATAAAGATCCCTGTCTCATTATTCTCGGTTACAATTGCCCTGCTCGGGACTATTTGGGCATTTTCTTTTTCAGCGATAACAATATTGATCTTACAGAACATTCCGGGTTTCAGGATTAGTGATTCGTTATCTACTTCTATCTCCATTTCTGCCATTCTTGATGTTTCCTGTAAGACAGGTGAAATTCTGGAGACATTGCCCGAGAATACCATGTCCGGGAATGCATCTGTTTCGATCTCGGCTTTCTGTCCTGTCGTGATTCTGCCATAGATTCTCTCGATCAGACTGGAACGGATGATAACTGTATTGATACCTACGACAGAGACAATCGGGGCATTGGCTGCAAGTAAACTGCCTTCATCACTGAATCTTTCTCCTATGAAGCCTGGTTTGCTGGCTTTCAGGACAGTATAGCTCAATCTTATCTCAGCCAGTCTGAGAGCGGCTTTTCTCTGTTCTATCTGGGCATTTGCCAGATTTACTTGGGCTTGAGCTGAAATATAGGCAGCACTGGCAGCTTCCAGTTCGGATTGCGAAATATATTCTTTTTCCTTCAAGGATTTTACCCTGATCAATTCTTGATCTGCCAGTTCAAAATGACTGAGTGCTTCCGCGAGATTAGCTTCTGCAATTCTCAGATTTGCCTGAGCTTCCAGGACCGCCTGCTGGTATTCCGCATCATCTATAAGCGCAACGATTTCGTTTTCTTCGACAAAATCTCCGATGCGTTTGTTTATTTTCTCCAGTCTTCCCGATATTTTAGGAGCAATGATATAGCGATAAGATGGATAAATGGTTCCGGTGAATTCCTTTATTTCCCTGATGGTCTCATGCTTGATACCTGTTACCTCAACTGCAACTGCCCTTGCCCCGTTATTCCCGAAATTGCTGTTGTTTTTTTTTGTTATCAACCCGATGATCCGCCAGATGAGAAAAACAAGAAAAATAATGACTATTGCGCCTCGGATCAGCCTGAGTTTATTTTTCTTCATTTTTTCCCAGCAAGATCTGGTAAAAACATGGAAATCTGGTTTTGATGACATCTTACTCTTTCTCATATCAATATTCCTGTATTCATAGACTTGAAGAAAAAACTGAAATATCTTTTATACTGTCAAGTAAAGTAATTGCAGAAAATCATTATCGTAGCCGGTAATGGGATTAATGCTTTCTATCGTTCCTTCTATCTTGGGAACAGAGAGATTTCTTGAAAATTTATTATCGCCAGATATTCCTGAATTCCCTTTGTGAAATCATATCAGATAATTCAATTAGTGATATTGTTTATCGTAATTTTTTTTCTACGAATTTCGAATTCATCAAACGGGCTACAGCCATATAACCCGGGCGGAAACTTATTTGTTTACCAACCCGGTATTTGATTTTTTGAGACCTGTTCAAATTTGGTCCCAGATCATACACAGTCATGTCTGAGGTTGTACCGATGAATTTTACATTTTTATCTTTGGGAATTATTTCCTTTACATTAACATCCAGAATTCCGAAATCCAGGATTGCCTTATAACTTTTTCGCATGTTATCTGTTCTAGTTAATATATCCGCATGCCCAACATTGCCTTGGCTGATTATACCATCCGGTTTTACTTCTTTTTCTTCAAGTTCGATGATATTAGCCCTGAACTCGAATGCTTCAGTGGACAGATTCAGGAATTTCTTATTGTTAAAAGGAGAGGTTCCCAGAAACACAGCCTGTCCAATCCGAAAATGATTAACGGATTCCGGTATTTTGTGCTTTGTAATCAAGGGCAGAGTTATTGAGCTGCCACCCGAGATCAGCCCTATTCTTTTATTGAATTTCGCTTCCAGTAGTTTCTTGTAGAGTGTTAGTTGAATCAATTTGTCATAGGTCGGTTCTATCCCATACATACAACCAAGATTAGTTCCAATACCGATAACATTGATATTGGAGAGGTGGAAAATATTGGAGTAGAAGTCTACGATATTTTCTCTTAATATGCCTTCCCGGAGTTCCCCCATTTCTATCATGATGATGATACGGTGGACTTTATTGTTACTTTTCGCTTCTTCATTTAATGCTGAGATGGTCGAAAGTGTGGTATTGAAGGATATATCTGCGTACTTGATAACGGCTTTCACATTCTTTATGGCAGGCGGCTTAATATACATGGTAACAATATCAGGTGCTGCTTTCTTTATTTCTTTCAGGTTCGCGAGCCTGGAATCACCAATCGAGTGAACACGCTTGATCAATGGATTTGATAATATCATTTGCAGCAATTCCTTGTGCCCGGATAAAACTTTCACGATTAATGACCAGGTAATATCGTGATTTTCCAGAAAGGTATTAATTTTATTGATGTTATCAATGATCAGGTTTTTTTTGATAATCAGTTCTGACATTTCAGGTATCTCATTTCGATATATTTTGTCTTGAATCCTATTTTCTGATATAGACTTATTGCTGTTCTATTATCATGTTCAACATGAAGAGCAATATCTCCATCAGTTCTTTCCAGAGTTTTTTTCAGCAATGTTTCACCGATACCTCTGCCACGATATTCCTTGTGAACAGCAATATAAACCAGGATATTTTCAGGGATGTATTCCGACATCCCGGTTTTATTGATAATGACTACCCCGACCACTTCAACATCATCCATTGCCGTGATAATAAAACCTCCCTTGCCTTTTTCAGTGGATAAGGCATAATCGATCGCCTTCTTTATGGCACTCCTGCTGTCCCTGAATTCATCCAGATGTTGATAAAGAAAATCAATCAGAGTATCTATTGATAATAATCCCTGCAAATCATCTTTTCCTTTTATAATACTTATTTCATACATGTTTAACTCTCCTTATGCTAATTGTCATTATGAGATGAATTCCCGTAACAACTTGAATAATAAATTCTTGTGTTGGGACATATAAGACAGTTTTACATTATGGGCTCATTGGTCAACCTCAAAAAACAGGCAAACTCCAGAAAGGAGTGTGCAAGATCGATGTATTTGCTATTAACAGGATGAATTACAGCCATTTATATTTTTTTGGTTTTTTTTAGATTTATCCTGGAAGATTATAATTTTATCTGATGTGCATAAAGTGAATTATTTCAATTTTTTCATCAGACACAGGGCTTCTATCTGTCCTGCCTGATATCTGCAGAATGAAGTTCCTGACTTTTCGAAGCCATGTTTCTCGTAAAACCTCTGATTATAATCTGGAATTATTGTCTTGACGATAATTCTATCAATTTCGGGATTATTTTTTTGCAGCCAGTCTTCCCAAAAACGAATTAATTTTGATCCGATACCTTTTTTCAGGTGATCAAGTTTTACATAGAGAAACAGGATTTCTATTGTATTTTTTCCCAGGAATTGCGAACCGATGAATCCCACGGGTTCTTGATTTCTGGTCGCGACAAAGAAAGGATTGTGGGCTGCTGTCTCGATGAATTTATCTGGCTTGTATGCATTAATGGCAGTGTTGATCAATTCTGGTGCAATATGCTGAAAAAACAGCCTACGAAAAGCTTCTGCCCTCATCTGGACACATTCATCAGCATCTGATGTCATAAATGATCTGATCTCGACCAGATCTGAAACCATTTTAATCATTCCCAAGTCAATTACCTTTTGGTGTAGAATCTTTGATCCTACATAAAATACAGGAAACCAGCAGCATCTCTCAGACCATGATTGCAGCTGTTACCATGGAGCTTTCTTTCAACAGGGACAAACAAAAATACCTTTTATGTGATCAGCTCATACCCTTCAGCGAAAGGCAGTATTTTCCTCAATCCCGGCTATTTTATCAGGAGCAACCTATTAGCCGCCGCGGTTCTTCCATTTACTATCAGAGTATAGAAATAGAGTCCAGCATCAACACAATTTCCGTAATTATCTGCACCGTCCCAGAGATAATGATAGTCTCCTTTTACATGTTGATTCTCGACCAGAGCCCTGACTAATTGTCCTTTTATATTATGGATAAGCAAGCTGACCATACCGGGAGCAGGCATGGAAAATAATATTTCAGTGTTGGGATTAAAAGGATTAGGGAAATTGGATAGATTGTATTCTGCGACGGGAATTATGGTTTGATCATCAATTCCGGCTGGAGTGGAAGATACTATATAGATTTGCCAGCTACCTCCTCCGAAAACCATTTGATATACAATCCATTCACCATCGGGTGACCACTGGGGGTACCAGTGATCCAGAGTCAGAGTAGTCAATGTAACCTGTTCGCCTCCGTCAGCCGGGACCTTGTAGATCTGGTTACAGCCGGTCTGATCATTCTTAACATAGG
>JAFGRJ010000180.1 GCA_016935235.1 Candidatus Cloacimonadota bacterium
ATGTAAATGATTCCGTTACCAAATCGAAATTTGACAACCTTTACGGCTGCCGGGAATCACTGGCAGACGGTATAAAAAGGGGCACCGATGTGATGGTTGCCGGTAAAGTGGTAGTCATCTGTGGTTACGGAGATGTTGGTAAAGGATGTGCTCAGTCCATGAGTGGATTCGGGGCCCGGGTAATTATTACCGAAATTGATCCTATCTGTGCTTTGCAGGCAGCTATGGCGGGTTATGAGGTCAGAACCGTGGAAGAAGTAGTAGAAATCGCAGATATCTTCGTTACAGCAACGGGAAATCGTGATGTTATCAGAGTAGAACATATGCTCAAAATGAAGGATCAGGCGATTGTATGCAATATCGGGCATTTTGATAATGAGATTCAGGTCGATGCCCTTTTTGCCCTGCCCGGAATTCGCAGGATTACTATCAAACCGCAGGTCGATAAAATAATGCTACCAGGGGGGAGTTCTATAATTCTGCTTTCCGAAGGGAGGCTGGTAAATCTGGGCAATGCAACCGGTCACCCCTCTTTTGTGATGAGTAATTCCTTTTCCAATCAGGTTCTGGCTCAGATCGAGCTCTGGCAGCATAAACATGAGAATCGGGTATACCGTCTCCCCAAGAAGCTTGATGAAGAGGTCGCCCGTCTGCACCTGGAAAAACTAGGAGTTAAATTGACTGGCTTGACGCAACAACAGGCAGAATATATCGGAGTTTCTGTAGAGGGACCTTATAAACCTGAACATTACAGGTATTAAAAATATTCAGGGAGTTTTTATCAATGCTGGTTAAGAAGATCGGGAATAGAAAGGCAGAAGAGGAAGCAGCCAATCTTGGTTATATTGGTTTGTCGAGAGTTATTACCGTTCCCAGCAAACATCATGAAGTCCCTGATGTAGATTTTAGTGCTTATGCCATGATCGTAGTAACAGATCACACTGTTTTGGGTTCAGCCATTGTTGATTACTCCCGGATGATTCTGGATACAGATAATGCCTGTTGCGATATCGTAAGCGATAAAATAATAAGAAAATGATTCAAGTTAGGACTCACCATTGTTCTCTAGTCCAGGATGGCAACACATAAACCTGTTTCAGTAGAAGACCTGTACGGAGATCTCACTCCCGGGCTGGCAGGCCGAAGGTGGTGGGTTATCTATACAAAGTCCCGTCAGGAAAAGAAACTGGCCACCTATGCCCGTCAAAGGGAAATAAGCTATTATCTGCCCTTGCAGGAAAGTGTACGACATTATCGATATCGCAAGTTAATATTCTCCAAACCCCTGTTCTCAGGCTATATTTTCGTAAAATGTGATAATGAGGAGAAAAATCAGCTTACCCTGTCAGGCTGCGTGGTGAATTTTCTGGAGGTAGTTGATGAAGTGGAACTCGTTCACGAACTGCAGCAGATATTCAGGGGTCAACAGAAGGGAGCTGATCTCAGACCGGCAGAATTTGTGAAGAAGGGTACCAGGGTAGAAATTGTTGCCGGACCATTTACTGGCTTGACAGGAGTAGTCAAGGATCACAATAATGTCTATGAAGTCCTTTTGCAGGTTCATCTGCTGCACCAGGCGGTTGCTGTTGTCGCCAGCACCGATCAGATCAAGGTTGTAAAATAGGAGTGCCAATGAAGATACTTCTAACAGGTGGTGCCGGTTTTATCGGTTCTCACGTGGCGGAAAAATATCTTGAACTCGGTCATGAAGTTGTAATAATAGATAATCTCAGTACCGGTAACATGCGAAATATACCGGCGGCTGCAAGATTCTATGAGATGGACATCCGCTCTCCCAAACTGGTGGCTGTAATGAATAAGGAAAGACCACAGATCGTCAATCATCATGCTGCCCAGATCAGTGTGCCCTATTCTGTCTCAGAACCACAGTTCGATGTCGATGTGAATGTAACCGGTTTTATCAATTTACTCCAGAGCTGTGTGAAAACGGATGTGAAGAAGGTTATATTTATATCTTCCGGAGGAGCAGTCTATGGAGAGGCGGAAGAATATCCCACCAGTGAGAGGTATTCTCCTCAACCACTGTCACCATATGCAATCAACAAGTACGTTTCCGAAAAATACCTTTACTACTATCATCATCAATTCGGACTTCCCTACACTATTCTCCGTTATGCCAATGTCTACGGACCACGGCAGATACCACATGGAGAAGCAGGTGTAGTAGCTATTTTCATCACTAATTTCATCGACGCAAGGCAATCCGTATTATATGCATATCAAGAAGAACCGGAAGGAATGATCCGCGACTATGTATATGTAAAGGATGTGGTAACTGCCAACGTACTGGTTCTGGACAGGGGGGAGATGGAAATATACAATGTGGGTACAGGAATTGAGACGTCCACTGGCAGTCTTTACCAGATCATAATGGCATTAATGCACCAGGATATTGCACCTATCCGGAAGCCAGCCCGACCAGGAGATCTGAGGAAAAGTTGTCTTGATATAACAAAGATAAAAGGAGAGTTGAACTGGCAACCCGGATACGATCTAACCTCCGGAATCCGGGAAACCATCGGTTTTTTTTCTCAGTAAACCAATTTAAGGAGAAATTATGGAAGGTTTTGAAGAAATCAAAGCTCAAGCTAAAAAAATTCCCAATATCTCACCTCGCAGGATATTTACTATTATCGTCATAGTGGCAGTTCTGGTTATTTTCCTTACCGGATTCTATACCATAAATCCGGAGGAGGTGGGAGTTATCCAGCGTTTCGGTAAATATATCAATACTACCGAGCCAGGATTACATTTCAAGATACCCTTCGGTATTGACAAACTTACCAAGGTCAAGGTCAAGCATGTCTATAAGGAAGAATTTGGCTTCCGGACATTGCAGGCAGGCATAAAGACCAAATATTCCACCCGGGATTATGAGCAGGAATCGTTGATGCTTACAGGTGATCTTAATATCGCCGATGTGGAATGGATCGTTCAGTACCGCATTAAAGATCCGGTGAGTTATCTTTTCCATATCCGTAATATCGAGGAAACTATCCGTGATCTGACAGAATCTGTAAGCCGCGAGATCGTAGGTGACCGCAGCGTTGATGAAGTGATCGTGCTCAGTCGCAAAGATATAGCTGATCAGATTGCTATTATCCTGCAGCAACATCTGGATGACTATGATGCTGGAATCGAAATCTATACGATCAACCTGCAGAATGTCAATCCGCCTGACCGGGTGAAACCGGCATTCAATAACGTCAATTCCGCCAAACAGGAGAAAGAGCAAATCATCAACGAAGCTTGGCAGAAATACAATGAAGCTATACCTGAAGCTGAAGGAAAAGCCAAGAAAACCATCGAGGAAGCAGAAGGTTATGCCGTTAACAGAGTGAATCGGGCTAACGGAGATGCCCAGAGATTCATCGAGATGTATAATCAGTACCGTAAAGCCAGAGCAGTGACCAAGAAAAGGCTGTACCTGGAGACCATGCAGAAGATACTTCCCAGAATGGAGAAGGTTTATATCGTGGATGAACAGCAGCAGGGAATACTACCACTGCTGAATCTGGAAAAGGGAGGGAAGTAAGATGAAATTCAGGACAATCGTTATTCTGGTGATTGTAGGCCTCATTATACTGTTTGATGCCCTGTATGTAATGGATGAACGTGAACAGGCAATTATTACACAATTTGGCGAGCCTATCGGCGATGCCATTAATAAAGCTGGTTTACATATAAAAGTACCCTTTATCCAGAAAATTCACAGATTTGAGAAACGGATTCTGGAATGGGATGGTGATCCCAAACAGATACCAACCTCTGACAAGCGATATATCTGGCTGGACACATTCTCACGCTGGCAGATTGTCGATCCGCTGAAATTCTATCAGACCACTCGCAATGAAACCTTTGCTCACAGCAGGCTGGATGATATCCTCAGCGGCACAACCCGGGACATCGTCAGCGCTAACGAGTTGATAGAGATTGTACGCAGCACGGACAGGGAAATGGAGTACTCGGAAGAATACTACGCCAGTATGGATGAGAATATCGTCGAGCAGCCAATAGATTATGGTCGTCGCGGTATCTGCAACCAGATCTATCAAATTTCAGCTCCGCTGGTGGCGGAATACGGGATAAAACTGATAGATGTCAAGGTTAAAAGGATCAATTACGTTGAAGAAGTAAGGCTTAAAGTCTATGATCGCATGATTTCCGAAAGGAATAAGATAGCCGCTAAATATCGTTCCGAAGGGCAGGGTAAATCTGCTGAGATTCTGGGCAAAACCAAACGGGAGCTGGACCAGATAGAATCAGCAGCCTACAGAACAGCCCAGGAAATTCGGGGCAGAGCAGATGCGGAAGCTATCAGTGTATACGCCGATGCTTACAATCGCGATCCGGAATTCTTCGAGTTCCTGAAGACCCTCGAGGCATATGAGCAGACCATGGGTGAGAAAAATACAGTGATCATGACTACGGACAGTGATTTCTTCAAATTCCTCAAACAGGTCGAATAATTTTCATGACAGCTTACAAACCAGCTGATGAACATTGGATGAAGCTGGCACTGGCACAGGCCCGGCAAGCTCTGAACAAAGATGAAGTGCCTGTCGGGGCTGTTCTGGTGAAAAATAACAGACTGGTTTCTGCGAATCATAACCGGACCAGAGAAAAAAATGATCCTCTTGCCCATGCAGAAAAATTGGTCATTGAAGATATTATCAATGAAGGGCACAAGTACCTGCAGGAATATACCCTCTATATAACGGTGGAGCCATGTCTTATGTGTGCCGGAATGATAATCTGGGCAAGGTTGGGCCGGGTTGTATTCGGATGTCATGACTCCAAAGCCGGAGCAGCAGGATCGTTATATAATGTGTTACAGGAC
>JAFGRJ010000033.1 GCA_016935235.1 Candidatus Cloacimonadota bacterium
GAGATCAGTGCCTCCAGCCAGGTAGTATTTTCTGTCCTCGACAGGTTCGATCAACTGAAAGAGATTAGGCAGGGAGCTTGGTTTGATGAATTTCATATTTACACCTTTCCTGCCTGCAGGCGCTGGCAGGCAAGCAGGACAGACTCAAAGATCTTTGTATAACCGGTGCAGCGGCAGATATTACCGCTCAAGGCATATCTGATCTTTTCCAGGGAAGGTTCTCCATCGTTTTTAAGATAGTGATAGGAAGCTATCAGGAAACCGGGAAAGCAGAAGCCGCACTGCACTGCATTGGTTTCATCGTAGCAATCGATCAGGAGTTTCCCGAGAGGTTGCTGGGCAATGTATTCCACGGTCTGAATTTCCTTACCATCAGCATGGACAGCATTTAACAGGCAACTGGTGACGGGTTCCCCATTCAGCAGGATAGTACAGGCTCCACACTCACCTTCACCGCAGCTCTCCTTTGTCCCTGGCAGTTGCAGGTCTTCCCGGATAATATCCAGCAATCGCCGCATTGGATCAACATCTAGAACCTGTTTATTACCGTTTATCAGGAAATTTATCTTCATTTTTGATTCCTTAGCTGATTGAAAATTCTTTCCGGTGTAAGGGGGATTTCATCAATAAATATACCGGTTGCATTATGGAAAGCATTTCTGACTGCTGCTGCCGGGTAATCCATGGGGATTTCTCCCAGACCTTTGGCCAGGGGGCTGTCGGTATGGATAAATTCCAGGAAAATTTCAGGAATGTCATAGGATAAGGGTACTGTATAATCGGTAAAGCCATGCATTCGTCCAAATTTCTTTTTCTGGAAAAATTCTGTGAGAGCATAACCAAAAGCCTGAACATTACCACCCTGAACCTGTCCACAGGCAATACCTATATTCACGGGTCTGCCAATGTCCAGGACATTCCAGAATTTTCTGATTTCAATGTGATAGGTACTGGCATGAAACTTTATCTCACAGACAGCGGCAGCCCAGGAATAATCTCTATAACCAGTACCCCGGAAACTCTCTTCATCGAAGGTGACACTGGGATCGGGGCTGAATTCACGGAAATAATCTCTGGGGAACATTTCAGGATTTGTTTTAACGTAAGTGCTGAGGGAAGAGCCGGCCAGTGATTTTTTAATATCCAGAGCTAATTCCCGCAGCAGGTTACCTACGATGTATATAGTTCGCGAAGCGACAGTGGGTCCGCTGTCGGGAGCCCGGGAAGTATTAGGCAACTCCATGCTGGTAAGTTCCAGGGGGTGGTCGAGAGATTCTGCGACCATCTGAGCCAGGGTGGTATAAGCACCCTGTCCCATATCGGTGTTAACAACGAAAATCCTGATCCTGGCATCCTTTTCTATTCTGAGTCTTACTTTCGACCGGAGCACTTTTTCGCCATTCCCGGTATAACCGCCGCCATGGAAGCAGACAGCCAGTCCGATTCCCTTCTTATCCCTGTTTTGCTGATTATAGATGGCAAACTCGTCTTTTTTTCTCTGATAATCCGAGTTTGCAATTACCCTTTCCAGGCAATCTGAGATATGGTCATCAATTATTTTCTGAGTAGTGGGCATTTGCGAACCGGAATGCAAAAGATTGATTTTTTTGAAATCATAGGGATCCAGGTCAAGCTGAGCAGCTATCTTATCAATATGTGATTCAATGGCAAACACAGCCTGAGGTGCCCCGAAACCACGGAAAGCTCCATTGGGAGGAGTATTACTGCGCAGAAGGCGTCCTCTTACAAAAACATCCTTTACCTGATAGGCACCAAAGGAGTGCAACACCCCACGGGCCAGGACAACGGGTGACAGTGTCTGGTATGCACCGGCATCGAGACGGTAATCTATTGTCATTTTTTCTATTGTTTTCTGAGCGGGATTGGTGAAAGTTTCGATTTCTACGCGGGAAGGATGGCGTTTGGTGGTGATAATGATATCATCGGAGCGATCCAGGACTATTTTGACCGGTTTTTTGCTTTTGTAGGACAACAGGGCAGCAATTCCAGCAATGATATTGGGAAAATCCTCTTTGCCGCCGAAAGCGCCTCCGATACCCTCTGATGTTTCCACTACTGTTTCCGCAACAGTTTTTCCCATGATGGCTTCCACGGCAGCTTTGACGAAGTAAGGGCATTGCATGGTACCCCGGATGAACATGGAGCTGGCATCAGGATCGTAAATTGCAATCATACCCTGTGTTTCCATATATGCCTGCTCCTGATGGGGGGTATAATAAATACCCCTGGTTCTGATCCAGGATGGGTCAATGGTCAATCCAAGTCGATGATCTATGGTTATCTCCTTGCCGAAGATGTTCTGTTCATCATCCAGACATTCATGCATATCTATGAGAGCAGGGAGGTTGCTGTATTCGACCTGGATCTTGCTGATAAATTTCTTTAACAACTCTCTGTCTGGATGAGCAATTCCAAGAATTATCTGTCCCCAGTGCAGGATTTCTTTTTCTGCCAGGAAAGGCTGATCTTTCTCAGGTTCTGGTACAATATTGCTGCCGGGGACGTCCTTATAATCGACGATAACAAATTCTGACAGGTTAAAATCAGAGGGAAAAATTATCTTTCTGATTATACCGTGATGAAAACGGGCATAGCAGATATAACCATGTATCATACCCGGATAGGAATAATCATCAAGAAATTTGCAGGAGCCATCCAGTTTGGCTCTGGCATCGACCTTACGAGCATAATTCATTACAACCTCAATTTCGATCCTGTCAGGGAAGAATGAGCATTGACCTAAAATAGAGAAACATTCATTTGTGTAAAGGCTTTCTGAAAAACTTCGAATCAATAAGGCTCTGCAGGTCCGGTTTAACTGGTTCGGGGAGGGTGACCAGGCTACTCACGGACTGCAGGTCTTTCAAACCGCTACCGGTCAGGAGGATCACATTTTGAGAATCAGCTTCGATCCGATTTTTTTGATAATAAGATAGAAATCCGGCATAGGCTGCTGCGGCAGCGGGTTCGCAGAAGATGCCACTGTTCCTGGCAAGCAGGCTGGAAGCTTTCAGTATCTGCTGATCGGAAACAGTGATGGTTTCGCCATTGTATTTAAGGAGATAATCCCTTCCCATGAAGAAATTCCGCGGAATATCGACGGAGATGGAATCAGCAATAGTACTGCTTTTATGGCTTGTAAAAGCGGTGTTATTGATGTTGCGGACCAGGTTATCACTGCCAGATGCCTGTACAGCAACGACTACAGGGAGTTGTTCGATCAGGCCGAGTTGCAGCAGGTCTTCCAGACCTTTATAAACTCCGGAGAGAATTACACCGTCGCCAACAGGAACGAATATCCGGTTGGGGATGGTATGACCAAGCTGCCTGTATAATTCATAGGAAACGGTTTTCTTACCTTCGATAGTAAGTGGATTGTAGGCGGTATTGCGGTTATACCAGCCAAATTCATCGGTTGCCGCCAGGCAGAGGTCAAAAGCATCATCATAGGAACCTGCGACGGTTACGGGTAGAGCGCCATACATGCAGATCTGGGTGAGTTTTGCGGGAGGAGCAGCAGCAGGCAGAAAAATTATCGCTTTCTGATTCTGGGAAGCGCATATTCCTGCCAGGGAAGAACCGGCATTTCCGGTGGAAGCGGTAGCAATAATATCCAGGTCATGTTCCCGGGCGAAAGCTGAGACCAGGTTGGAAGCTCTGTCCTTGAAGGAAAAAGTGGGATTCTGTGAATCATCCTTGAGAAACAATCCGAAAGGAACAGGAATGGATTTTTTATTACGATTTTCCCGGATTAAAAGTTCTTTCATCTGATATAAAGGGGTATCACCTACTTTCAGGAAGGAAAAACTGCTCACATTCTCCACTGGCAGCAGTGGTAAAAACCTGCTTGTTTCCAGTTCCTGAAACAATTTGTCCTGTTTGAACTTTCTCCTAATCTGATCATAGAAATAGAGGATTTTCAGAATACCCCGGGTGGGCTGTCCGGGAACGTTTTTTCCCGAACAATACGGGCAGAGATAGGTTACTTCATCCTGGTCAAAATGCCTGCCACAGGTTATACACTGAAAATAGAATTTTCCTTTCATCTTGCTACAGGTATTCCTTGAGTAATCCTGTTCTGGCGTTGAACTCCTTTATCCTGTTATCCCATTCTTTAACCTGGGCGAACTGCTTCTTCCAGTAATTTTCATCATACCACTGGGCATTGAGTTCGTCCAATGTCTTATTCTGTTGTTCGATCCAGGTAAAATACTTCAGGTTATGCATACGGCGTCTGTCATAGTAGTTCAGTTCGAGCATGTGATCTATCTGGAGGTTCTGCAGGTCGGAGTTGTAGATAACTGCAGCATCCCTGCTGTTCAGTGGGCCATGCTTCTCCTTTTCCTGTCTGATGCGGCTCTGGTACATTTCCATGGAATCAGTGGCGACTGTGAGGATGATGTCATTTTCATTCATTTCGTAATACTTGGCTATTTTAATACTACCCATGAGGTTAGCTATGGAAGAAATACCCAGCAGGTCAAGTCTGGCAAGCAGTTCTTTATCCAGACCCAGTTCATGATCCATGAACTCTTTCCCGGCTTTCTCGTTGAAGAGGCGCATCAACCTTATATTGGGCTCATCATCGATAGCAACCACCATATCCATGTTTTTCATGTTCAAAATCCAGGGAACATGCTTGTCACCAATACCCTCGATGCGATGACCGCCATAACCATTGTACAGAAGTGTAGGGCATTGAAGAGCTTCACCCGCGGCAACCCTGATAGCAGGATATTTTTCCCGGAGGTATTCCGCACAGCCTAGGGTCCCGGCGGAACCCTGGGTAAGAAAGATGGCGCTGCATCTTTGATTCTTCTTGTGCTCACGATCATACACTTCTGCCATAGCCGGACCTGTGACCGCGTAATGCCAGAGAGAATTCCCGATTTCTTCAAACTGGTTAAGATTGACTATTTCATCCCCTCTTTCCGCCTTCAGTTCCTTGACCTTATCGTAGATTTCCTTGACATTGCTTTCGCATCCTGGAGTTGCTATTACCTCAGCGCCTACCTGATGCAGCCAGTCGAATCTTTCCTGACTCATTTCTTCTGGCAAAACTGCTATGGAGTGACAACCCAGCAGCCAGGAGTCGTAGGCGCCGCCACGGCAATAATTACCGGTTGAGGGCCAGAGTGCTTTCTGCCAGGTGGGATCGAAGCGCCCCGTTACCAGTTTTTCCACCAGTGGTCCGAAAGTTGCACCCACCTTATGGGAGCCGGTGGGAAAAAATTTACCGATCAGCATGATAATACGTGCTTTTACTCCGGTGAGAGCAGGAGGCAGTTCCAGGTAATTCACCGGTCCGAAACCTCCCCCATGGATTACCGGTTCATTCTTCCAGGTTATGCGGAAAAGGTTGAGAGAATTCAAGTCCCACAGACCGATATTTTTCAGTTTTTCTCTGATTCCGGCAGGGACGAGTTCCGGATTACGCATCTGTTCATAGGTGGGAATGATTATATGTTTTTCCCGGCAGCGCTGGACAGTGTCTCTAAGGATCTCTTCAGAGCTTTTCATCATACCACCCCCCTGCTGCCACCGACTATGGTAGTGCCAGCCTTGCCGGCAAATGCCAGAGGTATTAATTCCGGGGTTGTAATGATCACCCTTTTGCCTCCACCTGCCAGGAACTCTATGGCAGACTCTATTTTAGGGAGCATGCTTCCTTTTTTGAAATGACCTTCCTTACAATATTTCCTTGCTTCACTCAAAGTCATATGGGATATCGGCTGTTGCCCGGGGGCACCAAAGTTGAGGTATACCTGTTCGACAGAAGTAGATATGACAAGATAATCTGCCTTGAGATTCTTAGCCAGCAGAGCTGAAGCCCGGTCTTTATCAATTACTGCTGGAACTCCGGTAAGGATCCCTTTTTCATCTCTGATTACGGGGATACCGCCACCGCCTACGGCTACCACGATGAAACCAGACTTGATAAGAGCATTGATAGCTTCCTGTTCTATAATCTCGCGGGGCAGGGGAGAAGCTACCACCCGCCGGTAACCTCTGCCGGAATCTTCTATAATTTCCCAATTATATAAGTGTTTCTTGGTTTCCGATTCTTCCCGACTGAGAAAAGGTCCGATGGGTTTGGAGGGATTAAGAAAAGCATCATCGTTCTTATCAACCAGAACCTGGGTAATCACGGTAGTAATCCCTTTAGGAACACCTTTTTTTTTCATGATGTTGCCCATTGCCTGCTGGATCTGGTAGCCGATAGCACCCTGGGTATCAGCGCCGGCAGAAGGTAAGGGGACTTCGTGTAACTGGTTTTTGGCGATTTCGGAACGCAGCAGGATGAAACCGACCTGAGGTCCATTACCGTGAGTAATGATGACTTCGAGTCCGGATTCTACCAGTTTCACGATATGACGGGCAGTCTCATATATGCAGTCGTACTGGTCCTCAACAGTCTGATGCTGTTTATCCTTGATTAGTGAATTTCCACCGATGGCAATAACAGCTAGCTCATTCATTATCCCTCCGTAGTCTCAAGCTTAACCGGCAATCCCGCCATGGTCATAGCCATGATTGCTTTCTGAGTATGCAGCCGGTTTTCGGCAATATCGATAATAATTGAACGCGTTCCACTGGCAACTTCATCAGTTACTTCCTTACCGCGGTCCAGCGGCATGGGGTGAAGGAAAAGACCGTTGCAAGTTCGCTTCATTCTCTCCTCAGTGCAGATCCAGTCGGTCATCGCTACAGCCCGGGCGATCTCTTTGTCTTTTCCGATCTGGTAGAAATCGGGTCCGAACCAATTGCGGGAATACACAAAGTCCACATCACTGCTGTACGCTTCGTCAGGATCATGGATAATATCAAAGGAGCTGCCATTTTCCGAGCAGTTCTTGCGGACTTTGGCGATCTCTTCCGGAGGCAGGTCATAGCCTCTGGGATAGGCAAGGCGAATATTCATACCAAGCCGGGAAGAGATGAGCAGATTTTCATGGACAGAGCAATAGGATCGGGCCAGTGCGCCATGAGCCCAGGTCATCAGGAGGGTTCTGCCCCTGAGTTTGCCCTTGTGCTGCTGCATTCCCATGATATCAGACAAACCCTGGCAGGGGTGGTACTTATCGTCTGCCATGTTGATGATGGGAGCTTCCATCCAACGGGCATATTCACGCAAAAGGGCATTGCCGTCCCCATAATTATCCACCGAGGTTTCCAGGATACGTATACCCATTCCGCAGGCATAGCGGTCCAGCACTTTGGCGGCGTCCTCGATGGTTTCTCCCGCCTGTACTTCGATGCCACCTCTGGTTTTCTTCAATCTCATTGTCTTAGGTTCGAGAAACTGGGCGTGACCACCCAGTTCGGTAGCAGCGGCTTCGAAGGAAATTCTCGTACGCAGGGAAGGATTATAGAAGAACATGAGGAAGGTCCTGTCCTTGAGAAGAGATGAAAATTGGGGATTATAGCGGTTTTTCTTCATCTGATCCGCCAGTTGCAGCAGAGCCCTGATTTCAGGGACACTCAGTTCCTGGGTACAGATGATATCTTTTCCTTTTAGATTTATCAGCATTTGAATTCCTCCGGTTTTACAGTCTACCGCCCATCAGCAGTGTCATGATAGCTTTCTGGGCATGAAGACGATTTTCCGCTTCGTCATAGATGACGCTCCTGGGACCGTCAATCACAGCATCGGTAACTTCCATATCCCGATCAGCAGGCAGGCAGTGCATGTAAATGCCGTTCTTATCAAGCAATTTCATTTTCTTTTCATCGCAGATCCAGTGTTTGTTCTTCTCGAAGAGGTCTTTCATCCCTTCCAGGTTTTCAGATCGGATTTTCCTGCCGTTTTTATCCAGTTGAGCGAAATATTCCAGGGATCCCCATGATTTGGGATAGACAACATGAGCTTTTTCAAAGGCTGCTTCCATGTCGTCTGTCTCCTCGAAGCTGGCATTGTTCTGCATGGCATATTCATGGCATTTCCTGGTGACTTCCGGATCAAGTTCGAATCCTCGGGGACGGGCGAGGACAACGTCCATGCCCAGCAGGCTGGGAGCTAGCGCGAGACTTTGCGGTACAGCAAATGGTTTAGCAGTGGAACCGGAATAAGCCCAGCTGATCACGAATTTCAATCCCCGAAATTGACCGAACTTTTCCTTGATGGTGAGCATGTCAGCCAGTGCCTGACAGGGGTGATATTTGTCGCATTCCATGTTGATTACAGGGATGTCAGCATAATAGGCGAATTCCTTCATGGTTTCATGGGCGAAACCATAAATCCAGTGAGCAGGAGCACCATACATCCTTATGGCAATAGCATCGCCAGTACGGCTGAGCACCCTGGCTACATCGCAGATCCTCTCTGTTTTGTAGGGGACTTCAAAACCTTTACGAGCGGGAGTGTAGGTCTTACCGGGCTCCAGGTCTACATGAAAACCGCCCAGTTGCTGAATACCGGCAGCAAAGGTGCTGCGGGTACGCAATGAGCTGTTGAAGAACATGGTATAAAGAGTCTTGCCCCGGAGTATGGCAGTGGTATCCTCGTTTGTGGCATATCTGGTCTTGAGTTCCTCCGCCAGCATTAACAGGGATTCCCATTCTTCCTTGCTGTAGTCAATTTCCGGGCTTAACCAGTCCCTGCCGTAAAATTTGTTTGTTCTCATTATAATCCTCCGTAGATAAATATTTTTTTCATTCGTTTCATGGTGGGAAACAGAAGCAAATTTTTCAGGAGAAGGGAAAGGGCTTTTATTTATAAGAAAATACAGGAAAGGCGGCGCATTTTATAAATGCGGTGCAACATATCGTTCATTATGGCATAATCACTCAATTTCCGCACCTCCCCGAGCATAAAGCGGAATAAGATAGGAGTATTTGCTGCTAATGGTGGAAATTATGTCAAATATATTTTGCAGTTCAGGTTCCAGAGAAGGATTAAGCAGCGGGGAGTAGAATTTATCAGCGGTGATCCTGATCTCGTCAATAATGCCTTTATATCTTATTTTAAGGTGATTTTCGTCCAGGTAGACAAATCCTGTACCACTGCTTTCCGCGAAACTGGTCAGATCTTCGTAAAGGGTCAGTTTATCACGGTAGGGTGCTCCCTCATAGGGACAGAAGGTCTGGCAATTGCCACATTCATTGCAGAGGCTATCGAGGTGGATTATCTGGCAGGCATCACGTAATCCTGGAACTGCAATTGCTATGTTAGCACGATTAGGGCAGACTTCAACGCATTTGTTGCATAACAGGGCGCAATCCAGGCAGCGACTGGCTTCGATTTCAGGGGAGTACTTCTTATCATACGGTTGCATCGGGAAAATCATATTGCCTTTCTTTTCCAGGCTGTTCTCGATGCGGATCCTGTTATTCCCGGGAGTATAACTGAAAAATTCTGGAAGGGACAGGTTCTCTTTCTTGATGATATAATCGCTGATTTTCCGGGCATCGCGGATCGCTTCCACCACTGTAGCCGGACCGGTTCTGGCATCACCACCGATAAAAATGTTCTCCCGCCCGGTCTGCAGATTTTCGTCGGTAATCGGTCTATACTGATGATCCAGGGGAAGTTGCCATCTTCTTAGAAAGGATGGGTCTGCTTCCTCCCCGATGGCTATAATAACGGTATCTGTCGGGATGTTAACGAATTTTCCCTCGACGGGGAGAGGTCTTTTTCTACCGCTTTCATCCGGTACACCGAGTTGCATTACCTGGCATTTCAATTCTCCTTTATCCAGAGTTACCGGTTGCAGAAGTTCTTTGAATACCACACCATCCTGAAGGGCATTGGCGAATTCCTCCCGATCAGCCGGCATCTCTTTTATTGTGCGACGATAGATGATGAAAACCGATTTCACACCGCCGACTCTTTTTGCGGCACGGGCGCCATCCATGGCGGAATTCCCTCCTCCTATCACGGCAACATTCCTGCCCAGCTTAATATTCGCGGGTGATTTTTTGAACTGGTTAAGAAAGGAGATCGTATTCAGGACTTTTTCGGGATCGGCGGCTAACGGCAATTCTTTCTCCTGCCATGCCCCGATCGCTATAATCACATATTTGAAACCTTCCTTATGTAATTTTTCCGGCGTTATGTGGGGGTCACAGTTAAAGACGCAGCTGATTCCAAGCTTCTGCAGTAATTCCAGGTCATGGAGGGTGGCAGCGTCTGGCAGGCGAAAAGGTGGCAGGGTATGTTTCACCATACCTCCGGCAGAATCATGAAGATCGAAAAGGGTAACATCAATACCAGCCCAGCTCAGATATGATGCGGTGGCCAATCCGCAGGGACCGGCACCTATGATTGCTGCTTTTAAAGCTGTTTTTGCTGGAACAGCGATTTCCTGCAGAAATTGTTGGAAACCTAATTCTGCAGCAATTCTTTTCAGATCCCGGATCGGCAGAGGCTGTTCATAATCGTTCCGGACACACTTGAACATGCACTGGTGATCACAGACATACCCGGTGATAAAAGGCAGAGGATTTTTCGCATAAATCACCCATAGGGCTTCCCGATACCTTTTCTCCTGGATCAGGTGGATATATTCCGGGACATCCTGATGAATCGGACAGATCTCCTGACAGGGTGCGATATAACAATTGGTCAGCGGAAGGGTGCGCTCTATCTGCATGGATTCAGTTTGACGGTAATCCTTGCTGTAAAATTCGTCATGTTTGACCTTATCTGCCAGATCATGCAATAATTCGACATTCAGAATATCCTGATCGGAAGAAAAATCCTCTCCGGCAACCGATTCTGCCATCTGTCGCAGCCGGTAATATCCGCCAGGCTTGAGCAGGTCGGTGGCAACAGTTACCGGTTTAATTCCCGTACTCAGAACGTCTGCAACATTTACGGCATTAATCCCGCCGGCATAGGAAATTTTCAGATTACCCGCAAATTCTCCGGCAAGCCTGGCAGCCAGAGAAATCGTGAGCGGGTACAGAGCTCTGCCACTCATGTACATTTCCTGGCCGGGGAGTACAGACCTGTTATTTTCCACGGCAAGAGTGTTGGAAAGTTTCACCCCGAAAACCAAGTCACACTCTGCAGCTGTCTTCTGCAGGTTACTGATCATCCTGATCGCTTCCGGATACTGGATATCCTTAATGAAGGATTCAGGATTTAGCTTGATCTCATGGAATCCCAGGGTGTGAAAGAGTGCTATCACATCTTCATGACCAAGGAGAGTTGGATTCAGTTTTACAAAGGTGTGCAGCCCCTTTTTTTTCATAAGGTAACTGCAGATTGACTGCTGTTCCCCGGGAGGGCAGCCGTGCATGGTGGAAAGGGTGATCGAACTGGATATTCTGGGAGAGATCTCTTCAATGAAATCGAGATCTATCCCTGGTAACAGGACGGGCAACTTCTGACGTAAGATATCCTTGCAGTCATTAAAAAAATCATTTCCCAAGGCATTCTTTAATGATTCGATAAAGTTATCCACCAGGGGTGAACTGATCCCCTTCAGATCGTATCCAACACTCATATTGAAGATAAAGCCCGGTTCTGCAGCCGGGGAAAGGTTAAGGTATTTTTTCAGGATATGGAGCAGGAACCAGCTTTTTACATATTCCTGATAAGCCTGGATAATACTCAGTTCGGTGGACCATTCGGTATTGTAACCTTCGTCCTCTGCATCGATGCAGGGTTTTTCGAATTCCAGGCTATCCAGGATCTGGACCGTTTTCAGTTCGAAGAATCGGGCACCGGTCAGGTAAGCGCAGATGATATTCTGAGCGAGCTGAGTGTGAGGC
>JAFGRJ010000181.1 GCA_016935235.1 Candidatus Cloacimonadota bacterium
CAGAAGAAAAAAGAAGGCTGGCTCGAACGGGCTGGAGAATTTCACTGGCTTCCTGTCTGGAAAATTGTAAGCATGCAGAACGGAGTAACCTACCGGGACTATCGTTCTGATTTTGGGGAAACCGAAATCCGCTCAGGTAAGGCAGCTCTTAAAATCAGTGATTTGTGTGCTGATCATGAACTCAGGATTGGATTATACGGAGAAATTATCTATTCCGAGCTGGAACAGGATAGCAGCAAACATGAAGATTGGAATATAACTTCATCTCTTTCTTTATGCTATAAAAAGATAGATTTCCAACCTTCGTACTGGTACACGCAGGAAGAACATGTCACTGCAGTCACCCTGTCCGCTACGGATATCCTGATTTTCAACCGGATTGGACTCTGGGCTGGTGTTACAAAAAAATATGCTGTTCTATCCCTGCCTTTCACAATCAGGTTAGCACTGATGCAAGGTTTGAACCTGGTATTGTGCAATGAACCTGCTCTGGAAGTCTCATCGTACCTGAATGAAATTGATGCGAATCACTATGCAAGGACAGAAGGACATTTGTTACATCCCCTGAAACCGGTGGATGTAAAAGCAGCTCTTGAGATTAATACTGCTATACCCTTTACTGTCTATTACAGGGTGCAGGCTGTTCTGGACAGGAGAACCTACTATTATCAGGAACATGATTTCTACAGGATTGTTCCAGCTCACGTTGTTATTCAATCACCCGGAATAGAACTTTCCTGGCATCAGGGATCTTTCCATATCAAGAATTCTTTTAATTTGCATGATTATAGAATATATGAAAAGAAAGGAACTTACAGTTTTAGTCAACTGGACATGGAAATGCCATATGAATCAGGTTTGGAAAATATTACCCGACTGGAATTAGATGTGGGACCCGCCAGGATCGAGTCAGCATTGATATATCTCAGTTCGAGGAAGGATGAAACCGGATCAGATCTGGATGAGGTTTTCCGTATTGATCTCACAATATCACTCCAGATTCTGGAAAATGTAAAATTTACTGCCGGGATCGATAATATTCTCGCCCGGGAGATGACCTATTTTCCTGGATATCCCGAAGATGTAAGAATGCTCCGGGGGGGCTTTCAGATAAGATTCTGAAATCCAGCTTGACATAAATCCCTGAGACAGGAAGTTAAAGAATATAAAGTGTACGGCTTGATGGTGCAGGAGTAAAAGGGAATCCCGTGAGAAGCGGGAGCGGTCTCCGCCACTGTAAGCAGCATAACCTTATCATGCCGGTCACTGCCGTAGTTCAAGCGGTGGGAAGGCCGGCATTGTCCGGGCTGCCAGCCAGGAAACCTGCCATTAAGTTATGCGTGGAATTCTGCGGAGGAAAGAAAACCGGATTGAACATTACTATCCTCCTGTTATATCCAGCCGTAACCGATATGAGGGGGGGGGCATAGGTGTTCTGTTACCGCTTTAACATTATAATTACCTCTAGAACAAATCAAATATTTCCAGGTTTGGTGACAATACTCCTTTTAATAACGGTTCTTCTTTGTTGTTGCAACCGGATCGAAACTGAATCTGCTCCCGGTATAAGACTGGTAGTTATCTCGCCCGAACTGGCAGAAATTGCGGCAATGGTGGCAGGAGTCCGGGTAATTGTCGGTATTACCCGTGAATGTGATTATCCTCCTGCATTATCGGAAGTGCCAGTTGTAGGCACCTTCAGTAATATTGATCTGGAGAAGGTGAAAGCAATTAATCCCACTGTTGTGCTGACCTCGGGTCTGGAACAGGAAGGGATAAACCAGGAACTGCGCAAGCTTGGTTTTGCAACTGTCAGTATTTATCCCCAGTCCATTGAGGAGTTATTTGCTGCTGTACTGGAGATAGGGGAGATCACCGGCTGCAGTGAGAGAGCAAAAAATATTGCTGACAGTCTTGATATTATTTACGAAGAACTTCTGCAGGAAATTCCCCGGACACGATTTCTGCGAACCTATATTGAAATATACGGCAATCCCTTGATGAGCGCAGCCGATAATTCCCTTGTGGGTGAGGTGATCGCTCTGGCTGGAGGTAAAAATATTTTCCCGGAATTACCACGCAATTACAGCCGTGTGAATCCGGAAAATGTTATTGTCGCCGACCCTGAGTTCATTGTTATTACCTATCCCGGTGTCAGCAAACAGGATATTCTGCAGCGCAAGGGTTGGGAAAATATCAGTGCCTGTGTGGAAGGCAGAATCTGTACGACTGCTGATATTAACCCGGATCTAATAATAAGGGCAACCCCGCGGATATTCAATGGTATCAGGAAATTGCAGGAATTCATTAATGAAAAATAGATATCCTGTTTTCATCCTGATGGGATTTTTATTGCTGGCAACTGTATATTTATATCTGAGTTTCAGGATTGCATCTCTGGAAGTGATGACATCCATCCGCTTTCCCCGCTTCCTGTTAACTTATCTTACCGGTTTTCTCCTGGCTGGAGTTGGTTATTCCTATCAAATAATGCTGAATAATCCTCTTGCAGAACCTTACATACTGGGAGTATCTTCAGGAGCTGCTTTTGGCAGTATACTGGCATCAGTGATCGGATTCCATTTGCTGCAGCCCCTGTTTGGCTTCGTCGGAGCCCTGGTAGCTATGATCATGGTATGGAAACTGGCAAATCTGGGCGGGTATTTCAGCAGCACGAAATTACTGCTTTCCGGTATCATTCTGGGTATGTTTTTTTCAGCCCTTATATCAGTGATAATGTATTTTCATCAACGAGATATCAGCACCATAGTCAGTGTGTTAATGGGGAATCTGGGCCATGTATTTGCTGTAAAGGAATGGGCATTCTTCAGAGGATTCAGTATACTGTCCCTTATGCTGATGACCTTTCTTTTTACACTTGCGGAACCTCTCAGGATACTCACCACAGGTGACCTTATGGCCAGCAGTCTTGGTGTTGATGTAAGAAAATTACGATTGTACGTTTTTCTGAGCGGTTCGCTGTTAACCGGGTTCACAGTAGCTTATGCGGGGATCATCGGTTTCGTGGGGCTTATCATACCGCATCTGGTGAGGATGCTGATTGGCGGTGAACGCAGGGGGAATATGGCTCTGGCAGCTCTGCTGGGGGGGTGGTTTTTGTTAATCTGTGATTTTATTGCTCAGCATATCGCGGTTGTGGAAATACCCGTAGGTATCGTAACGGCTTTTATTGGCTGTCCCTTTTTTATTTATCTTCTGAGCAGAAATAAATGACCGGTTCTTTAAATTAACATAGAAGGGAATGATATAAGTGTAAGCAGGAGATAATAATTCAGAGAGTGATCCTGACTTCCTTGATTTCAGGGAACTTCCCCAGATGTTCTCTGATCTCTTCTGCCACATTGTCCCGGTATTTGTCTATTTTCGGAATATCTATGTCCACTGTGGCAATCCCGTTCTCAAATCCGGCATATTTCACCATTCTCAGTGTTACAATATCCTCGCCGACCTTGGGATATATAACTTTTCGAAGTTCCTCCACAATGGTGTCCTTGGTGAATTTTTCTTCCCTGGCCAGCTGGTGTTTGACTTCGTATTCCTTGATAGCTTTGCGAAGAGTATCCACTGCTAAAACGGAACAATGCATTTTTACCGGGGGAAGTCCATCCAGAGCATCAGCAGCCTCTTTCCAGGTAATCTGCTTGGCAGCAGCAAGTGTCTTGCCCTTGGCCAGGTCGGTAATTATGGAAGCTGTGGCAATATTAGAGGCACATCCATAAGACTGGAATTTGATATCCTCGATGATAAGACTTTGCGGATCAACCTTGAGGAAAATGGATACCTGATCTCCGCAGGCAGGACTGCCCTCCGTGGCGACTGCGTCTGGATTTTCCATTTTACCAACATTATGTGGTTTCATGAAATGATCTAATACCTTCTGAGAATACTGCATTATTACTCCTTATTATATAATGGACTGCGTGATCTCAACTCAGCAACGATTCCCTTGAGTTTCTCAACGGTCAGATCTATTTCCTCCCGGGTGTTATACCTGCTGAGAGTGAACTTGATCGAACCATGTGATTGCTCGTGATTTCTACCCAGCGCCATCAGGACATAATTTGGTTTCAAACCCTGCGATGCGCAGGCACTGCCGGTAGCGACCATGATCCCGGCCAGATCAAGCATCACCATTATTGCTTCTCCCTCGATATAAGCGATGGATACATTAACATTATGGGGAGCCCGCAGCATCCCGCGCGGTCCGTTGAGCATGATATGGGGGATCTCTGTCTCCAGACGGTGCAGCAGATGATCACTCAATTCTCTGATATAGGCTGTTTTTTTGTCAAAATCCTGGAAAGTTAATTCAACCGCCTTGGCGAATCCTGCAATGGCAGCAGTGCTTACTCCCCCGGTTTCAAGGTTGTCCACCCTGTTAACCCCATGTTTTACCGGCATTAAGGCAATGCCCCTTCTCTGATACAGGGCTCCCACTCCCTGAGGTCCATGTATCTTATGAGCACTAACAGTCATAAGATCCACTCCTGATTTATTGACATCCAGCGGAATTCTACCGTAGGCTTCACAGGCATCTGCGAATAAAGCAATTTTATGACCGGAGCTATCCAGAACCTTTCTGATCTCCTGGATTGGCTGCACAGCTCCCACCACATGATTCACCAGGGTGGTCATGAACAGGACTGTGCTGGGCTTGATCGCCTGTTTCAGTTCCGCAAGTTTTACGAAACCATCCGGATCGGCGGTCAGGTAGGTGACATCATAACCGCTTTTTTCGAAGAAGGAGGCATTGGTAAGAAGATCCGGATAATCGATAACGGAAAGGATAATATGGTTTCCTCTGGCAGCATTAGCCATCAGGTAGCCCTTGATGCCGATATTGTTGGCAGATGTACCACCGCTTGTGATATGAAGCTCTTCCGCTTCTGCTCCCATAGAAGCAGCAATAATATTCCTGAACCTGTCCAGATCATTCTGTATCCCCGAACCATCGAGAATAAAATTCTTGGGAAAGTAGAATTTATCCCTTAAATAGGGAAGCATTGCTGCAACAACTTCGGGAGCAGGTTGAGATGTTAGGCAATTATCGAAATAAATCCTGTTCATAAATTCTCCTGATGTTCTGTTATGATTTGCTCCAGATTGACAGTGCTGAAAAACTTCTCTAATTTCTTCCTTATATCATTCCATAAGCGGGAATAGCGACAGGGATAATTACGGCAATATTTATCATTCTCTGATTTCAGATAACAGAATTTATACCCGATGTCATCCTCCACTGCTGCGATGATATCCTGCAACGTGATACTGGCGGGAGGCCTGGGCAGGATATAACCACCCCTGGAACCGTGAATACCCCTCACCAGCCCATGAATACGAAGTTTTCTGAAAAGTTGCTCAGTGTATTTCAGGGGCAGTTTCTGTCTCTCACATATTTCCGGCAGGGACACGGGAGCAGAAGAGGCATGTAACGCCAAATCAGTTAAAGCTTTAACTGCGTAACCGGTTTTGGTGGATATATGCATTTAATCTCCTATGAGAGATAACATACTAAATCAGTATGAATTTGCAAGAAAAATATTAAGGGAAATATATTTATGCATGAGGATATTCTGAAAGTAAACGGGCTTACTTATGGTTATGGGGAAGAGGCCCTGCTCAGAAACCTGGACTTCTGCTGCCACAGGGGAGAATTCTGTGCGATTTTTGGTCCCAATGGAGTTGGCAAAACCACCCTGCTTAAATTGATCATGGGATACCTGAAGCTCTGGCAGGGTGAAGTATTAATCAGAGAGAAGGGAATAACGGCATGGGATCGGAGATCTCTGGCCCGGGTGCTGGCCATAATGCCACAGGAACTGGATCTGCATTTTGATTATAATGTGACCGAGTTGATCATGATGGGCAGGTATCCCTATCTGAGTTATCTGCATTTCTATTCACGGGAGGACAGATCTATCGTCAATGACATGCTCAAGCAGTTAGACCTTTATCATTATCGTTTTACATCCTATGCGAAATTAAGCGGAGGAGAAAAACAGAGAGTCTCGATTGCCCGGGCTCTGGTCCAGGAAAGTGATATTATTCTGGTCGATGAGGCTTTTTCCGGCCTGGATATAAATCATCAGGTAGAGCTCATGGAAATTTTCAGAAATATTTATCGGAAGAGAAATAAACTTATCTTACTGGTATCTCATAATTTGAATCTTGTTTCTGATTATTGTTCGCGGGTTCTGCTGTTGAAGAATGGCAATATCCTGGCAGATGGTCCTCCGGAACAGGTGATTAATGCACGGAATCTGGAAATCATGTATGATAAGAAACTTCAGGTTATAACGAATCCTCTTTCCGGGAAACCTAATCTGATCTATCCGGGTTATGAAAATTAGAATATTGATCGTATGCATATTATGCACTATGCAATGGCATCTGGCAGCTTTTCCCGGAATTAAGGGTTATGTGACCGATATCTGGGATAATCCGCTGGAAAACGTACATATCTCTGTTACCGGCAGAATATACCACACAGACAATAATGGCAGATTTGAATTTTCCGGAACTGCAGGGCAGGATGTAGCTGTTTTCAGCAGGATCGGTTATGAAACGATTTTTTTCAGGACCGATCGGATTCCCGAAAAAGTGATAATGGAACTAAAACCTATTCCGATCCCGGGTATCAAAGTAAATGAGGATAAACTTAATAAGAAATTTATGGAAACCGGGGATGGAATTCAGATATTCCTGGATCAGGATCGACCGCTTGAACTGGGAGAACTGCTGGAAAAAAGAAGCAGTCTTGATATCGATGGTGTAGTCCTGAAAGGTGAATCTGCAGTACTGAAAATACCGGGATTCAAACCCGGTCATGTGATTGTTCTCCTGGATGGTATTCCTCTTAATGCACAGGGGGGAAGCGTTGACTTGTCGTCCATACCGCTCAACCTGATCGAGAGCATCGAAATTCTCAGGGGTACAGCTGTTCCGGGTAGTTATGGTACAGCAGGTGTGGCAATAAATCTGAACACCTGCAGAAATTATCCCGGGAAACTGCAATTGGTACACTCTTTCGGTTCTTTTGGTTTGAATGGCTTTGTTGTGAATCTGGTAAAAGATTTTGGTAAAATTGGCTTGAATATCTTCCTGGATCGTATTTATGCCCGTAATGATTTTAAATACAGATCCCAATCCTGGGAAAATACAGACACTCTCTACACTCGGGAAAATAATGACAAGAAAGTGTTTGATATAAATATACAGTTAAGTTACCAGAACCGGTCTGTAAAAGCTTCCTATACTTTTCTGTATCAGGATTTCCTGAAAAAATTACCGGGTCCTACTAATAATTTACCCCTCTACGAAAACAGCCGCCTGCGGGGAAGAATCTGTCGTAATTATCTTACCTGGCAGAAATTGATTAATGACATCGTACTGGAAATGCGAATTTTTCATTTCAGGGAGAATACCGAATATGATAACACCCGTATATCAGAACCCTGGAGTAACTATCCTGATTATTATGTTAAAAACAGGAACAATGACTATCGTTCTGGTGTTACTACAAATCTGAAGTACAATTTTTACCAGGGATACACCAGCATAGGTTTCAGTTATGAAAAAGAAGATTTCAGCTATGAGGAACTGACCGATCCCGAAGATTCTATCTCTCCGCTGAGCCAGGAACACTGGGATGTGCTGGCGATGCTGAACCTTGAGCATAAACTGGGTAAACTGAAATTCAAACTGGCAACTTCAGGTCAATATATTAGAACTGAGCGTTTTCATGATCATTGGCTGGGTGTTATTAATCCCGAAATATCCTTCACATCCTCCTTTGCTGTTCTCCTGGGTGCCAGGAAGAGCAACAGTCTGGTATTACCATCCTTTTACGATCTGTACTGGCAGGGTGATACTCAGGCCGTGGGTAATCCCCAGTTAACGCCTGAACGGGCAAATTCCATCCAGTATTATCTAAATCTGCAGTATCAAGACAACTATTTCAAGATCATCAGAAATGCAAGTGAACTTGAAGACATGATCATCTGGATTCCTGATTATAACAAGACCTGGAAACCACATAATGTTGCTGCAGCTTCCGTTAATAACTGGCAGATCGAAACCAGATGGCATCTCTGGTCTAAAGCGACCCTGGGATTGATATATACCGGTACCGTAGCCTTGAATAAAACCAGAGACGGTGATGGGGAGCCTTCAGCTTTTTTTAACAAGAAGATAATGTACACACCCGATCATACCTGGAAAATTTACCTTGATTATGACCTGAATGCTGTTCAATTGAATATCAGTTACCGATTTACGGGAGAGCAATGGACTACGATGGATCAACTCACTGACGAGAAAAGAATGGATTCTTTTGCAACGGTTGATCTGGATATATTTTATAATATAGATATCGGAAGGGTTCTTTTCCGACCTGGTTTGATAGCAAGAAATATAATGTGCACCAGCTATGAACTATATGAATATTCACCGCAACCTGGTTACAACTGGGAAGTAAGTCTCAGGCTTTTTTATGACCTCTAGAGGTGGGAAATATTGATGAAGATCGTCACCTTTATTATATTGCTGGGGATCAGCATTTCTGCTTCGGGACTGATAATATTCGTGGTCAATTCCGGTAGTGAAACCCTGTCCAGGATCGATACGGTTGCTGGAGAAGTGGATAATGTTTTTGCTGTACTGGGTAACCAGGCCAACCGTATTGCGCTGTACGATGATTGTGGACTTGTTGTTAACTCAGGAGACAATAATCTGCAGAAGATCAATCTGAACAGTGGCGCGACCATCTCGTACATTTACCTGGAACCGGCAGCAAATCCCTATGATCTGACGATATATCAGGATCATGCTTATGTGAGTGGGGCACTGTCCAACAGAATATATAAGGTCAACCTGCAGCAGGAAATAATGGTTGATGCAGTTCAGGTGGGGAATAATCCTGCTGGGCTGGCAGTTTACAATAATAAATTATACGTGGGTAATACCAATTATACTGCGGGTTATGAAAATTGTACTGTTAGTGTAGTTGATCTGGATTCCTTCTCTCTGGTATCGGAAATACCGGTTCCGGCGAATCCACAGTTCCTCATGTTCTATGCCGATATGCTGCATGTATGCTGCACCGGTAACTGGGTTGATGAGACTGGTATAGTTGTTGTGATCGATCCCGTTACGGGAGATACTATTGCATCTATAGAAATCGGTGGTTACCCGGTATTTTTCGCGGAGACAGGATCGGAAACGATCTACCTGGCAGATGCTCTGAATGAGGGAATATATGCTTATGACGCTAATTCTTTTGAAATAATATATGATACCATGCATCCCTTCCTTCCCGGAGGATCTGCTGTTGCCGGTTCCCCACAGGGTTTGGCAGTACTGGGAGGAGAATGGGGACAGAATTTCGATGTCTGGTATTATGACAACAATGAAGTTCTCCTGGGCAATTATACTGTTGGTGTGTATGGAACCGATATTAAAATACGGGAAGAGGGATCTGCCGTTGATGAGAACCTGGACATTGGCAGCGGGATAATCCTGGAACAGAATTACCCTAATCCCCTGTACCTGCATGATAAAAGAGGAATTACCCCCACTGTTATACACTATCATATATTTGAGGCAGGTAAAGTTAACATTGAATTATTTGATATAAAAGGTAAGAGAGTCGCTATGCTGTACACGGGCTGGCAGGTTGCCGGTTCACACATGATCGCATGGCGTCCGCAATCTCTTCTTCCTGGTATTTACATATACCGACTTAGTACCATATCGCAGCAGCAGTTCAGAAAATTGTGTATTCTGAAATAAAAGCCTGCTCTGTTTCAAGAAATGCTTATAATATCATGAAGATGCGCTTGCCACCACAGATGAGCAGATGCAACTGTATGCCACCGGAAGAGTTGCAATCCTGTCAGGTCCTATTACTTTTTCTGGATTTCTGTAATCTTCTCAGGAGTGTCAGCATAACTACGCCCCCTAGGGTAACAGTACCCATCCAGATGTAAGTTGGGATAGTTCCCTGATGATCGAGACTCAGGCCTACCAGTGGTGAGAGCAGAGCAAAACCCAGACTGGCTGAGAGGCTTACCAGGGAAATTACCGTTGCCCTGTATTCATCCATGATATGATGATTTATGTAAAATCGCAGAGTAGGCTGATAAAGTCCACGCACAATCTGCTGCAGACCCAGGAGAAAAATCATGCCCTGATGAACAAGAAGTGCTGGCACAATGTAGGTGGCAGATAACAAGAATGCCAGGGTAATGAGTATTTTTCTGGGTCTGGTATCATAATACTTCTTGATGAGGAATTTCGAAGCGAAGGCTGCCATCATGTTGAAATAAAAGAAGATCAGGCCATACCATTTGATATCGATGTTAACCCTGACAAAATAAGGTTGATAGAGCCAGAAAGAAGTCCGAAAGGCAAAGCCCATCAGAGCGGCAAAAAGGATAGTCCAGAAGATCCGGGGAGTTTGCACCGCGACTTTGATACTTCTCAATACATGGATCGGATAGGTATGTTCACTTTTCTTTCTTTCCGTATCGCTGAAGCCGAAGGATATGAAAATAGCTGCGATTATACTGCCAATACTGCACCAGAAAGGAAGAAAAGGGCTTCTGACATATAGAAAACTGCTCAGGACTGATCCGACTGCATGACCTATGAAAACCAGGGAAGCAGCTTCTCCCTCTTTCTTTTGATATTCCCGCTGCCTTTCCAGCCGGGTCAGACTTTCATATAATATGGCAGCATCAGCTCCTGAAGAGAAAGTCAATCCTATACCGAATATTATTTCAGCCAGAGCGAAAACATAGAAGGAATCGAAGATGATGTAAATTAACAGACCAGTACCGATAAAGAAGCCGCTTAGCATCAGTGAAATCCTTCGGGATACTTTATCAGCTATTGCACCGGTAGGTACTTCGAAGATAAAGACTGCTATGGCGGAAATTGACTGTAATATCATTATCTGAGAGTAGTTAAGTCCTTTGAAGAGCATGAATGGAACCAGTATGGGTCCAATGATAAGCAGGTTGAAAAAAAAGCGGAAATAGGGATAGATTCTTAAATTACGGAGAAGTTGTTGATTCTTATCCATGGGGTGATTTCAAGGGGATTTTCTTCCAGGCTACTTTAATGATTCTTTCCGGTTCTTTTTTCATCAGATTAAGAAATCCATGATTCTGGCAGTCTGTCCTGTGAATGGTAATACCTCTGCCCCGGGTAGTGTAACCGATGATATCACAGCCTGGTTCAGGATGGCAACATTTGGCGAAACGAACCATCAAATGATCAATTTCCTCGATAGTAATTTCTGGCATAGTTAGCACCAGCTGTTCTATTTCCCTTTCCGGGACTGCTTTTGCTTTAGGTTGCCCTTCCTGCGTTTTTTGCCAGGCTTCCACAACCTGGGAGAAAGTGATCTCTTCATTTCCCAGAGCTGCATAGAAAGTCTTCAGGTCATTGATCTTAAAAACTCTGGCAATGTGCAGCAATTCATCCTGGTTCTTTAATTTTAAATGATGCTTGCGTATTTTTTTGGTCAGTAGTTCTTTTCCTCTGGAAATAGCTGTCTGCAGTTCTATTCTGGTGAAATAGGCACGGATTTTCTGACGAGTTTTAGCTGAAGTCACGATGCTCAACCAATCCTTGCTGGGTTTAGCCTGGGGAGAGGTTAAAATGGATACAACATCACCTGTTTTCAGTGTGGTTCGCACCGGTTTGTGCTTGCCGTTAATGCAGGCACCAATGCAATGAAATCCAATATCAGAATGGATCTTGAAGGCAAAATCCAGAGGAGTTGAATTCTTTCTTAATTCAATATAATCATTACCTGGAGTACGCACAACAATAATGTCGGGATATAGATTCAGGTGAAGGGAATCGAGAAAGCTGTCAGAATCTTTATGATGCTCTTCCCTCACCAGGTTTCTTATCCAGGAAAGTTGCTGGTTAAAGGCATTCTGCATCTCTGCTACCAGAACCTCTCCTTTTCGGTTTTTCCTATCGCAGCTATAAAATTCCTTGTAGCGCCAGTGAGCTGCAATACCCTCTTCAGCTATTACATGCATCTGCCTGGTACGGATCTGAATCTCTATCTTATATTCATTACTGTCACTTACCACAACATGTAAGGACTGATAATTATTCGATTTTGGTCTCTGAATATAATCTTTCAGGCTTTTATCCAGAGGATCGAATTCGGATTGGATGAGGCTGAGTGTTTTATAGCAATCAGCAATTGAATTTACGATTATTCTCATTCCGATCAGGTCCAGGATGTCCTCGAATTTGATTTTCTTTATCATATGCTTTAGGTAGATACTGTAAAAATGTTTGCTTCTGCCCTCCACTTCCGCCTGAATATTGTTGTTGTGAAGCAGGTAGAATATCTTTTCTTTGCAGGTGGTAATATATTGATCACGTTCATTCTTCTTACGGGCGACCATCATGCCGATTTTTTTATACTCATCATGATGGAGAGTTTTGAAACTTAAATCTTCCAGTTCCCACTGAATCTTGGCAATGCCGAACCTGTTTGCCAGGGGTACATAAATTTCCAGAGTTTCGAGGGCAATTCTATTTCGTTTGTCATCCTGCAGATAATCCAGTGTTCTCATGTTATGCAGACGATCGGCCAGTTTGATCAGAATAACCCTGATGTCTCTGGTGATCGAAATCATTAATTTCCTGTAATTCTCAGCCTGAAGATGCTTCCTTGTGCTGCTACTGTGGTAGGGATATTTTTCGATCTTGGTTACACCCTGTACCAACAGGGTGATTTCTGGACCAAATTCTCTTTTCAGATCGTTGATTTTAAACGAGGTGTCTTCCAGAACATCGTGCAGCAATCCAGCTGCAAGTGTCACGGAGTCCAGTCCCAGATCCGCCAGGATAAAAGAAACCTGCATCGGATGCATGATATATGGATCACCTGATTCTCTTTTTTGTCCCAGATGGGCATTATAGGTGAATTGGAAGGCTTTTCCCATTAGCCTGGTATCGATACCAGGATTGATTGTGCTGATCTGGGAAAGAAAATTATCGGGATTTATGTTATCATATCTCATAATATCCTCAGATTATGTGTTAATTCCGTTTAAATGAAACAAGCTGTCAAGATGATTAAGAAGCACAGGATTGAATCCAGTTGACCTGTTTAAAGGGCTGGTTGCATGTTTAAAAAAAACTTGCCTTATTTGTTTGCCTTGAGCGTTATGACAAAAAAAATGGAGGCATTATGTACAAGCGTATACATAATTTCAGTGCTGGTCCTGCTGTTCTGCCGGAAGAGGTTTTACTGGAAGTTCAGGAAGAGATGCTCGATTACAGGGGGCACGGTCTTTCGGTCATGGAGATGAGCCATAGATCAGCTCCTTTTCAGGAAATTATTGATAACGCTGTTGCTGCGGTAAAGAGAATCATGGATCTTGCTGATGACTATGAGGTCCTATTCCTGCAGGGTGGTGCCAGTACTCAATTCTATATGATTCCTCTGAATTTATGTCCGGATGGTGAAGTCGCCAATTATATCAATACTGGTTCCTGGGCTGGAAAAGCTTTGAAAGAAGCTCAGAAAATGGGCAAGAAGATGCATGTTGCCGCATCATCAGAGGATAAGGAATTTACCTATATTCCAAGAGATTTCGTTCTGTCTGATAATCCTGCTTATTTGCATATTACCACCAACAATACCATCAGGGGTACTGAATATAAATTTGATCCTGAAACAGGAGATATCCCGCTAATAGCAGACATGTCTTCCAACTTCATGAGTAAACCTGTGAATTTCAGAAAATATGCGCTGATCTATGCCGGAGCTCAGAAAAATATCGGTCCTGCCGGTGTTACCGTGGTCATCATTCGTAAGGATATCATACCCCGCATAAATTCCGGATTACCAACCATGATGAGTTATAATACCCATATTGAGAAAGGATCCATGTTCAATACGCCTCCCTGTTTTGCCATATATGTAACTGGTAAGGTCCTGAAATGGATTGAGAATCAGGGTGGGTTAAAGGCAATTGAACAGAATAATATCAGGAAGGCAAAGTGTATTTATGATATTCTGGATAATTCCAGATTCTATCGCGGCACCGTTGTCCGGGAAGACAGGTCGATGATGAATATTCCCTTCCGCTTACCCACCGAAGAACTGGAGAAAAAGTTTATTTCGGAGAGTACTGCCCAGGGTATGCTGAATCTCAAGGGACACCGCAGTGTAGGGGGCTGCCGGGCATCACTCTATAATTCTCTGCCTTTGAAATCCGCTCAGGTTCTTGCTGAATTTATGCTGGATTTTGAGAAAAAGAATAGATAATACCCAACAAGGCGACCGATGGTCGCCTTTTTTCCATTTATGAGTTCAATGTTTATGACTCCCACTGGAAAAAGGGATAGGATAATACTCCTGGCTTTCCTGACCGCCTTTGCTTCCACAATTTACATGGTGGAAACATTTATACCAAAACCACTTCCCTTTCTGAGGCTCGGATTGGCTAATATAGTAGTATTGATCACTTTGCTGTTAGGTCAACTAAGAGCAGCTTTACTGGTGGCATTGGGTAAATCAGTTATCGGTGGTTTCATCACAGGGACATTGTTAAGCCCCACAACTCTGTTATCACTCGGTGGTAGTATAAGCTCTATTCTGGTAATGTTTTTGATCATACATGCCGATCTGGGTATGAGCATAATCGGAGTTAGCATTGGGGGTGCAGTTGTTCATAATCTGGTCCAGCTGAGTATAGTAAGAGTTTTACTGATTCCACAGGACAGGATATTTTATTTGACTCCTCTGTTATTAATAATGGGAATAGTGACCGGTGCCTTTACTGGTTTTATCACCGGATTAACAGTGAAAAAAATTTCGGTATGGAATTTGAATGAATAGAAGAACAAAGCATATTTTGATAATTTTTTCCTGTGCCCTTGCCATACTGCTTGGTATTATTTCCGGTCTGTTTTTTTATTACAGCCAGGAACTGCCCCCTCTTTCGGAACTGCAGCGTTATGAAATGAAAGTAGGATCCGAGGTTTACGACCGTAACAACCAGCTGATTTACATCTTCTCGGTGGAACGAAGACAGCTAACCAACCTCAATGAACTACCCGATTATCTTGTGGATGGCATCATAGCTGTGGAGGACAAGAATTTTTATCACCACTGGGGAATGGATCTGATGGGTTTTCTGCGTGCTCTGGCAGTAGATATCACCAAGGGCAGTTTTTCTCAGGGAGCCAGTACCATCACTCAACAACTCGCCAGGAACATGTTCCTGACCCTTGATAAACAAATACCCCGTAAAATAAAGGAATTGATACTGGCAGTGAGGATAGAGCAGCATTATTCCAAAGATGAAATTCTGGAAATGTATCTGAACAAATCCTCCTTCGGACCCGGCCTTTACGGAGTGGAAGTGGCTGCAGCCAAATATTTCGGGAAAAAGGCCAGCGAGCTCAATATCCCTGAAGCAGCCTTGATTATTGGCATGCCACAGCGCCCCAGTGCCTATTATCCCCTGCATTATCCGGAAAGAGCGGTAAGAAGAAGGAACTTCGTACTCAAGAGAATGCTGGAGGAAGGAGTAATTGATGAACAGCAATATGAAGCAGCACAAATGGATTCACTGGTGCTGTCAACGTCCAGGGGAGAAAGCCGATCTTCCGACTATTTTCTTGAGTATATACGTCCCATTCTGGAAAGAAGATATGGCACTACCCAGCTTTTTACAGGCGGTTTGAAGATTTATACTACTCTTGATACCGAATTGCAGGAATATGCAGACAGTATGCTGAACAAACATCTGATCGAATTTGAGAACAGAAATGATTTTGAATTCAAGTATGAAGATTTCCCGCCTGATACGATCAATATAGTAACTCCCTACGTGCAGGGCGGAGTATTTTGCATTGAACCCCAGACAGGTTATGTCAGGGTTCTGATCGGAGGCAGGAATCACAATCACAGTAAATTGAACCGCATCATGCAATCCAGGAGACAACCTGGCTCTTCCTTCAAACCTATTATGTATACCACTGCCCTCGTTAATGATTACACTCC
>JAFGRJ010000182.1 GCA_016935235.1 Candidatus Cloacimonadota bacterium
ACATTTAATTTCTATCCCGGTGTCGGTTACTATGATATCATGGACAGCGGAGGTTTTGGCAGGGTCGGTATTGATGTTACCGATGATAACAACAACATTACCCGTTATTTCATTGAAGGAGGCTTGCCTGCGTTACCAGGCGCCTGGAGCAGGATTGTGGCATGGGAGGATGACTTCCGATCGCGAGGTATTCTTAAGGATATCACTGAAATTGAATTTGATGTCGATATCTTTCTGCAGCCTGCGGAAAACATCTTCACTCCGGACAGTGACTTGCCCATATTCCTGAAGATTCCCCTGAGTGATAAGGAATACCTTCTCATTGAAAATCGGCAGGTGGACCCTGATGGCGATGGTGGCACATACCTGCATGATTCTGCCGATGGCAGAGTGATACTCTATCCTATTCCGGTGAGTGACGATCCCTCCGATACAACTGCTACCTACGAATACGATTTTCTACTACCAGGCTGGTTCGATCAATTTGGAGCCGCTCTGGGCGGTGGTTTTCTGATATGGCATATTGATGAAGCCATTATTTTTGATGAAGGTAACTACGAAAATAATACTGTCAATAGTGACTATTATCATCGTGGTGTAAAAATCATCGAGGCTGACGGTCTACCCGATATTGGCAATCCCTTCTCATGGTTCTGGCGGGGAACCGAATATGAGCCTTATTTCAAGTACAGACCCCTTCTGGAGGAATCTGATGCAGGAATCTTTTTTGCTGGTTGGGATATACCGGGAACCGGGGGGTCGGATCCACCCGCAACTCATAATGATTCGCTGGCAGCAAACACTAATCCTCCTCTGATTACCAATGCCGGGAATCCTTCTCTTTTCGCTGTTTATGATATAAGCAGCTATCCAATTGGAATCGATCAGGAGAGAACGATGTCCCTGCGAGTGGGAACCCAGATTTTTGATAATACAACCCTGATCACAGTTTACGACTCCCTGTGTGCCTTGAGCTCCCCGGGGAGTACTGGATTTTTTTCCAATTCTACTCTTGATTTTGTCACTTTCTCCCCAGGAGGAATTGATATTCATTATCATATCTACAATGAAGAAGATGATTTATGGTTCAGCTATAATCCGGTTGATGACCTCTTATGCCCCCAATTACCTGTATTAAGCGCTGATATGAACAATGATAACAGAGACGAGTATTTGATTCCCTGCGATAATAATGCCGTGGCAATACTTGAAAACAATAATTTCGTCTTTGAAGTAGAATACCGTGAATTTGCTTCTCCGCTTTCAGAGCCACCCCTTTATATTGAAGAATATTCCCTTCTGGTTGTTCCCACTCAGGACAAGATATTCATCGATCAGGATTCACTTGCCCTTGCCAATGCCCGGGTAATTTATAACGGTTCTGATCTTGTAATATCATCTGAGGACAAGATACTTTTTTACAGCCTTCCCGATCTTTCCTTAATCGAACTTCATGATATTCCCGAACTTGCTTCCCAGATAACTCCAGTAGCATATAAAGATTTAAATCCCATCCATGACGCGGTTTACTGCCAGAACGAATCGGGTGATATCATCCGGATTACGGATCATGCTCCTACCACCATATTTCATAATAAAGCCTATGGAGGTGAACCTTTATCACAGCTGGCATTCGCCAGATTCAGTCCCGACAATTACACCTGTCTGATCTTTGCCGCCGGACAGCGTGTATTCGCATTATCCCTGGATGGTTCACTTGTTCCGGGATTCCCTGTCCATCTCGATAACAAACAGGTAAAGCCGGCATCCTATCCCAGGGTTTTGCAGATAAGAAATGACACCCTGATCCTGTTCGAAGATATTGATGGCAGCTATCTAGCTGTTGACAGTGAGGGTGAATACCGTCCTGAATATTCCATGTTCTGGAACCAGGACCAGACCAGTAACGTTTTTGTCTGGGAATCAGATATCCAGAGGCTTTACTTTATTTTTGCGGAGAACAACAGCAACCTGATTGCCTCTTATATAAACGGAGTCGAAGAGGATCCGATCATCTGGAATGGTTACCGCAATAACAGGTATTCTCTTTTCGAAGGTGAGGTAGTCCCCCAGAGCATTTCAGGAAATATGCAGGCTTATGGTTATCCTAATCCTGCGCGACATGGTTCAATCAGAATCCGTGTGATCAATGCTGAGGATAATATAAATTATAAAATTTTTGACATAGCAGGTAATATTGTTAAACAAGGTAATTGTATCAGGGAACCTCAGGTTTTCCAGGATATCATCTGGAATACAGGCAATATCAGCTCCGGAATGTATTTTGCCGTAATCAGGTCCGGTAATGATATCAAAAGAGTTCCCCTGGCAGTCCAAAATTGATAGAATAAGGAGTCAATCATGATTAATAAGATCATTATTGCCGTGTTGATAACCCTGATAGCAGGCAAGGTTGTTGCTGACGATTTCGATACCGACCTGGTCCAGGTGAAATATGAACAGAAATCTGCCAGGAAGGCAATGCTTCTTTCTGCACTGTTGCCGGGTGCCGGTCAGTTCTATGCTAACCGGAGCAGTATAACCACCTATATTTTCCCGGCTATCGAGATAGGACTCTGGGTAGGATATTTCACCTATAATAAGAAAGGGAACGACAAGGAAGATGAATATATTGACTTTGCCAACGAATATTACGACAGAGATCGTCAGACGCAGTGCCAGGAAGACCTGCAGGCTGCTACAGATAATC
>JAFGRJ010000183.1 GCA_016935235.1 Candidatus Cloacimonadota bacterium
AACATAGCCATCAACGATGTACGCTCGGAAATGATGCAAGAAGTGCAGGAAAAAGCACATAGCAAAGCCCGGGATACTCTTGTTGATATTCTCTATCCCCCGCCCCCCGTGATACCCAATGAAACAGAAGAGGAAACACATAAGCGCACTGAAAGGTACAACCGGATTAAAGCAAAGATGTATAAACTGCTGGACGAGGGTGAACTCGACGACAGGGAAGTGGAATTAAACATTGAAAAAGCCAAACCTGCTCATATAGAAATTTTTTCACAGACCGGAATGGAAAATATCGACCTGCAGCTGGGTGAACTCATGGCAGGTATAATTCCCATGCGTAAAGATCAGAAATTGAAGAAAATGAAGGTCAAGGAAGCCCTCAGCTACATGACCGAGCATGAAGCCAATCGCATGGTCAGCAAGGAAAAGGTGAATGCAGAGGCCAAACAGAGAGTAGAGAACGACGGTATCATTTTCATAGATGAACTGGATAAAATTGCTGCCAAATATGATCAGCAGTACGGAGCCGATGTCTCGCGTTCCGGTGTGCAACGAGATCTGCTTCCCATTGTGGAAGGATCCAATGTCCCAACTAAATACGGTATTATCGATACCTCACATATACTTTTCATAGCAGCGGGTGCTTTCAATATTGCCAAACCATCGGATCTGATCCCCGAGCTGCAGGGGCGCTTTCCCATCAGGGAAGAATTGAACAGCTTGTCTCGCGAAGATCTGAAAAAAATCCTGCTCTATCCTAAAAATTCTTTGACTAAACAATACACAGCTTTATTCAAGTCTGAAGGAGTAGCTCTGTCATTCACGGAAGAAGCGGTGGATGAAATCGCGGGATTTGCTTCCAGAGCCAATGAAAAAATGGAAGATATCGGTGCCAGGCGCTTGCATACAATAATGAATGCCCTGCTGGATGATTACCTGTTTAAAATGCCGGATCAGAGAATCAAAAAAGTCCTGATCAATGAGCAATTTGTGAAAGAAAAACTGAACCGTATCATTAAAGACGAAGATCTATCCAAGTACATCCTGTGATGAAGATCGAACATTATACCTTCGGTAATATAGTTATAAACGGAAGAAATTATGCTACTGATATCATAGTCTATCCAGATCGGGTTGAGCCTTCCTGGTGGCGGAAGTCCAGTCACCGGGTTCAAAAAGATGATCTGAGTTTTCTGGAAGAAGAAAAAGCCGAGGTAGTGCTTTTCGGTACCGGTTATTTCGGCAGCATGAAGGTTCAGGAAGAAGTTTTGAAGGAGCTGGAAAGCAGGAAAATTGAAGTAATAGCCCTGAAAACAGAAGAAGCAATAAAATTCTATAACCGTTTTTCCGATGATAGAATAATCATCGCAGCTTTCCATCTCACCTGCTGAAAGGATTGCAATGAAGAAAATTACCTTGATCATTCTATTATTTTTTATCCTCGAGCTTTCCGGTCAACCTGTCCTGCCTCAGGTCCAACCTGTGATATTGGAAGCAATCAGTCATTTTGCACATCCTGCCATCAACGAATCATCAGCTCTTGTTAAAAGCAGATCCTGGGAAAACCTGTACTGGACCCTGAATGATTCCGGAGATGAGGCCAGGATATTTCCCATCAACCGCAAGGGCGAAATATATCGGGCTGAATGGTACAACCAGGAAGCTGGTGTATATCTACCTGAAGCGGTGAACATCGACTGGGAAGACATGGCTGCGGATAACGAAGGCAACCTCTATATCGGTGCCTGCGGCAACAACAACAATACCAGAAAGGACCTGGCTATCTATATTCTGAAAGATCCTCTGCCGAGTTACACCGGGCAGACAAGATACAGCCACCGGATCCGCTTTCACTATCCTGAACAGCAAGAATTTCCTCCTGCAGAAAAAAACTATGACTGTGAAGCCATCTTCCATGCTTGCGACCATCTTTACCTGCTCACCAAGCACCGTTCCGATACATACACCTGCCTGTACAGATTTGACAGCCTCAATCCTCTGATCGATAATCCTGTTACCAAACTGGATTGTTTTGATATCCGGGGCATGGTCACTGCTGCTGACGCTTCCATTGATGGTCATCAACTGGCAATACTTACTTATGATGCTATCTGGGTATTTACCAGTGAAAATGATGATTATTTCCGGGGAAGCATTGCCTGGTTACCGATAGCAGCGGGGCAGTGTGAAGGGATCTGTTTTGATGATGATACTCTCCTCATATCAAATGAAGAAGGTAGTATTTTCGAAGTACCTCTCGATCAACTCTTGCAAATAAAATAGAGGATTGACGCAATGGAAAAGAAGATTGCCGCCTGCGGTTTAGACTGTGCTGTATGCCCTTCTTACCTGGCTTTTCTTAATAATGACCAGGAACTTCGTGAAAAAACTGCCACTACCTGGTCCCGGGACTACGGGAATGAATTCCAACCGGAGGATATCAACTGCACTGGTTGTACAAGTTCAGATGTCCCACTCTTTGCTTACTGTTATAAATGTGAAATCAGAAATTGCTGCCGGGAAAAACAGGTAGCCAACTGTGCTTTTTGTGATGAATACCAGTGTGAACGCCTGGCAAGCTTTCTGGAGAACGCTCCCGAAGCCAGACAAAATCTGCTGCAACTACGCCGTTGAGCTGATGCTCACCTTTTTTTTCTCTCTCATACTTGCAGTTTCGATCAACCTCTTTGCACAGGATTATTCACACACCTATATCAATCAGACTGGTTCTGAAATATCCTATGAAACACATGAACTGCAGCACACCTCCGGGGAAACCGTATATACCTGCTGTTCCGGGAATGAAGTTGTTACTACTTTCTGCAATTCTCTCACAACCCGGGAGACCTGGGTTAATAATAGTGAGACCAACACCGCCTTGAAGGCTTATCGGGAAGAGAACACCCTTTATCTTACAGGTATCCTGAGCGGTAAGGATTTCAGCAAGAAATTTGCAATTGATGACTTGCCCTGGTATCAGTCGATGTCCTACAGCCTGACGGGGCTGGTTTCCTCACCCGAACCGGAAGTACAATTCTGGTTACTAAGGATTGATAAACCAAAAATCTACAAGATGAAAGCGATGAAAAAGGGAATCGAGATACTGGATAGCAATGGTATGATCATCGAAGCCCAGAAGATTGAAGTCAGATTAGCAGGTTTTTTTTCTCAGTTCTGGCAGAGCCATTACTGGTTCCGATTATCCGATGGTTTGTTTGTAAAATATGAGGGAGTGAACGGACCGCCAGGAGATCCCCTCACCAGGATCGAGCTCCTGGAATGATCCTGAATGACTGAAGAAAAATTTTGAATTACATAAAACAACCTTCCCTTTTATATGTCTGCGGATGAAGCATGAATCAGAATACAATAGACCTGACCAAGGGTAATATTCTCAGAAACCTGGTCCAGCTTTCCTTACCGATAATGCTGTCCAATTTTCTGCAGACCTTTTACAATCTTACCGACACTTTCTGGCTGGGCAAGCTGGGAGAGCATGCCCGGGAGGCTGTATCAGTGGCAGGATTAGCCTTCCCACTTGTTTTTTTCATATCCTCTTTCGGATTTGGTTTTGTCATAGCCGGCACATCCCTGATTGCTCAATACAAAGGTGCCCTGATGTTTGATAGATGCCGCGAGGTAGTGGGTCAATTTATATTGATACTGATTATTTTCTGCTTATTGTTCATCAGTTTCAGTTTCCTGTTCATTGACCAGATTTTAGCAGTACTGAGAACTCCCCCGGAGATCCTGAACTCAGCCCGAAGCTATATTTCGATCATTCTTTCCGGTATGGTATTCATGTTCATTTTCCTTTCCTATCAGAGTTTTTCTCATGGATTGGGTGATACCATATCTCCTATGAAGATTCAGATAATATCGGTCAGTCTGAACATGATTCTGGATCCGTTACTGATTTTTGGAGTGGGATTCCTTCCCCGACTGGAGATCAGCGGAGCCGCTTATGCAACCATTATTTCCAGATTTCTGGCAGCGATACTGGCGGTTTTTTTCTTCCGCAGGATTCCTCAGATTCTACCCCGCCTGAAAAATCTGGTGCCCAGACCCGAAATGATATTACGTATTTTAAAAATCAGTATCCCGGCATCCCTGGCTCAATCCATGACCAGTTTTGGATTTGTGATCCTGCAGGGTTTCGTGAACAGCTATGGTACTCTGGTGATTTC
>JAFGRJ010000184.1 GCA_016935235.1 Candidatus Cloacimonadota bacterium
ACCGTCAAGGAGCTGCTGGATATCTTTTTCGTGGATGAATCCGAGTATTATTTCGATGAGGATATCAACTAGAGCTGGTAATGACAGATAACCTTGTCATCGTAGAATCACCTGCCAAAGCTCGCACACTAACTCGATTCCTGGAAGATTCCTATCTTGTTAAAGCATCGCTGGGTCATGTTCGTGATCTTCCGCCGCGATCTCTGGGAGTTGATATCAAGAACAATTTTACACCCCATTATATAATCACCCCGGATAAACGGAAAGCTATTGCTGAATTGAAGAAATATGCGGAAAGGGCAACCACGGTCTGGTTAGCTTCTGATGAGGACAGAGAGGGGGAGGCCATATCCTGGCATCTGATTCAGGTGCTGGGACTGGAACATGCCAAGGTTAAAAGGATTGTGTTCCATGAGATCACTCGTACCGCGATTAACGAGGCTATAAAGAATCCACGTGCCATAAACCTGGATCTGGTCAATGCTCAGCAGGCACGACGGGTTCTGGACCGGTTGGTAGGGTTCGAGTTATCACCTCTGCTCTGGCGAAAAGTCAAACCCGCCCTTTCAGCAGGCAGGGTCCAATCGGTAGCAGTGCGGTTGATCGTGGAAAGGGAAGATGAAATCCGCAAATTCACGCCGGAATCATCCTACCGGATAACTGCTGACCTGTCCACTGGTAAGAAAGAGGACAGTAAAATCAGGGCAGAGCTGAACAGAATATATTCCAGGAACGAGCAGGCGGCAGAATTTCTCAAGAAATGTATTGATGCCGATTTTCAGGTTATTGCCGTGGAAACCAAGCCAGCCAGGAAGTCTCCTGCTCCACCATTCACAACCTCTACCCTGCAGCAGGAAGCAAGTCGCAAGCTGGGATTTTCTGTATCCAAAACCATGATGCTCGCCCAGCAGCTCTACGAATCAGGTTTTATAACTTATATGCGAACTGATTCGGTAAATCTGTCCAGCTTGGCTTTGAGTAAAGCAAAAGAAGTAATAATAAAAACCTATGGATCTTCATTTTCTCATACAAGGAAATATACGACCAGAACCAAGGGGGCCCAGGAAGCTCATGAAGCTATCAGACCTGCATATCTTGACCAGCAGGATATAACGGGCACACGGGATCAGAAAAAATTATATGATCTTATCTGGAAACGAACCATAGCATCCCAGATGAGTGATGCCCTTCTGGAAAAAACTACTGTGACCATATCTATCTCGACCGTGCGGGATAACCTGATTGCCAGGGGTGAAGTGATAAAATATGAGGGTTTTCTCAAAATATACAGGGAAAGCCAGGATGAAGCAAGCGACAGTGATGAGGATGTCATTTTACCACCACTGGAGCAGGGACAGAAACTCGATCTACTTGAGATGGTGGCAACGGAAAGGTATTCCAAACCTCCTTACCGTTATTCGGAAGCGACCCTGGTCAAAAAACTGGAAGAACTTGGCATCGGGCGACCTTCAACCTATGCTCCCACTATTTCCACTATTCAAAAGCGTAATTATGTTGAAAAAACAGATAAAACTGCCAGCAGAAGAGAAATAGACAAGATCGTTCTGAAAGATGGTAAGATAAAGAGCATGAGTGAAGAGGAAACCTATGGTGGCGTTAAGCAGCGTCTTCTGCCCACTGATATTGGTATCATCGTCAACGATTTCCTGATGGAATATTTCGAGAATATCATCAATTATAATTTTACTGCCGATCTGGAAAAAGAGTTTGATCAGATTGCCACTGGTAGAAAAGTCTGGCACAGTGTTGTCAGGGAATTTTATGAGCCTTTCAGTAAGCAGGTGCGTCAGACCTTCAAGGAATCACGGCGGTTCAGCGGAGAAAGATTACTGGGCGTCGATCCCCACACGGGCCAGAAAGTCTTTGTCAAGGTAGGTCGTTATGGGCCCATGATCCAGTTGGGAGAATCAAACACAGCAGCGAAACCTAAGTTTGCAGCTTTAAAGAAGGGACAGAACCTGGACGCAATCACCTTGGAAGAGGCACTAAACCTGTTACAATTCCCCCTGGAACTGGGGAAATACAATAATGCCCAGGTTACTATTGCCCTGGGGAAATACGGGCCCTATATAAAATACAAGAATAGCTTCTATTCCCTGGAGAAGAATGAGGATCCCGGGAAGGTAGATCTGGACAGGGCGATTCGTCTCATTGAGGAAACTGATGCAGAGAATCAGAAAAACATCCTGAAAGAATTTCCTGAAAATCCGGAGATAAGAATTCTGAAAGGTAAATGGGGTCCCTACCTCAAGTTCAGGAACCGCAATTATCGTTTACCTAAAGATTTTGACCTGAAGCAGGCTACCCTGGAGGTTTGTCTTCATATCGTTCAGAACAGTAAAAGCACAAGACGCAGAAAGAAATAATGCAGGTAAAAGACAGTTTTCAAGCCAGTTTGCAGAATATTAGCAGTCATTTTCTGCGTTCCCTGCTGACTCTTCTGGGCATAATAATCGGTGTGTTCGCTGTTGTGACGATGTTCTCATCAATTTATGGCATCAAGCAGCTGATCAAGGATAACATGGAGGGAATGGGCTGGAACAATTCAGTTATCATTTATCCATCCACCGGAAATGAGGACGGTGGACATTTCCGTTCCCGGCGCATGCGTTTTCGATATATCCGAAGAGAAGCAAAACCTCTGACCCTGACAGATTACCTGATGCTGCAGAAAGAAATCAATACCAAATACATCTACGGTATGGTGGAATCCTATGAGAAATTCTACCATGCGCAGAAGGACTTTAATGTTCAGTTACGGGCGACCAATCAGGATTTTTTTCTAACACAGACTTATCCCCTGGCAAAAGGCAGATATTTTAACGATTACGAAATAAACAATGCAGCCAAGGTATGCGTGGTAGGTTATCATTTTGCCAACGAACATTTCGCTGACCAGGATCCTCTGCACAGGAATATCAAGATCGGTAACAACGTTTACAGAATTATCGGAGTACTTGATCTGGATATTTTGAACAAGGGAGGCATGAATTTCAATCCCTGGCAACGCCGGGAAGATCTGAAAGCGGTATATATACCGCTCTCGACAGGAGCGAAGTATCTGAGAAATTACGATGCGATTGATTATATATATCTGCAGTCCCGCGATGATTTTTCTTTCCGAAAGATGAAGAACGACACATATCAAAAACTTCTGGCCAAGCACAGTATGACACACGATTTCGCTTTCAATGATGTAGGAGCATTGATGCTGAAAATTACCGAGGAGATCAATGACCGGATGGAAAAATGGAACATCACGCTCTCTGCCATTGCCTCGATATCATTGATTGTGGGTGGGATCGGTCTTTTCAGTACTCTGCTTATTTCCATAAACGAAAGGATGATGGAAATCGGAGTAAGAAAGAGCATTGGTGCCACCGATTTTGATATATTCCTGCATTTCATCATGGAAGCCGTTATCCTTGCCCTCATTGGTGCCGCAATCGGTATCATGATTTCCTCTTTACTGGTTAAGGTAATAGCTGTGGCGTTGAAAACAAATTTCCCCATTCCGTTGCCAGGTATTCTGCTCGGAATCAGTTTTTCTCTTCTCATCGGGATCATCTCCGGATTCTATCCAGCGTGGAAGGCATCCAAGATTGATCCCATCAAGGCAATCTACTATTTTGAATGATATCCCTGAGTTAAATTATTTGACACTATAAATTCCTGTAAGTAAATTTTACATACTTAAGCATTCTAGGGAGGTATTTATGAAAAAAGGCAATTTTATCCTTTTTATTTCTATCATCTTCAGTTTCCTGATCATCATTGGCTGCAGCACCACTGATGATGATGATAATGGCAACCAGATCACTGAACCCCCCTTCACCGAGGAGGATTCCGATTATTTTCTGCAGGTAGTGGGTGGATTGGGACGAGACGCTTACAGCATCATGCTGGTTAAGTATCAGGGAGCAAATATCGACAGTTTGGAACTGTTGATAGACAGCATTCCCGTTTTCCTGCAATACAATGATACACTCTTTGCCTGGGTAGGCGGCTGGGATCTGACAGTAACCCAGACTTATAATTTTGATGTTTCCATAAACGAGAGTAACTGGAATTTCGACCTGGCTGTACCAACGGTACCCGTCATCACCTGGCCGGAATGGCAACCACCTGAGGAAGTAACCCTGGAATGGGCACTTGATCCCGATATGAACAATATGCTGCAGACGAT
>JAFGRJ010000185.1 GCA_016935235.1 Candidatus Cloacimonadota bacterium
GGAGAAAATCTGTGGCAGAATCTCAAGAAAATGTTGATATGATTTTTTTTTGAATATCATGTAAGTAAATATTTACTTACAAAATAATTGAAAATGACAACGGGAAATTCCTCTGTCAGGAATGAATGAAAAGAAACCATGTTGAAGAAGGATGATGGTTTCATGAGTCTAAAAAAATACCCCTTTTTTACATAAAAGGGTGATTGTGCCAGCCAGGTTACTGGACGGATGATATGAACGACTTTTAACAGAGAATTATCTTATATTTAAAGAAGGAAGATGAAATATGAAGAGACAGATAATTACCATAGATGAAAGGAAATGTAACGGCTGTGGGAAATGTATCCCTGGCTGTCCGGAAGGAGCATTGCAGTTGATTGACGGTAAAGCCAGATTGATCAGTGATCTTTTCTGTGATGGTCTGGGTGCCTGCCTCGGGGAATGTCCGGTGGGAGCGATTAGTGTTGTGGAAAGAGAAGCGGAGCCCTATGATGAAGAGCAGGTGATGGAGAATATCGTCAAGGCTGGTCCAAACACGATCAGGGCTCATCTGAAACATCTACAGGATCACGGGCAGAAGGAATATTTCAATCAGGCAGTGGCAATTCTGAAGAAGAAGGGCGTCCCGGTCCCCAAACTTGAGGAAGAACCCTGCCGCAGCGGAGGTTGCCCGGGCAGTGCAGCCAGGTATTTGCAGCCTGAGCTACAGGACAACGAACTTATCAACAGGGGGGATTCAACCATACCCGTAAGGAGTGAATTAAGGCAATGGCCGGTGCAACTGCATCTGATCAACCTGTCTGCTCCTTACCTGAAACAGGCTGACCTTCTGATTTCTGCTGATTGTGTTCCCTTTGCTTTTGCAGATTTTCATCGTAAGTTCGTCAAGGGCAAAGTAGTGATAACATTTTGTCCCAAACTTGATCAGGGTATAGAAAACTACATCGATAAACTAGCTCGCATATTTTCATTGCAGGATATCAGGAGTGTCAATATAGTAAGGATGGAGGTGCCCTGTTGCGGGGGGATCGAGGTGATTGTGGAGAAAGCTCTGGAAAAAGCCGGAGTTTCCCGAATGGTAAGGGTAAATGTAATCTCTATTGCTGGTGAGATTGCATAAGCAATAACCTGGACCCAGGTGGATGTTGGAAATCAGTAAAAGTCTGCCATCATAAAACAGTGGTTTATAATTAAAGGAGGAAAGATGAGTTTTCGAGTTAAGAACAATGTAAAATGGGTTGGCAAGGTCGACTGGGAACTTAATAAGTTTCACGGTGATGAATATTCCACCCATAGGGGTTCCACATATAATTCCTATCTGATCGAAGAAGAAAAAACAGTTCTGATTGATACGGTATGGGCACCTTTTGCAAAAGAGTTTGTGGAAAATTTGAAAAAGGAGATAGATCTGAACAAAATTGATTATATAATAGCTAATCATGCGGAAATAGATCATAGTGGAGCCTTACCGGAACTTATGCAGGAAATTCCTGACCGACCGATTATCTGTACTCAGAATGGGGTAAATTCTCTGAAGGGGCATTATCATCAGGACTGGAATTTTCATCCGGTAAAGACAGGAGATCAGCTTGAACTGGGTAATGGCAGGAAGTTGATCTTTATTGAAGCACCTATGTTACACTGGCCTGACAGTATGTTTGAATATCTAACCGGGGATGATATTCTCTTCAGTAATGATGCTTTCGGTCAGCACTATGCCAGTGAGTTCATGTTCAACGATCTGGTGGACCAGAGTCAGCTCTATGAGGAATGTATAAAATATTATGCCAACATCCTGACCCCTTTCAGCAAACTGGTTATCAAGAAGATCCAGCAATTCCTGGAACTGAATCTACCACTGGGTATGATCTGTACCAGTCATGGTGTGATCTGGAGGGAAAATCCCCAGCAGATAGTGCATAAATATCTGGAATGGGCAGATGCATATCAGGAAAACCAGATCAGTATAATTTATGATACAATGTGGGGCAGCACTCGCCTCATGGCGGAGAAGATTGCCCAGGGCATGGGAGCTGTTGATCCAGAAGTGAATGTTAAACTTTTCAATATATCCTCCCGGGACAAGAATGATATCATAACCGAAATTTTCAGGTCAAAGGCCATAGTGGCAGGTTCTCCCACCATAAATCAGGGGATTCTTACCGGGATGGCTGCGATTCTGGAGGAGATCAGGGGATTAGGTTTCAGGGCGAAGAAATTTGCGGCTTTTGGTTCTTATGGCTGGAGCGGGGAATCACCCGGTATAATTGATGGTCAACTGGAGAAAGCCGGTTTCAAGAGAGTACTGGAACCTCTGAGAATTATATGGAAACCTACTGAGGAAGGTCAGAAGGAATGTCTTGCCTATGGCATGAGATTTGCAGAATCGATCAAAAATCAAGGTAGTAAAATAAACGTGCTGTAAAAATCTGCTGATACAGGCAGAAGAGGTTGAGAATGAAATCCAGAATTCAGTGTCCGGACTTGAAAAAGGATAATGCTCAGGGCTCGGACGCCAGAGCCTATTCAGGAATGGATCATTCAGATAATTATTATCTGGGATGTTCAATCTTCCAGGATTTTGCGAATCTGTTCATATAATTTATCAGTTCTGAGGTTTTTGGCTATGATCACACCTTTTTCATCAATGAGGAAATTGGATGGAATGGCCACTACCCCATAGTACTCCACTGCCTGATTATCCCAGGACTTCAGGTTGGATACATTGGTCCAGAGCAGGTTATCTGATTTGATAGCGGATAACCATTTTTCCCTGTCATCATCAAGAGAAA
>JAFGRJ010000186.1 GCA_016935235.1 Candidatus Cloacimonadota bacterium
ATATATGCAACAAAATATTTTATTGTTATTATGTCAATTGATTTTCTAATTCCGTTGATTTTTCTGAAAAGATGAGCGGGTGAACTGAAATCTATTTACCTGAGATTAAAGGTATTCTGCCTGTAATTCCATTTCCAGTCCCCGGCAGCGCTTTTCCAGTTCCAGCAGGTTCTTCTCCATCTCAACAAGATCCTTCACCTGCACCATACTTTCCAGTTCCCTGATTATTTCAGCCGGGAAATCTCTGTATGTATAACGGAGCCCGAAATCATATTTTGCCGGGCGATATTTAATATTATACAGGTATGACATGCGTGTCAGCATTTGATAATAGGCGTAAAAGGCATCGATTATTTTACCGCGCCTGATCAATTTTCTGATATCGATAAAGACAATCGGGAAGGAATCTTGAAGTTTAATCAGGATTTGTTTGATTTTTTTCCTGGTTTCAGTTTCTGGAGTGGGGCTGGTATCACCCATGTTTTTTCTGTCGAACCAGATCACAGCCTGACCATGACGGTTGGATTCCAGGAATCTATTACCGGCTGATTCTTTTTCAATCAGCAGGTCAAGGAAGAACAGGGGAGGGGTGTGATCCAGAATATAATAACATTGGGCATGGCCATGCCAGGAGGGCTCCGGCAACCTGTACCTGTGTTTCAGTCCATATTCTTTCTCCAGATAGCTCTCAATCAGGTTAAAAGTCTTCTCCACGGCACAATCTGCGCAGATAATACCCAGATCCACATCGGAATATTCATCCAGATATCCGGTGGCTGCAGATCCACCTTCCCAGGCCATTAAGATCTCTGTATCATCTGAAAGTAATTCTTTAAGCTTGCTGATGAAAATTTCTCTGAATTCCACTGGCTCTACCTCACTTGTAAGGACTGGCGATTATCAATTACGGTCACATGTATTTATTGCTAATATCCCCGGAGGATTTTTACCATTAGGTTTTTTACCGGGATTTTCCTGATCGAATACGGATTTTTCCCTGACCTCGACAGCTGTCAGTATTAATTTAAGAATTCTGTTGTCCAATAAGTAATTACCTTCTGAATTTATTGAGCATATATTTGTCTGTTATCTTTCTATAACTGCCATCTTCTTTCATAATTTTCAGGATATTGTCGAAACTGTCTTTTATCATGTTAAGATCCTTGACCTTGCTGAAAGCTATGTAACTTGGCACACTCTGCACAATGGGGCTCAATTCCTGAACCTCGTCAGCCCTGCCCATTTGCTGCAGGATGTACCAGGCTCCCAATCTATTGCTGACAAGAATATCGATCTTACCATTAAGCAGAGCCTCCATATTATCCTGACCTGTTTCATAAATAAAAACTGATCTGATAATATCCTGGTTGAAAGCACTATCGATGATGGAGCCATAACTCACAGCCTTGACTATCCCGAATCTGTAATCCTGGAGTTTGATAAGGTTACCATTATACTCGATTTTGGCATTCTTTCTGGTGAAAAGGGATATCATCTGGGGAAGCAGCATTTCTTTGTTATAATCGGCATACTGTTCCCTGGCAGGAGTTTTGAAAATAGTGAATACGGCATCGGCATCTCCTGTCTTGATCATTTCCAGGGCTACATCCCACGGTTGTAGTTTAATATTCACCGGTTTCTGCATGCGCTGGAAAACCTCTTCGACTATCTCCACAGCCATACCGGTGATTTTTCCGTTTTCTTCGACTTCATAAGGCGGATATTCCAGGGTGACAAGCTGGAGTGGCTGCGGTCTTGTCTGACAACTGAAAATACACAAACCGCCAAGAATAAGGGAAAGAATGACGAGACTGAAAATCTTCATTTTAAACCTCCTCTTATTATAAAAGCATCTTTATTTCATATGATCAAGATATTCCTTGAATTCCCTGTAAAAACGAGAATTTTCCAGGTATCTTATTTTTCTTATGTTCTCTTTCCTTTTCTGGAGGGTATCTGTAAAATCCACGAATTTCGTGTCATAATCCGGCAGGTCTGGACTGGCTCTGCGATTATCATAGAATATATTGCCACTGATAATGAAATCTTCCGGGACTGAATGCAACGCCAGAGCACACTGGTAACCGTAATAGTCCGGAGAATCATAAGCGCTGTCCTGAGCTGTTTTGACTATCAGATTGTCTTTCAGATGACCGGGCATTTCCCCGGTAGTAGTGGTAAGAGCCACACCCATCGCACCCAGGTCGTAAATGATATTCTTGGCGATAATTCCCCTGGGTTTTCCCCTGTCGGCATCCCAGAGTGCTACTCCCCAGGTGATCATGTCCTCGATGATATTATTGCGCGATTCTACCTGCGCATCCACGAAAATGCCGATGCCTTTCCAGTAACGGGTAACGTAATTACTTTCTATTACGGCCCGGGCATTCCAGGTGACACCAATGGCTACACCACGTCCACCCAGTGGTTTACTGACTCCGGCTTTATCTATACCGTCTATTATGTTCCCTGTGATCAAAGCCTCCGTGTCTCTGTACAGGGCGATTCCATCCCAGGAATTACGCAGGATTCTATTTTCCTGAATGAGCAATTGAGAATTTTCCCGACCGCATATTCCCATTATACCAGAAACATGTCGGCTGATCTGCAGGGAATCCCCAAGATTTTCTGTGATAAGATTGTGCCTGATATAAGCGCGGCTGTTCTTGATAACCAGGGCGGCATCGCTGGCATAGGATGCGGTGTCCCTGATACCACCGGTGATGGTGATATTCTCAATCATGAATTCTGCACAGTTGAGGATATATAGACCATAACCGGCATTTGTGCGGATTACAGCAGAACTGTCAGGGGGACCGAAGAGGCAGACTTTTTTGCCACTGATAATCAATCCAGCTGTGGCGGGAATCTGCTGCCCGGGATCCTGGCAATTCCCGCAGGTGGAATCGATTATGCTTTGAGGTTGCAGAATATATTCTCCGGATCGCAGCTGAATTTCCACATTTTTTACCGGATGTCGGAAAATTTCCTGCAGTAAGGCAGAAGAATCAACCCGGATTACCCTGCTTTTTTCTGATAATAACAGGATCAATATAAGTGCTATCAGGAACAGGATGAACCAGCGCACTACCTATCCTCTATTGAAGAATTAATGTATAGTTCAGGTCGACGGTCTGCCAGGATATCGTTCCAGGCAGTAACCTTTTTATCCAGAGCGCTATCGGGATCTATTTCAGCAATATAAACGCCTTCTTCGATTTTATCCATGCGATGGATTATTTTTCCTTCAGGATTGGTGATCTGACTCATGCCCGTAAATTCGAGATTCTTCCTGCCATTGCTTTCTTTACCGGTACGATTGGCTGTTATGGTGTAGACCCTGTTCTCCAGACTGCGAGTAAGCATGGCCTGCTGACACCAGGGAAGTACCAGGTTGGCGGGATGAGCAATGATCTGTGCACCCTGCAGGGCTAAACTCCGGGCAGATTCGGGAAAGATCCAGTCAAAACAAACCATTATGCCAACTTTTATGTTTTTCTGAGTGGAAAATATATGGAAACCAGTATCTCCGGGTTGAAACCATTTTTTCTCCTCCGCGAACAGGTGAGTTTTACGATATATGAATATTTCCCCGGAAGGGTTTACCAGCATGGCAGAATTGTAGATGCGATCTTCTTCTTTTTCGGCAAAACCGGCAATATAACTTGTTTTATTATCATGAGCAAGTTTTTTCAGGAGACAGGCTGTAGGTCCTGCGATGCCGTCCTCGGCGATCCCGTTTACTTCGTCCTGGTTGTTGAATACATATCCGGAAGTGGCCAGTTCCGGCAGTACGATCAAATCAGCCCTGATACCTCTCAACATGATTTCCAGCTGCCGCAGATTCCTGGTAACCTGTAAAAGCCTGGGTTGAAACTGACAGATACCTACTCTGTACTTCATTGTTCTATCCTGCAGTTTTTTAAAAAACATAATTCATCCTGTTTTTTTCTGTAAAGTAAAAAAAGTTCTGTTTGAATTTAAACTTGACTGCAGGTAAATCATTTGCAGGAAAAACTGGACATAAATATATCTTTGCCTAGAGGCTTGTCCCATGAAAGCAAAGGAAAATATCCGTTTCAGTAAAATATATAAGCAATGGTATGTACTGCTTATATTTTCCGCTTTTCTTGCCACTGCCCTGTTGCTCATCGGTCAACTTTCACTGGTAAGGGAAACCGAACTCAAGCTGGTTGACTACCGTTTTCGACTTGATCCTCATCCCGAAGGTGCTGATACCAATGTCGTTATAGTCGCGATCGATGATGGCAGCCTGGATTTTTTCAAGAATAATGGTATTTCCTGGCCCTGGCCCCGCAGCTTCTACGGTTATGCGGTGGACTACTTCACGGCTGCTGGAGCTAAGGCAGTGCTATTCGATATGCAATTCTACGAGCCGGATATCGATCGGGAAGAGACTGAATCCGAAGAAACCGATGGTGCTTTTGCCGAGGCTATGCTGGATAACGGGAGTATTTATCTGGGTGTACAACTGTCAGAAGACAGTCTGGCTGCGCAAACCAACCTCTCAAACTTCACCCTACCGGTAAAATCCATGCTGAAAAAGGAAGTTCAGCTCTATCATGGTCTGATCGCTCCTATACCTGTCTTTTTGAATTCCTGCCGCGGTATTGGTATAATAAATGTGGTACCCGATCCGGATGGAGTAATTCGACGGGTGCCTTTAATCCACAGGATGCAGTCATACTCCCTGCCCCAGATGAGTTTCAGCGCCTGGTACAACTGCAGCCATATCGGAGAAACCATTACATCCAGGAAAAATTCTGTTGAAACAGGGGATGTAAACATTCCCATGGACAGGGAAGGGAATTTCTTTGTGAACTGGTACGGGAACCGGGCCGGGGTAAGCCCTTTCCGTTATTATCCCTTCCAGGCTGTGATTGCATCGGCCTCAGCTTATTTTTACGGTGGAATGCCCCAGATCCCTCCCTCAGCCCTTCGTGATAAATATATCATTATCGGTGCCACGGCTGCTGGTCTACTGGATCTTAAGACTAATCCCTTCACCAAGATCCTGCCAGGCATGGAGATCTGGGCGACAACACTTTCCAATCTGCTGAATCATGATTTCATCCGTTTTACCCCATCTTGGATAGATTTCCTGATAGCTTTGATCATTATTTTTCTGGTTTTCTACTTTGTCACCCATTTCTCGGCTAAGAACGGTAATCTGCTTTTATTCCTGCTTCTGGTAGCAATTCTGGGGATAAATTACCTGTTCTGGATGAAGAGTCGTATCCTGCTCAATCTGATAATTACCCTGCTGGCCTTTATGCTTTCCTATCTGCTTATTGTTACCATTAGCTATCTGCTGGAGGGAAAATCGAAACGCGAGATTCGCCGGATTTTCACCCGTTATCTGCATCCGGATGTGATCAGAAAGCTCGAGGATAATCCGGATCAGGTGCAACTGGGTGGGGAGGAAATAAAAGCCACCGTTCTCTATACGGATATCTACAATTTCACCACGATTTCGGAATCGAAGACACCCCAACAACTGGTGGAAGAATTGAATGAATATTTTCAAAAACTTACCGGCCTTGTTCTGGAACACGGTGGTTTACTTGATAAATATACCGGTGATGGCATCATGGCTCTTTTCGGTGCTCCCATTGCCCGGGATGACCATGCTCTCATGGCTTGCCGGGCAGCCATTGCCCATAAACATCTGAGGGAATCTCTGCGGCAGAAACAGAATCGCACCTCTCCCGAAGAACTTCATATCAATACCCGAACCGGCATCAATTCCGGTCCCCTGGTTGCAGGAAATATCGGCAGTGACAAAAGGATGGATTATACTGCTATCGGTGATACCGTTAACCTGGCAGCCCGACTGGAGGGGGTGAATAAAATCTATAAGACCAAGACTATAATCAGTGAAAATACCTTTACCCTGGTTAAAGATCATTTTATCTGTCGTGAACTGGATTTCCTGCGGGTTAAAGGTAAAACTCAACCTACTCGAATCTACGAATTGATCGATGACATCGATGCGGAAGTTGATCATAATGAACTGGAAATCTACCAGAAAGCACTGCAGCTTTATCGTGACGGAAATTTTCAGGAAGCTGCCGACACCTTTAAACTTCTCGAAGATTCTGCCGCAAAAGTAATGCTTGACCGCTGTCAATATCTGATTAAAAATCCTCCCGAACAATGGGACGGTATTTTAACTCTGGAGGTAAAATAAATGAAAAGAATAATATGGGTGAATCTGATAATCTGGCTTTTCCTTAACCTTGCCGGTGATACTGGTGTTGTGTTGCGGGACCATGCCACCATGAGAAAAGGTCCGGGAGCAATGTTCGAGATCATTGGTGATCTGGCAAAAGGGACTGAATTCGTGATTCTGCAGGAACAGATGGGCTGGTATGAGATAGAAGTTGAAGGAACAGAAGGCTTTGTTTCTGTAAAGGTTACTCAGGAGCCTCGAACACAAGCCGATGTTTTTGCCATGATGGGGACTCAGGATGTCAACCTGCAGGTATCAACCCATGGCATGTCCGCCGGAGTTAAAGGCTTCGCTGAAAGGTTCTCTACCAGCTTCGCAGGTAATCAGGATTTTCTTGATACCTATAGCAAATGGCAGCTGGATACGGAAAGATACGAACGGTTCAAGAAGGAGACCTACCTGGATGGGAAGACCTACACCAGAGCCATTCAGATACCGTTATATGAAGAAAAAGACTATTTCACCTTCTCCGAAGAGGGTATAGGTCTGGGAATAGCCAGCCGGATTGCGGCGCTGGGCATATATAAGAATGATTTTGTGACTGAATATGTCAATCAGGTAGGACATCTGATAGTGGAAGTGACCGATGTCTATGATGTGGGTTTCAAGTTTTTCATTCTCGACACCGATAAAGCCAATGCTTATGCCTGCCCTGGCGGAACCATCTTTATAACCAAAGGTATGCTCGAACATATCTGGAGCGAGGCGGAGTTAGCCTGTATCCTCGCTCATGAAATCGCCCATGTCGCCCGGCAGCACGGCATGAAGGAACTGGAAGAACGCAAACATCACGTGAAGGCAGATGATGCCTTTGCCGAACTCGATATGGAAATGGAAGAAATCGGGATGGATTACGATCAGCATACCAAGGATGTGGAAGCGGAAATGGAAAAACTGGCATTTGATATCTTCGAAACTATCTTTAATGGCAGACTGGCAGATTATGAAAAAGAAGCAGATTATCTGGCGATGATCTATGCAGCCCGGGCTGGCTATGATGCCAGACAGCTCCTCGACATCCTGGATAGACTGCTGGTGCTGGAATCGGAAACCACCAACGAACATTATACTCAGGAACAGATCAGAATTAGAGTGGATGATGTCCGCAATAATCTGCAGAGACTTATCCTGCCCGATACATTGTTCGATCACCGCGAGCGCTGGCAGGAGATTGCCATCTATCTTAAATACTGAAAGCTCAGAAACCAGGAATAATATTCC
>JAFGRJ010000187.1 GCA_016935235.1 Candidatus Cloacimonadota bacterium
AGAATGCGGAAAAATCTACTTGTAGCGCCATTAACGCTGATTCTGATTTTGACTGGTTGTACCGATAGTGTAAAGAAAGTATTACAGTATGACAACCTTGTTCGAATTGAATATTCCAGTTGTGTGGGAGCAGGTTGCCATGAATGTATCCTGGAATTTTCCTGTCCAGTTGGTGCTATTGTCATTGATCCCCGTACAACAACTACTTATATTGATACTGAAAAATGCATCCAATGCCTGCGTTGCTTAAGCACCTTCAACTGTCCTGAAGCTGCCATCACTACCCTGATGGATGTTACTCCACCTGGTGCAATAGCTGGCTTCACAGCTGTATCCGATACTCTGGGAGAATTGTTGATATCTTTTCTTGCTCCCGGTGATGATGGTGATCGAGGGATGGCTTTTCGTTATGAATTGCAACTCAAGAATCAGGACAATGAGGATGTTCCCTGCGATTTTGAGGTTCCAGTGCCTTTCTCGGCAGGTGAACAGGAGACCTGGCAACTTACCGGATTACCGGCGGACGAGTTGGTAACAGTTGTTCTCAAGGCTTTTGATGAGATAGATCACCCCTCTCCTGCCGTAACCAGGGATGTCTTGATCACTGGCATGTACGTGGATGATATTCCACCGGCAGCTGTTGAAAATCTGGCTGCCTTTAGCGGAGTTGAACATATTATCCTGAACTGGACCGCTCCCGGCGATGATGGCAACGAGGGAACTGCCACAGGATATGAACTGAGATATCATACCCAGTCGATCAATATGGATAACTGGGATTATGCCCAGAACCTTGCAGTGGAGATCATTCCTGCTCCGGCAGGTTCGGTGGAGGAAGTCACTGTGACGGATCTGCCCCTGCTGATTGATTTCTTTTTTGCTGTGCGCGCCTTTGACGAGGAGAATAATTACGCTCCCCTGTCCAACAGCCCGCAGGCAATGATCACCGGGGACATCACTGCCCCTGCTGCCATCACTGATCTCATAATATCAGCGGTTTCCCCGAGTTCCATGCTGCTGCTCTGGACTGCTGTGGGTGATGACGGTATGACTGGAACGGCTGACCAGTATATTATAAAGGTTTCTGAAGAGGAGATCACAGCATCAAACTGGGACTTTCTGCCGGAATACCCTAACGAGGTGGATCCAAGTATCGCAGGCTCTCAGGAGAATTATAATCTTGAAGGTCTCGATCAACTTACCGCATATTATGTTGCTATCAAGGTGCTGGATGAGGTTCAGAACCAGTCTCCCCTGTCTAACATTGCCTATGATATCACTTCGGACACCCCTGATGAAACTCCTCCTTCTCCTGTAACCGATCTGGAGGCGGAGGCGTCGGAAACCGAGATAATCCTTACCTGGACCGCTCCCGGAGACGATGGCATGGAGGGAACTGCCTATCAATACGATCTGCGGCGGGATACACAATTTATTACGGAAGATACATGGGATCAAACTCTGTCATTATCCGGTCTCCCCCTGCCTGCTCCCGCTGGAGAAGCCCAGGAATTCAGCGATACTGGACTGGAACCCGGGATTACCTATTACTATGCCCTGAAGACCTGTGATGATGCTGGTAACATCTCCGGGATATCAAATATAGCTCAGAATGAACTTGTCCTGGATGAAACACCTCCAGCAGCAATAGATGACCTGGTGAGTGAAGCTTCGGAAACGGAAATCCTCCTTAGCTGGACAGCTCCCGGTGATGATGGTATGGAGGGTATTGCCAGTATGTATGATATAAGGCGTTCTACCCAGTTCTTGACTGATGATAACTGGGAGGAAGCCCAAATACTGCCTGATATCCCTCCACCACTGATGGCAGGTGAGACACAGGAATTTACGGATAACGATCTGGATGCTGGAACCATGTATTACTATGGAATCAAGAGCATGGACGATGCTGGCAATGTGTCTGATCTATCCAATGTGACTCAGAATTCCCTCGCTCAGGATACCACACCCCCAGATATCATAACTGATCTGCAGGTAGTGGAGGGCTATGTCTCAAGTTATTATACTATTCAATTCTGGTGGACCGCTCCAGGTGACGATGGCAATGAAGGTACTGCCTCCTACTATGAACTCAGGCAATCTACCGGACCCATAAACGCATCTAATTGGGATAATGCGGATGTGGCAGCATTGATCATGGATCCGGAACCGGCGGGTAACATGGAAATATTCAACCTGTATCCGGTTCAGGAAGGAGTAGTCTATTATTTTGCCCTCAAAGCCTATGATGAAAATGACAATGCAAGTGATGTATCCAATTCGCCGGCTGGGAAAATTATTTATCAGATAAATGCCGGGCCCTGTAACGGATGCGGCAATTGTGTCAACCAGTGTGACCAGGATGCAATTACTGATCATGGCAACTGGGCTTCCATAAATCCTCAACTCTGTATCGGCTGTGGTGACTGTGTTAATTACTGCCCGCGCAATGCCATACACATGTATGTCATTGCTTATTGAAACAGCCCTGGAATTGAGGAATGATTGAAAGGGATATAATTATTTCATGAGAAAAAAATACTGGCTGTTCCTTGTTGTCTTTGCTCTGGCAGCTCTCGCCGGAGCTATAAGCAGAAGCACTGTGTATGTTGAAACCAAGTACTGTGTCGGATGTGGTGATTGTGAGGCTGTCTGTCCGGCAGGGGCTGTTGCGATCGAGTTTGGCAAATCAGTAATAGATCCGGAAAAATGTATTCAATGCGAGATCTGTGTTAAAAGCTGCACTTACAACGCCATCCGGAAAAAGAAGTGATACGCATTTTTTTTATTCTGCTTTTTCTGCTGTTGATTTTCTTATCAGCCTGTGATAAATTAAACAGACCGGAATATAATATCGATGTTCAGTCCTGCAATTCCTGTGGTCGCTGTCTGCAGATATGCCCGGTGGATGCCATCGAGTTCGGAACAGATGGCAAGGCATTCATAGATCAAACTAAGTGCAACCAATGCGGGCAGTGTATAACTGTCTGTCCCCAGGATGCCATATATTAGATGCGCAGCATAATAATCTTCGTCCTGTTAATCACCTCACTGCCTGTATGCGGGTTGGAGCATCTGGTCAACTGGTCCCAGCTCAGTTATCAGGCCTACCTGAGCGGAGCAGACCGGGATATTGATGTTGTAACCGGTGCTACCCCGGATAAAGACTACAGTGTGGATACCGGTCCCAAATCTGGCCTGCGCTGGCAGCATGAAAGCACGGTACAGTTTAATTCCCGGATTTCCCTGGAAATCAACAACGACCTGTTCTATTCCGAAAAAAGTCATGAACCACGGAATTCCTTTCAATACAACCAGGCAGGTATTAATTTCTATTATCATGACGTTTACAGTTCATTAAAAATTGGTTACAGTAACCGATATTATAATGAAAAACTGACAAAACTGCTCAATATCCCGGGAATCCAGGAGACAATCCAGCAACAGATGGCTCACAATACCACTCTGCAGTATCACCTGTATCTGTCCCGTTTTAAACTGGGATTGTATGCTTCATTAAGAAATCTTGAATATGTACGTTTCTTTCCCGGTGAGGATGAGAAAGGGGATTTTTCTGATTATTCCGGTAGGGAAGAAGAATATGACTGGACCCGTGAATGGGACAGTGATCTGGTTTCAAGACTGGAGATGGAATTTTACCTCCATCAGAATTGGATATTGCATTTACATGGCTTTTATAAGAACGATCTAAATCGCAGTAAATTTTATGATCAAAGCCAGTATACTCTGGGTCTGGCCTACTACCGGCGATTCAATTTCTTTAATATCCTGAAAGCGAACATATCTTATCAGCAGCAACATTCGGATGCTCTCGGCAAGGGGAAAGTACACACCATTATTACAGATATCCGCTATACCCGCAGAATCGGGGCTTTCCTGGCCGGTTTCCTATCCTTCACCAATCATTCCTGTTACGATGACCAGGGGAAGAAATTCTGCTACCTGGTCAATATGCTGCGCATGCAGTTCAAATACAGTTATAGAACCGAAAGAATTCAGGATTCCTATATTCTCATCGGTGGTAAAATCAATCCTGAAAATAACGGCAATCTGGTTATGATTGAAACTTCAAATCATATCTGGCATGAGTTATATCTTACTGCGGGAGTTAAATACGCTCCTGAACTCTATAAGCAGGCAACAGGAATACTGGAATTCTACCTGACTCCGGACATTTCCTTCTGGATAGCGGAAGACTTTACGGACTTCAAATTATTCTCTCCGCAGCACATCTTATCCGCAGGAACGACAGTGATATTCTAACCGGCAGGAGCTGACACATCCATCATGGTAAATATTCTGCTAAAAAGAGAAAATACTTATTGACATAAAAACCCTCTTAATATTTTGAACAAATGAGTAAAATATTCAAAACATCGAGGAAGAAATGGAACGCCGCGAAGAAATCCTGAATGCAGCTGAAGCAGCATTCATTCGTTATGGCATCTATAAAACAACCCTGGAGGATATTGCCCGGGAATGCGGCATCAGCAAGACAGCGCTATATTACTACTTCAAAAGTAAAAACGATCTGATTTCCAGCATGCTTTCCCACAAGTTGCAATCCATGCAGGAAAAAGTAAGGAATGCTGTAGCTGAGGGTAGTACGGTGAGGGACAGGTTGAGGAATTTTATCCTGCAAAAGATTGAAAACATCATGGATAATAAGCCGTTCTGGAACCTGTTCAACAATGAGGAGTTACCCCTGCGGGGGAGGGAATTCATAGCTATTAAGAGGCAGAATATTCTTGATTTCGATTTCAGCACTGTTGAGAAAATTCTCAAGGAAGGTATAACCGTGGGTGTGATCCGAGTGAGACCTCTGCATTCGCTGATCCTGATGATCCTGGGGGTTACCTACGGGTGTGTGTATGGTAAGCTGTTCGAGAATACCAACTGGGACATTTACGAGATGATAGAGGATTCTCTAAATGTTATATTCAAAGCCATCGAGGTGAAACAGGAGAACTGATGATGAAGATGAGATGGATTTTATTGGCATGCCTGGTGATTATTTACGGAGTGTTGCCGGCTGTTGTCCTTACTCTGGAGGATTGTCGTGATCTTGCTGGCAGGAACAACAAGGAGTTGCAGCAAGCATGGGAAGAAGTCGAGAAATATCGTCAGGATTACCGGAATGTCCGCGGGAACCTGTTGCCGCAGCTCAGTCTATCAGCCGGTTATCAGTACACTAAGACTGAAATGCCTGATTCTGCCGTTCCGGAGAGTTTTTCGCTGGTAGATGAACTGGATGATTTTGCATCGGCGAATGATACACTTCTTGCTGAATTCATGGAACAGGTTTCTACAGATTTCATCCCGAAAAAGGTGACCGGGGAAAATTCTGCTTTTGGCCAACTCCGGCTGGATCAGGTTATCTTCATGGGCGGCAAGCTGATCAATGGCATCAACGTTGCCGGCAAACTCTATCGTCTGCAGGAGAAGAAATATTTTCTCACGCGTCAGGAGATAATTTTCACGGCAACGGATAAATATCTCAGGACTAAATTACTGGAAAGAGTCGTGGAAATTCAGCAGGATGCTCTCGACTATGCTGCAAGATATTACAATCAGGTAAATGATATGTACCAGGAGGGATTAGTCTCGGAGTATGATCAGTTGAGAGCCAGGCTGGAATATCTGAGGTTGCAGCCGGAAATGCTGGAAGCCCGGAAGAATTATGATTTAGCCCTCACTGATCTGCGTAATTTTCTGGGTCTGACTGCTGATCCGCAGTTAGCTGATAGCATAACAATGATCCCGATGGAAGAGATAAATTTAACCCAGGCAATGGCAGAAGGTCTGGCAAACAGGCTGGAGATAGATCTTTCCGAACTCAACGTGGCAGTACGCAGGGTGAATTTGCGTTACGAGAAGGGTAATTTTCTGCCGAATATAGGCATATTTGCTGAGTATAACTATTTCGGTCAATCTGAAAACAGGATTGCAGATGATGACTGGGGTAATTATTATACACTCGGCATAGGATTCAACATGCCGATCTTTACTGGATTTTCCAATACAGCCAAAGCCGTTAAAGCCCGGCATGAACTGAAGCAGGCGGAAGTACAGCATCAACATCTGCTGGAGATGATAGAGCTGGAGATTAGGAATATCTGGCTGCAGTGGCAGGCAGATCTGGAGAAGGTCAACACCCAGCAGGAAAATGTTGCCCTGGCGGAGAAGGGATTGACTATAGCTGAAGCGCGATATGAGAATCAGGTTTCCAATCAGCTGGAAGTGATAGATGCCCAATTACAGCTTAAATCTACCCGCCTGGGTTATCTGAATGCGATTTATGCCGCGCTGATCTCTTATCAGAGGTTGCAGAAAGCAATGGGACGTGAATTATGATACAGGAGAGTACAATGAGAACTGGCAATTATCTTGTCTGGGGATTATTTCTGTTAGTCCTCGCCGGTTGTGGTAGTGGTAACAATAAGGAAGCACGCAACATCGATCAGTTACACCGCGAAAATGGTATTCCGGTTAAGGTTAAGCTGATGCAGCCGGAGCCTTTTGTTAAGGAGTTGCCATTCACGGCTATTGTGACCGGGATCAGGCAATCCTCGGCTTCGGCTATGATCGGAGGACGCATCGAGAAGATGAATGTAAAAGTGGGCGATTATGTCGAGAGGGATTCAGTATTAATGGAATTCCCGGAGGATGTTCCCGCAGCACAATATAAACAGGCTCGTTCTGCTTATGAACTGGCTCGATCAACTTATGACAGGATGAAGAATCTTTATTCTCTGGGAGGGATTTCCCGGCAGGAGCTGGATGCTGCTGAAACCCAGTTCAAAGTAAGTGCCGCCAACTGGGATGCAGCTCAGCAGATGCTCAAGGTACGGGCTCCGATCAGCGGTTACATTACCAGTATCACTGTGCGGGAGACGGACGATGTGGAGGCAGAGACTGTCCTGGCTACCATAGCTGAAACCGGTCAGATGAAAGCGCGGGTCTGGGTAACTGAAGATGAGGTATGCATGATCCGGGAAGGCATGCGGGCAAGAGCTGTCTGGCAGGATGTGATCCTGCCGGGTCAGGTAACTCAGGTAGCCCTGGCCATGGATAGAGAGCACAATGCTTTCGGTGTGGACATCGTATTCAATAATAGCAGGAATCTGTGCAAGAGTGGTGTTATAAGCGATATCATGATCTGCACCTATGAGAATGATAATGCCTTTGTACTTGAACGTAAGAATGTGGCACAAGATGAACAGGGCAGTTATGTCTACACTGTGGTGGAGGGCAGCGCACGGAAACAATATGTCGTTACCGGTCAATATAATGACAGTTACGAGATACTTACCGGCTTGGCTGAAGGTGACCTAGTGGTCATCGCAGGTCTGAACCTCATTGCCCCGGGGGACAAGGTAATGATCATCAGCGACGCTGGAAAAGAATAAACCCTGACCGAGAAATCACATACAGCAAGGAGCAGGAATGTTTTTAGCAAAAGTGTCAATCAACAGACCAGTAATGATTACCATGCTGATCTCTGTGTTTATTGTCTTTGGTTTGCTGGCTTATTTCAGTCTTTCCTTGAATCTCATGCCCAAGGCAGACCTGCCATTTATAACCATTCAGACTGTATATCCCGGTTCCGGTTCCGAGGAAATCGAGACCCAGATCAGCAAAAGAATAGAAGATGCAGTCTCCACCGTGAGTAAAATTGATTACATTGAGTCCTATTCCATGGATAACTTTTCCATGGTGGTAATCGCTTTTGAACTTGATAAGGATGTCGATATTGCTGCACAGGAAGTTAAGCAGAAAGTAGATGGCATACTCTCCACCTTGCCCGAGGATTCGGAAAGACCGACAATAGATAAATTTGATCCCGGTGCTCAGGCCATTATCAATCTGATTTTCTCGGGAAATCTGGATGCACGGGATTTATACGAGTATGCCGACAAGGAGCTCAGGGATCGTTTTTCCCAGATCGAGGGGGTTGCCCAGGTTGAAATAACCGGTGGTCAGGAAAGGGAGATCCAGGTGGAACTGGATGATCGAATCGTTTTTCAGGACAGGATTTCACTATCTCAGCTTACCCAGATCCTGGCTGCCCAGAACCTGGACATGCCGGGAGGACAGTTTCAGCAGCGTGATCAGGAATATGCCGTGAAATTGGATGGTGAGGTCGCAACGGTCAAAGCCCTGCAGGACCTTGATATTCCAACCTGGTCGGGAAGCAGGAAACTGCGTCAGATAGCTGAGGTGAATGATAGCGGCAAGGAAATCAGAAAAAGAGCAGTATATTTCAATAACGTAAACAGGATAAAACAGGAGAACGTAATCAGTATAGATATAACCAAGACCTCCGAGGGTAATCCGGTGGATATTGCCCGAACAGTATTGAAGCAGCTTCCTGAAATAAGGGCAGGGCTACCCCAGGGCACAGATC
>JAFGRJ010000188.1 GCA_016935235.1 Candidatus Cloacimonadota bacterium
AGCAGTTCGATCTGGAAAGCAGCAGCGATTGTCTGGGTTTCACCTGCTGCCATCATTTCCGCGGCTGTTTCCCCGATAATGACATTAACCATATCGGAATCAGTAAGTAACTGCAGAGTCAGGTCATCTGGAGTGGGGCTGATCCCGATGTTGGTAATCTGTAGATCGAGGTCAAGGAAGTCCAGTGACTGCAGGCAGCCGTCGTTGTAAGGGCCATTTTCCTGGAAGTAGACAGAATCACAGACGACGAAGGGTCCTTCAGCCACAGCGGGGATAAAGGCTGAATAGGGAAAGTAATCGTGAGCGGTGATGCTCAGTTCGAGACTATCCAGTGAATTTACCTGCGGGAATTCCAGAAGAGCTGTACCATTAAAGACTGGAGCGATATCAAGGATTTGGTCACTCTGCAGCAGGACAGCCCGGGCACCATCAAGATCACAGAAAACCATAAATTCCGTGCTGCCCAGGATTATTTCTGGATCATGCATTACTGTCATATAATCCGGATAGGAGGTCCACAGTTCCAGGGTGGGGTCACCAAACCAGCTGAATTCTTCCAGGGTTGTGGTCCGGTACTCACTCCATGTATAATTTGCCATCATGTATTCTTTTCCGTAATTTAATACATCCCCCATTTTATAAAGAGGGTAATGTTCTGGATAATCGACATTGCACCATTCCAGGAAGCCAGGCCACAGTGCATCCATGAAGCCCCAGGCGAGCCGGTCATTATTACCCGAGAAACTAATTCTGGTTGCTCCCATAAGACCCATGCTGCCTCCGGAAAGGTGACGCATCCAGTGTTCCACGAAACATTCATCATTGAAGCCGGTTCCGCAGGCAGCGGCATCAGTTTCATTATCAAACCATCCTGTGCAGCAGTTGATTGTCCACACAACCGGTCTGAGATTACCATTACCTAGCATATTGACGTGGTTGACATCGAAATAGGGTTCACCCCAGCCTTCCCGGAAGCCGTGATCACGATGGATCAGCAGGAAAGATCCCCTGTTAACAGCATTGATCACATCGGCAGCATTGCCATCCCAGGGAAAGGCTGGTTTGAGCAGTTCAGCCGGGAGGGGCTCACCCCCTTCACCATCGTTTTCGAAGACGTAATCGTTGGCATTCCAGTAACGGGGATCATTAGCGTACTCGGTAAAGTATATTCTTTCCACATCGTAGGAATTTTCTGTAAGGAAGTTTCGGATATCTTCGCTGGTTTTGGCGAATCGTCTGTCAGCATAGGTATTCTGATCGTCATCCTGGAAATAGCAGGCAGCGGTAGCCCAGGAATAATACAGGGGCAGCAGGGGTGGATTCCTTTCATAGGCAATTATCCGGTGGACAGCACTATCTGCATCCGCCACGGTATCAACCGGGATGCGACCATAGCTCAGGTCTGCAACCAAGTCGGGGGGCTGGTTGACATCGGCGAAATAAATATCGGCTGCTGTATAACCCTGATCTCCACCGGAAACATGTTCATTCTCATACCAGGTTGGCACCAGTTCAGCATCACCCAGCAGCAACAGGTAGGAAGGAGCTGGGTCCCAGTTATAAAAGGCATCTGCAATATACTGATCAACAGCTTCAGCATCATAACCGAGAAGATCGGTGGTAACGATCCTGGTGGTAATACCTTTTCTCTTTTTCCATTCAGCCAGCAATTCTGCAGAAGCTTCGAATTCTGCAGGGGTTATGATGATCATGTCGTAACCATCACTCCTGATCTGGAGGGGTGGAGTTCCAGTAGAAATTGCATTCAAAATATCTTCTGCATTAACAGCAAAGGAATATAGATCAATTGTGTGATCACCCTGATTTACTGCTTTTTGTCCGTTACCACCCCGGAAATCGACATCCACCCTCAGATCAGGGTAAAAGGAGAGCTGTTCAGACTGAGGATTATATTGAAAAGGGTAAAACCAGATAATTGTGCAGTCCTGTCCCCTTTTCTGCTTGGTATTCTCGGCTTCAGACCAGAGCCCGGGGTAAGGTTGATTTCTTGCATAAATCCCAGTATCAATAAAAAGCTCATTATTATATGACAATCCTGATTCAGGGCGGGGAGGCTGTACTGGTGGCAGCTTTATGTTATCGTAAACTTTTGCCTCTCCGGGATCAGTTGTGATAATGACTTCAGCCCCATTAGGAACGAGAATCCAGGTGCCATAAGCCGGTAGATCAGGCGCACCCGGATGTAGTTTGCCCTGTGAACCTGCAATAGCCGTATAAACATTTCCCAGGATAATTTTCTCCCCGAGATCAGGTTCGGGAATCTCCAATGCAAAAGAGATTCCTGTGGCAGATGAATTCAATATGGAAACATCTGCCTGTACAAGAGCAGTGCTGCTCAAGAGAACAAATAATGTAAAACCCGCATATATTTTTTTCACAAACTACTCCTTTCTTTAATCACAACTTTTCCGAAATGACAATTGAGTCAAAGATTTCTTGAATTTATCAGTGATATTGGACAGGTTCAGAGATTGATTATGCATAGTATGGTCAGCTCTTGTATTCAGCTTTTTCCAGGATGGCTTTGAATTTGCCAAAGATAACCTGACTTTCGAGTTTGACCGGAGTTTTATTCTCATCGTTGGTGAGCCAGATGACCACTCTCCCGGTTTGCTTGAACACTGCTTCTGTCTGCAGCAGAGGTTCGATTACCAGGCATTCTGTTTCACCGAAGATGGTCTCTATATTTTCGGTTCCATGTACGATCACCTTGGTCACCGTATTGAGACCGTCAACAGTAACATTTATCAGGAGACTGTCACCCGCGGCAAGGTTCTGCTCTCTAGCCCAGTAAAAGGCACTGAGTATATCCTGAGTATTGTCCGGAATTTCCATTTTTTTGCGGTTGAATTCACCTTTTTTCCTCGAATATTTAAGATAGAAAGTGAAATTCATATCGGGATAATACAGGTGAATACGATGCTGGCGGTATTTACCTTCGTTGAGTATCTTTTCAAACCTGTGAGAGACAAACAGCTTCTGATCGATTATGGAGGATATTTCATCACGCACCTTGAAGATCTTGTCAAAGAAGGAGTTAGTTCTCGTTCTGGTCATGATTTCATAACAGGGTATTGTGTCCTGATAGGAGATTTCCCTGAATTCCATGGTGGCTGTAGCGGCACTTATCATGCCATATTTGATATTAAAGGTGAGTTTTTCCCCGGCGGGAATACTCCAGAGATTCATGATACCCAGACAGAAGACAGATGCCAGAACGATTCTTTTCAAAAGGCTTCTCCACCGCTGGCAACGTAATTCGTGTGTTGGGGACTGAATCCGATATCAAATCTGAGATTGAAGATCTCGTCAGTGAAGAGGGAAAAGCGGAATCCCAATCCATAGCTGATCTTAAAGCGATCGAAACCGAACTGCGCCAGATGGTCTGCTACCTGGCCGGTTTCCAGGAATAATACCATACCCAGACGGTTCAGGAATTTTCTGGTCCAGGGGAAATACCTGTATTCTATGCGCAGGATAGTCAGATCGCGGTCCAGGAAGAGATCAGTGGTTACAGCGCGGAGATAGTCATCGAGTCTGGGCATTTTGTGAAAAGGAACCAGGTTCTTATTGACTGTCAGGACACCCTGCAAGGCCAGGACCTGATGTGCAGCTAGAGTATAATAATACCTGAGGTCTATGCTGTATCTGGTAAAATTAAAATCACTACCCAGAGATTTAGCAAATCTGGTCAGTTTGATCTGATGATATTTTCCCCGGAAGGGATAGTTCCTGTTATCCCGGGAGTCACAGATGAAGATCAGTCCAAGGCCGGAGGTGATGTTATTGCAGCAGCCTGGATATCTATGGGCAGCTATAGTACCTTCTTCTTCCGAGTCCAGCAGGATAAATCTGGCAAATTCGTAGTCAATTCCCAGAGACCAGGAGGGGTTCAATTTCCGGAAAAAGGACAGTTCCAGGTTAGTGATTTCGGGGGTGTAGTCCTCTCCGCTGCTTTCCCTGTTGTCGTTACCAATACCGTAGAAGGTGCTGGGCCAGTTTTCATATTGAAATTTAGTCAATGACCTGTAGATTCCTTCCCTGAAATGGATTTCAGATTCGAATCTGGAGGTGAACTGTTTTTTCTGGCTGTAACGGGCTGTGAGCATGAGTGAATTTCTGGGAAGATGCTCGGGTTTATTCATTTTCCAGAATCTCAGAAAGCCGATAGCGCCTCCGATAATACCTGTCTCTTCGGAGTAGGAAGCCTGGGGAAACCCCGAGAAGGAGAGCCTGGTACGTGATTCGGCAGCAGTATATTCACAGGTACCGGAAAGAAAAAATAGCAACAGCAGTATGGATTTCCACCGCAGAGGAATCAAATCTTCCCTCCGGTAATGAAGAATTCCTCCCCGGTTATATAGGCATTATCTTCAGAGATAAGAAATCTGCAGAGACCGAAAATATCAGCGAAGGTAGCATATCTTTTAAGTGGTATCTGCTTGAGATTTTCCTGGTAATACTGCTGTCGGAAAAGACGATAACTTTCGGTGAAATTTCTGTCATCGATCTTGATGGGGCCGGGTGATATGGTATTGATGAGGATGTTGTTCCCCCCTTCTTCCACAGCCAGACTACGACCCAGGTTGGCGATTCCGGCTTTGGCGGCGGCATAGGCAGATCCCCGCGGCAGACCGATGCGAGTGACATTGGAACCGAAGAGCACAATTTTACCATAATGTTGTTCGCGGAAATAAGGAATGAGGATTTTAAGGATATTAAAAGTACCCTTGAGATTCACTTCTACAACCCGGTGCCACATATCGACAGGTGAATCAGCCAGGGGATGAAAATCAGAACTTCTCAGGGTAGCGGTATGAATTAGGGCTTTGGGAATGATTTCTTTTTCTCGAAAGAGGGTGGTCAGAGATTTATGAAGATGGTCATAGAGAGCCAGATCGGAGTAGACCAGATAGATTTGATGTGGATGGATTTGCAGCAGAGGCTTTGCACGATGGTCGCTTTCATGCAGTATGAGAACTAGATTTTCTCCCTTTTTTGCCAATTGATCGGCAAAGTAGGAACCCACATTGCCATTACCACCGGAGATTACGATAGCCTTCTTAGCCATAGAGAATAAAATCAAGGATCTGGTGAGCGACCAGGAACTTGTCCCCATTCATTTGTTTCTGATTATTACTGCTCAGAACATTGACTGTTGTATCATTTTTTCCCGAAACTGAAATATCATTTGCTACAATGAAATCGAGTTTTTTTCTGGTAAGCTTTTCCCGGGCATTAGCCACGATGTTTTCGGATTCTGCAGCAAAGCCTACAAGTGTCTGCCGGGTGGGTTTATTATTACCCAGGTTTTCCAGGATATCCCGGGTTCTCTTAAGCTTCAAATCCATATCCTGCCCTTTTTTGATCTTCTGGGCAGAGGGTTGAGCGGGTGTGTAATCACTGACGGCTGCAGTCATGAATATCAGGTCGAAATGATCTGCGATGTCAGTCACTGCATGGTACATATCTTCCGCCGAGTTAGCAGTCACATTTTTCAAGTAATAGGGGATGAGTAAGCTGGTATGGGCTGTAATCAGGGAAACTTCGGCTCCCCGGAAATAAGCAGCCCTGGCCAGGGAAAGCCCCATCAGACCCGAGGAGTTGTTGGTGATGAACCGCATCGGATCGATATTTTCTCGCGTTGCGCCTGCTGTGATCAGGACCTTTTTGTCCCGGAGATCTTTCTTATAGTGCAGGAGAGTTTGCAGATTAAAAATTATTTCCTGATTCTCGGGGTAGCGTCCTTTTCCCTGATAACCGCAGGCCAGGGAGCCCGTGGTCGGTTCGAGGAATTGATAACCCAGGCTGGAGAGGATTTCTATGTTTCTTTTGACGAGAGGATTATCGTACATATGTACATTCATCGATGGAACAAAAAGAACCGGAGCCTTAACTGCCAGGAGGGTAGTAGAGAGGAGATCGTCAGCTATTCCGCCAGCGGTTTTACCAATGATATTGGCAGTTGCCGGAGCTACTACCAGGATATCAGCCCAGTCTGCGAGGGAAATATGCTCGATATCGGCATTCTGATCGAAATATGCGGTGATCACAGGTTGGTGGGTGATCGATTTCAGGGTGAGTGGCCTGATGAATTCACAGGCATGGGCGGTCATGATTGTTTTTACGGCAGCTCCTGCTGATGTCAGTCTGCTGGCGAGTTCTACCGCTTTATAGGCGGCAATACCACCGGTAATGCCAAGAAGTATTTTTTTATCCTTTAACATTGCACTATCCTTTTAACAGCGGTTATAATTCTTATGAGAGGTGCTATTTGTAAAGTATTTTGTTTTCTGTTGACAGATTTTTCCTGAACTTGTTATAAAAGGAAAGCAATACGGAGTTGGAGGTGAGGATGAAAAAAATATTATTGGGTTTGATCATCTTTCTTATGATAACACCAGTACTCCAGGCAGGTGGGAATCTGGAAGACAAGATAGTTCAGTTTGCTGAATACAATTCCAAAAGGTATTTACAACCCCTGGTTACTGCTTTTGGCACCAACCTTAACACCGGTTTTTATCATACTGCCAAGGTGTTACCTCCTTTCAGGTTTGGGGTGACAGTTTCGGGCATGCTGTCTTTTGTTCCCAGTTCAGAAAAGACTTTCACAGCGTTGAGTCCGACGGTGGAATATGATGGGGATATCTATTATTTATACGATCCCAGTGAAATAGAGACAGCCACCGTGTTTGGAAATCAGGGAGCAACCTTCACCGGTTTGAATCCGCAGCTGGAACCTTACGAGGAATTCTCCGATGTTGAGAATCTCAAGTTGCCCAATGGTGGCAAACTGGATCTGGTACCCTTATTAACACCTCAGATCAATGTAGGTCTCCCTTATGGTAATGAGATCATGATCCGTGCTTTCCCAACCTACCAGGTAAGCGAAGACACTGGTGAGATAAGTTTCTGGGGAATAGGTCTTAAGCACAGTATTGATCAATACCTGCCGGGGATAATCCCTATAGACCTGGCGATACAGGGAGTTTATCAGCATATCAGGATAACTGATCTGCTTACTTTTAACAGCTTTGCTTTCAATGCCGAGGTGAGTAAGAAGCTGGCAGCATGGACTTTTTACGGAGGTCTGCAGTATGAGCATTGTGAGATGAAAGCAAAGTATGATTATGAATATCACGATTATTACACCGATACTGATGAAGTAAGTGAAATTGCATACAGCATTGAAGGGGAAAATCAATTCCGAGCCACAGCAGGGGTCAGATTCAGTTTTCTCCTTTTTAAGATATTTACCGATTACACTCTTTCCCAATATCAGGTGCTGCATGCAGGTATTGGTCTATCTTTCTGATGGAACTGCTTGATATTATAATGAGCCGCTCCAGTGTACGGGATTTCCGGGAGCAGGAAATACCGGAGACTGTACTGGAAGCGATGATGGAAGCTGCCAGGGCAGCTCCTTCCTTTCAGAATCGTCAATGCTGGCGCTATATCTTTGTATTCGAATCGGAAAAAATAAAGAATCTAGCTTATAAAGGCGGTCTTCTTGGCATAGTCAATTCCTTTATCAGCAAAGCCCCCCTGGTTGTAGTGGCCTGTGCGGATCCTACCCATAGCGGTAGAGTTAACGGGCAGGAATATTATCTGGTGGACGTGGCGATTTCCTTTCAGCAGATGATGCTGGCTGCCTGGGCCAAGGGAGTTGGCAGCTGCTGGCTGGCAGCATTCAACGAAAAAAGTGTAAAAGAGGTCTTGAACATTCCCGATAAATTCAGGATTGTAGCTATGAGTCCTTTCGGTTACCCGGCATCAGAGAAATCAATTTATTCAAAGGCAGTTACGACTTTTGCAGGCAGCAGGAAGAGGCTGCCCCGGGAAAAGCTTTTCTGTTACAATTCATGGAATTTATGAGGCCAAAATGCAGGTTTATATGATTCCAGGCGCAATAGTATTGGGAGCTATCCTCATATCGGTGATCCTCTGGTTGTTAAGAGGAAAAACAGTGAGGGAATTTCAACGGGTAATCGATGAAAAAGCCGGGATCACAGCCACAAATGAGCTTCTACAACAGGAAATAATGAAAAAGGAAGATGATCTCCAGAAAGAACGCGGGATCAATCTGGAGCTGAGCAAAGAAAATACAAGGTTGAGTGCCGAATACAGGAATCTGGAAGAGAAAATGTCCGTTCAACGCCAGGAAATCGAGGAATTGCAGAAAAAATTCAGTGATGCTTTTGAAAACCTGGCAAATCGTATCTTCGAGGAAAAGGCTCACAAATTCACGGAAAAAAACAGGGCTAATATAGATGAGATACTCAATCCCCTGAAGGAAAAGATCAAGGAGTTCGAATTCAAGGTGGAAGACACCCACAAGAAGAATCTGGTCAGCAATGCAGCATTGATCGAACAGATCAGGAATCTGGAAAAACTCAACCGTCAGATAAGTGACGATGCTGAGAATCTTACCAGAGCTCTGAAAGGCGACATCAAGATTCATGGTAACTGGGGCGAGGTAATTCTGAAGAGGTTACTCGAAGAATCAGGATTGCGGGAAGGCATCGAATATATATCACAGGGCCGGGGAATGGGTCTTAAATCCGAAGCGGGGCAACCGACCAAGCCTGACATTATCGTAAAACTGCCAGATGACAGGCATATCATAATAGATTCCAAAGTATCCCTGGTTGCCTATGAGAGGCTTGTTCAGGCTGAAGACGAAGTTCAGAAGGAGCGGTATCGCAAGGAACTGGAACGTTCCATTAAGAGCCATATCGATGGACTGTACAGCAGACATTATCAGAAGGTGCAGGGCTTGAATTCGCCTGATTTCGTTTTTCTGTTCATGCCTATTGAAGCCAGTTTCACCATAGCGCTGCATCCGGATAGTTCGCTGTTCAAAGAGGCACTGGACAAGAAGATTATAATTGTGGGACCGAGTGGCTTATTAGCCACGCTGAGAACGATTGAATCGATCTGGAAGCAGGAAAATCAGACCAGAAATGCACTCGAAATAGCCCGGCAGAGCGGGAATCTTTATGATGCCTTCATGCGTTTGCTGGAGGATCTTGATCAGGTTGGTGTAAACCTGGACAGGGCGAAGGCTTCCTATGATGATGCCGTGAAGAAGATAAAGACAGGTCGGGGAAATCTGGTCAACCGGGTACAGAACTTGAAGAAACTGGGAGCTAGCACCAGTAAGAGCCTTCCCGGTAAATTTGCTCCGGATTCACTGGAACAACTGGAAGATTAATATTTTTCGATCAATCCAATCTGAGAGAAATCTTTCTCAGAACATAGCTGGCAGCCCACATTCCCATGATGGCGGGTAGATAAACAACTGAGCCCAGAGTGCCTCTCTTACGTCCTCTATCAGTAAACCAGTCTTCACTGGAACCGGCAGTGAAATCGAACTGATGGACCGGAAGCTCGGTGGAAAATATTACCGGGATACCGGAGGAGATGCCGCGCCGGTGCAGATATTTCCTTACTTTTCGGGCAAGTGGGCAAACGCTGGTCTGGGAAATATCTGCCAGTTCGATCCGGGACGGATCGAACCTGCTGGCAGCGCCCATCACCGAGATCACCGGTATTTTTTTTTCGTACACCGCTGCCAGCAGACCGGCCTTAGGTCCCAGCGAATCTATGGCATCCACCACAAAATCCACCTTTTCCAGAAGCCTGTCCTGGGTTTCACGGTTGAAGAAATCACTGTAAGTATCTATTTTCAGATCCGGATTGATATCCAGCATCCTCGCTTTCATGACATCAGTTTTCTGCCTGCCGAGAGTACTGTGCAGGGCAGGTAACTGCCGGTTGAGATTGGATGGAGTTATTCTGTCGAAATCAACGATCAGGAACGCGCCGATCCCGCTGCGACTAAGGGCTTCCGCAGCGTAGGAGCCTACTCCGCCCAGCCCCATCACTGCTACTCTGGTATTTCTGAACTTAACCATTGCTTCTTCACCGAACAGCAGGGCAGTACGGGTGAAAATTTTATCGATATTCATTGGATTTTTCAATATCAGGAAATAGTAATTTGAAATTGCTATGCTGTAGCTGTTTCAGGAGATTTTTCTCAATACTGCACAGCTGAGATAGGTGCGATGCGGTCCAGGTCAAATTGCTGAGATGATTGCATTCACTTTTTTCGACAGGTGGTCTGACATAGGGAGCATCGGTCTCCAGAAGGAAGAAACCACGCTGGAAGATGAACTGCAGGGTGTCTGGCGCCGGTAGTCGGGCATTGAGGGAAAAAGCCAGTTCGAAGATACTGAATTTTTCAGCAATATCACGTGAACCGTTGAAACCATGCAGATAACCTCGCACTTTGGGAAAGTCATCCTTTAATATCTTATACAATTGATAATACCTTTGCACAACATGAAAAACTACCGGCATTTCATAGCTGCGAGCCAGTTCCAGTTGCAAACGGAGAATTTTTATCTGCCAGTCTTCATTATCTGCCCTGCCATCAAGACCTATTTCTCCCACAGCCACTATTTTCCCGGTATTGGCAAGTTCACTGAGCAGATCGAAGTCCTTGTCGCTGCTTGCGGAATAGTAGGGATGAATACCAGCGCAAAAGAATATACTGCCGGACAGGTCAGGGTACTTGTGGGGAAGATCGAGATGCCATTGATATTCTTCCTCGCTAAGCGCTGAACTCATGAAGAGTTCAACACCTTGTTCTGCTGCTCCTGATATTTCCGGAGTGAGATTGGCAGAGATTCCGGGAGCAGCGAGATGGCAGTGTGCATCTATCCAGTACGGTTGGACGATCATATCAGTTCAGAAAAAAAAGAGATCACCGCCGGAACGGCGATCGTAGCAATCAGAACATGAATTCCACACCTATATTAACTACCTTCAGGGTTTCATCCTTGCCCCTGATCTTGCCATCACCATCATAATCGGAATAACGTACCTGATAAGTCGCAACCAGACTGGTATTGGCTGCGAGGGAGTATCCGAGCGATGCGCTGACCAGGGCTGAAGGAGCTTTAAATTCAAGATCCTTCAGTTTATTGAATCCTGTCTGAGAATAATTGAATTCAGCTTTTGTAAGACGGGGCAGAATTTTCTGTAAACTTGCATTGCCATAAATAGATTTGCGATCGTAGTCATCCTCACCATACATGTCCTCGTAAGCAATGGTAAGGAAGAGGATGTTGAAAATATTGGCTGTCAGACTGCCATACCAACCTCTGGCAGCAGTAGTGTATTGCAGGATAGATTCCTTTGTATAAACAGTGTCGCCCTCCACGAGCGCTCTCTGTTCATCGTAGAGGTGATCGAAATACGAAGGCAGGAAGTCATCCTGATAGTAACGGAACTCCAGATTGGCATGAAAGATGAGGAAACGTGAATAGAATCCGGGGAAGATGAATCCCATATTATGATCCATGATCTTCGCCAGCTCCCCGTAATGGCTCAGTTCGAAAACTTTACTCTGTATAAGCGGCAGTTCGTAATCAGCTCCAAAAATGGTTATGTCGTCTTCATCGAATTCGACCTTATCGGGGATCACATCATAATCTATCTGGTTCTCCTCCAGCCATAGTTCTATTTCTTCCTCGGTCATATTGCTGTTCAGCAGCCAATCATTATCGATAAGACCATCACCGTCCAGGTCCGGATCCACATCGTCATTGAGACCGTCTCCGTCGGTATCAACGGGTATGCTGGCAATAGTATCCTTATCCAGTTTACCATATTGATCACGGTCTGTTACTATTGTGCCGCCCAATTTCAGATTTTTTATAACCGGTGCGTTTGAATTGCTGAAAGGTTGAAAAGCCAGACGGGCGGCCAGGATCTCATTCACCTGGACATTGTGAGTAAAGCCCTCCAGCTCAATATTCATGGGGGGTATGCGTCCCCCGATCTGCAATCCAATCTGCCGGAATTCGGGGTATCGCAGCATATTGCTGTAATCCTTCATGATCAGTCCATGCCCCAGGGTATAATAGGAAAAGCCACCGACCTTAGCATAGAATGGATCTCCCCGTAAACCATATCTGATATAGTAGATCTTGTTTATGTAATCCTCAAAATTGTCCCAATCCTCCTCTCTGATTTTACCATCGCTGTCTATCAGGAGCTCGATGTCCAGTCCAATCCCGAATTTACCCAGCACCAGTTCAGGCATGAAACGAATCTGGGAATAGGTTTTATCATTGATGATAATAGTACCCACCATACCGCCGGCATGAAATCCTGCCTGACCCTGGAATTCCGGTTCTGCTGCCGGCAGGAGAAGAGGAAGGGAAATTATCAAAAGTATCAGAGCTTTTTTAAGCATTTAAACCTCCGTCAAATTTTTCGCTTAATTTGTGGAGATAAAATCTCAATGTCAAGAATTATATCTTTATTCCGGCAATCCCGGGTCATTTTCCGGCAGAGGCTCGGGGAGGTTGAAATCATTCATATTAAAAGATAAATTTCAGACTTCTGGATTTCTCGGGCAGCCTCGCCTACAAAGGACTCTTATTTTACTAATCTCCTGCTCCGGTTGGGAAAGATTTTAATTGGACAATCTGCGGGAGGTAAATTTTCTGGAATCTGAAAGAGGGGAATATGGAATACAGGTATCTCCGGGCATGGCTGCAGCATTGCGCCCTGCGGGATCTGACAGTAAGCGAAATCTGTTCCTGGCAGGATCAGGTAGCAATTAATTTTCGCAGAAACCCGGAACATCTGCAGATAAACCTTTCAGAGAACAGTTTTGCCTTTCTTACTTCCAGAAAAATTCTTCCCTTCGAAAATCAACATATCCCGGAAATTTTCAATCGGAAACTCGTCAATACACGGGTGAAGGATGTATCAATCTTACCCTATGACCGCATTATCACGGTTGTCTTTCAGGATCAGGATATCAAGGGAGAAAAAGTGGAGTATCATCTTATCCTGGAATTCATCAGACCAGCGGCCAATGTTATTCTGACCAGCCGGGAGGGTATCATCCTGGGGATTTGGAAAAAACAGAAGGGCAAAAGGATACTAGTCCCTGGTAATAAATATCTAGCTCCCCCTGTACCAGAAATAACGCAGATCACAGAGATCTCCTACCCGCTGAGCTATAATTATCAGGGCGTTATTGTTGAAAACTCTTCTGATAACAGCTTCACCGATCTTAACAAGTTATTCTCCTCTCTCTATTATGAGGTGATCCTGGACAGGGAGATGAACAGAGTAAGGGAATTCAGGAAGAAAGAGCTACAGAAAATCATCCAGAGGAAGGAAAAAAAACTTACCAAACTGGAGGATGAACTCAAGGAAGCGGACAGGGAAAAAGAATGGCAGGAAATTGCTGAATTACTGAAGACGAATCTACACCTGATTAAAAAGGGTATGAACTGTCTGATAGTTAAGAATTACTATCGGGAAGGTTACCCTGACATGGAAATAATATTGCGCCCCGAGTTGAATCCGGTCCAGAATCTGGAAAGGTATTTCAAGAAATATCACAAGGCAAGGTCTGGTCGGCAAATAATCCGGCAGCAAATGGAAAGGACCAGAAAGGAAATTGAAGATCTGCAGAGTAAAATAATTGAAAATGATATCTCTGACGTGAAGGATTTACAAGCGGACAGAGGAATCGGACAGGGGTCTGCTGTGCTGCAGCAGACGAAATTAAGATCACTGCCTGTTTCAGAAGATTGGGAGATTCTCGTTGGCAGAAATAACCGGGAAAATGACCTGCTTACAGGTAAAATTGCCCGACCGCAGGACTGGTGGTTCCATACCAGGATTTATCACGGTTCCCATATTATCCTGAGAAACCTGCGTAAACAGGTTCCTCCTCCGGATTTGATCAATCTCTGCTGCAGGCTGGCTGCATATTACAGCAAAGCCAAACATGCTAAAAACGTGCCGGTTGATTACACGCAGGTGCGTTATGTGCGTAAGCCAAAAGGTTCTCCACCCGGATTTGTCGTGTATTCACATCATCGTACCATATTTGCTGATCCTCTTGACCTGCGCGGTCTGAGAGCATTATTATGATTTATCTGGAAAAGATGCAGAGCTGCACTGTCTGTCCCCGTAACTGCAAGGTTGACAGAAGCACTGCAACTGGGTACTGTCGCAGCGGAACGGAATTGATGATCAGCTCATGGAACAAGCATTATGGCGAGGAGAAGGTTTTCAGCGGGACGCGGGGCAGCGGTACCATTTTCTTCACAAATTGTAACTTACACTGTGTTTTCTGCCAGAATTATGATATCAGCCAGTACGGGCACGGAAGCAGGTGCAGTATTAATGAATTGGTTGAGATCATGCTGACCCTGCAGCAGGCACGTGCGCATAATATCAATCTGGTCACACCAACACATTTTACCCCGCAGATCAGATCAGCCCTTGCCCTGGCGAGAAAACAGGGCCTTACCATTCCTGTTCTCTGGAATTCCAATGCTTACGAAAAAAAGGAAACACTGGCAGACCTGGAAGGACTGGTTGATATCTACATGCCTGATTGCAAATATTCTCTAACAGAGAGTGCAGAGACCTATTCCGAAGCTCCGGACTATTTCTGCATTGCTCAGGCAGCGATCAGAGAAATGTTCCGCCAGGTTGGTCACCTGCAGCTTGATGATACTGGCATCGCCAGCAGAGGCATTCTGATTAGATTGCTTCTGCTGCCCAACGATCTGGACGGTCTGGAGAATATTCTTGTCTGGATCAGGGATAATCTCGGTCTGGAAACCTGGATCAATCTGATGTCCCAATATTATCCTGCTTTCCGGGCAGCGGAATTTCCCGGACTCGAGCGACGTCTGCTTAATGAAGAATATGCCAGGGCAAAGAAGACAGTCAGGAAAATGGGTTTTATGAATGCACTGTTTCAG
>JAFGRJ010000189.1 GCA_016935235.1 Candidatus Cloacimonadota bacterium
ACCAGCACAGCCAGAGGCAGGGCTGCTACCAGTTCCAGAAGAGAAATACCTCTTTCATCACGGACCAGGCTCTTCATCCGGGAATATCCCAGAGCTATTGTTGCTGCTGTCATTGTGGTAACCCCCGGAAATAATCCTCTCTCAATTCCAGGATTTTTTCCTTCTCCGGGATGAAGACATCCCTGGGTTCTTTCCAGGTGACAGTTACAATTACCTCATTATAAACAACATAATTGGCTATGGCCAGGTCAACTTTGTCATTCTTCCGTTTATAGGAAAAATGCCCGGTGATGGGTATGCCACCTCTTTCATCCAGAACCACTGTATTATTGAGATAAAGCTCTGAAAAACTGATATTAGGCGGCTCGATTTTCCCTCGATTATAATACTTGATCAGTTCCATTTTCCCGGCAGCTGCCAGCAAGGCAGCCCTGTAATGATAATTCTCATTTGCCCTGTAACGGGCATAAACGGAACTGATGAAGAGGCCAACCACCGCAATGGTAACGATGATCAGGACTCCCAGGGTCTGGATCAGCCCGAAACCCTGTTGAGATTTCAGTATCTTTGCTGACATCAGAAACCCACTCCGGTGGCAAACATCTTGGGATTATCAGCAACTTCCTGTGCTACCTTGCGGTCCAGCAACCCGTTCATGACATGGTTGTACAGAGACTGGTCGAGGGTCTGCATGCCCTCCTTGGTCCCGGATTGTATTACCGACGGGATCTGATAGGTCTTTTCTTCCCGGATCAGGTTCCTGACCGCTGTATTGGCGATCATGATCTCCAGGGCGGGAACGCGACCTTTATTGTCCTTCATCGGCAGCAGGGTCTGGGCAACAACTGCCTGCAGGGATTCCGACAGCATCGATCTTACCTGCCCCTGTTGTTCCTTGGGAAACATGTCGATAATTCTGTCGATCGATTTAGTGGCACTGCTGGTATGCAGGGTGGCCAGAACCAGGTGACCTGTTTCCGCTGCTGTTAAAGCTAGGGTAACCGTCTCCAGGTCCCTCATCTCACCTACCAGGATAACATCCGGATCTTCACGCAGGGCAGATCTGAGCGCTGCCGTGAAAGACCAGGTGTCATGACCCAGTTCTCTCTGATTAAGGAGAGAATTTTTACTGGTGTGTACATACTCGATAGGATCTTCGATGGATATTATATGACAGTAGCGGTTATCATTAATGGTATCGATCATAGTGGCCAGGGTTGTTGATTTACCGCTACCGGTGGGGCCCGTGACCAGGATCAGGCCATGGCGACGCAGAGCAAGTTTACCCAGAATGTCCGGAAGGTTCAATTCATCATAGCTCTTGATCTCATTAGGGATTACACGAAAGGCAACTGCCCTGCCATTGAGCTGGTGAAAAGCATTTACTCGAAATCTGGTATTATCATCAAGTTTTGTGGAAAAATCTATTTCCAGTCTTTCCTTGAACAAGGACTTCTGGGATTCATTCATCACACTGAAGATCAAATCGTCAACTTCCTTTACAGTAGCAACAGGCAGGTTCAGCTTTTTCATAATACCGGTCACTCTCACCATAGGAATAGAACCGGCACTTATATGAAGGTCAGATGCTCCAGCGTCCGCTGCAAACTGAAGTAACTCCCGAATGGTCAATGACAAAGAACACCTCCACTTAATCTATTACGTCTTCTTCTTCCTCTTCTTCTTCGTCTATGCCATAGCCATGGTAAATTGCTTCGTCAACATCGTACCATACCTGTTTACCTTCACCCTGAGGGAAGTCATTGGTGGAGGTGGCAACATACTTCTTGGGAGGATTGCCGACAGCCTCAAATTCCCAGTTCTTTTCCGTGGCTTTACCAAGCTTGGCATCTTTGAGAGCATCTTCAATGGTGTAATTCTCGGTGGTGCCATAAGTCTGATAATGAACCCGGTATGCACTGCGTATGGCAGCAATAGCAGTCTGAGCCTCTGTTGCTCTTGCCTTGCGAACATAGCTCATGTAAATAGGAACAGCGATTGCAGCCAGTATGGCAATGATTACCACAACCACCAGCAATTCAATCAAGCTGAATCCTTTCTGATTTTTTACTAACCTCATCATTGAGACCTCCTTATTATTGGCTTTTTTTAGGTGCAAATTATGTGCCAAGAAAAAACATCACCCTGTTTTCTCTTCTATATCAAATACAACTGCCAAAATTTCGCAGCTTATAACTTTTTGTAAACAATAAAATTACTGTTATATATCCTTCTCACTCTCTCGAGCTGGCCAATTGATTTCCGGATCAGTATAAAACTCAAAATAGGCCATAATATAAGCCTTTATATATTGAATAACCGTAAAATAATCACTCACATAAAACTTTTTGTAAATAAAATGAACATGCTTTGTAAACAGAAAAAACCTCAACAATAAATTCCTCAAAGGGAAGGAAACCAAAACAGCAAAAGATATTCAGTTCATAACATGAATTTTCTTGATTTCAAATCACATTTATTGACAAAGTATGATATCTCAGATTTTGTAAGTAAAGAAGGATAAAAATAATGAAGATAAAGATCGCGATAATTCAGAATATTGAGTTTATCATCTTTTTGATGATGATTATCTTTCTTCTTCCCCTTACTTTCCTGCATCGTACCATCGATCCGGTCATGACGATCCGTACCTTTATCCTGTCCTTTAGTTTATTGTTGGTGCTATTTATTGTTATACTGAAGAATAGATATTATTATAAAGCAGTAACAATTTTCAGGAAAAAGATCTTTCTCTATATTGGAATTAATTTTCTTTTCAGTTTATCTTCACTTTTCGTGGCGATCAATGTTCCGGAAGCAGGGCACGGACTGGTAAAGGTTGTTCTGATTTATCTTTTTTTCATTACGACCGCATTGTTACTGGCAATCGATACAGGAAGGATCATCCTCCTGATCCGTTCCATCGCAGTCATCATTTTCCTGTTCTTCATAGTAGGCACTGTTCAGTTCTTTGCTTCCAGATTATACAGCATCCCTGGTCATCAGATTGTGTATTCCCTCTTTGCGAACCGTAATTTATTCGCTTCAGCGCTTTTTCTGGGTCTTCCCTTCACTCTTTACTGCTTTTTCTGCGACAGCAGGTTCTGGCGTCTGCTGGCAGCGCTCAATTTTACGGGTAGTATATTCTGTATAATAATTGTGCGAGCCCGGGCTGTCTGGCTTGCTTCGCTGGCAGCCGGCTTTGTCGTGATAATGTTGTTCCTTATCAGCCAAAAATGGCACAAAATACCAGTCAGGATAAGAAATCCCAGGATAATCATCCTGGCTGTCCTTTTGATCTTCTCCCTCCTTCTTGTCTTTATAAGTTCGCGTATACCTGATATCCGTAAAAGGAATGTTTACCTGTTCAGCAAATCTCTTACAGAACCGGCAAATCTCCTGTTGCGTTACCAGGCCTGGGAAAAAACAGTAAAAATGATCGGTGAAAATCCGCTGCTGGGAGTTGGATTAAACAACTGGAAAATAGTTTTTCCCAAATATGGATTACAGGCGACCAAGGTGGAAAGCGGGGCATACCAGTATATCAGACCTCATAATGATTACCTCTGGGTTGCCTCAGAGACCGGTATACCGGGATTTGCAGCCTATCTCATGATTTTCCTGACAGGGATCATCTATACCATGAGAATCCTGTTCCGGAGTCAGGAAGAAAAGGAGAAGATCTATGCTCTATGCTCTCTATACGGTATTATCGGATACATGGTGATAGCATTCTTTAGTTTCCCCTGGGAGCGTGTTTATCACAGCATCCTGCTTTTCAGCAACCTGGCTGTCCTGACAGTACTGTCAGATAAACACAAGCCCAGCGGAGGCAAAGTGGGATCCAGACCGCTCTTTCTGTTGATGATCATTGTTTCCCTTACCATATCCATTGCTGCCTGTTATTATAATTATCACCGCTTGAAATCGGAAGTGCACAATTTTCACGCCTTTCTGACCAACCGGGCTCGTGATCACGAGAAGACTGTAGTCATCATTTCAAGGATCGATACCCGCTTCATGAACATGACCCATAATGGCATCCCCATATTGTGGTTCAGGGGTAACGCCAATTTTCAGCTTCTCAGGCTGATTGACGCTTACCGTGATTTCCTTGCTGCTTACCGTAATCACCCCTACCATGTTTACGTTATGAACAATCTTGCCACCTGCCATGAGATAATGGGAAACAGAGATAAAGCTATAGAGCTTTACTACAAAGTTCTTGACATATCACCTGCTTTTGAGGAAACTTTGGTGAATCTTAGTCAGATATATTATAGTAATAATGAATTGGTGAAGGCATACCGTATTCTTTATAGAAGTTATCCCGGGACAAGGAATCCCCGGATCAGAGAGATGAAAAGAAAAATTTACTGGAAGCTTCTTGCCAGTAATCCCCTGGAGGAGAATAGTAATGATTGAAATTATGAGATATTCCCTAATTTTCCTGCTTCTGATATCAACTGTGATAATAACTGCTTCTGAGCAGATAATAATTGAAATGGACCCGAAGGAATACACCGGTTCTTCTGCAATCGATCTTGGCGCAGCAAGGAAAGAACTCTCGCAGGGGAAAGTACGAAATGATCCTGCCTTGCAGAAATTAAGCACAGACCTGTTCCAGTTACTTCATCCCGAAAAATTGCCGGAACTGATTGATCCCGAGCTTCATGTTCAAGCAATGGCAGATCATGGTCAACTCCGCTTCCTGGAAGGCAGAACTTCTCTACCGGGCAGTGCTGTACACGTTTATATTTATTTGAAAAATGGATACAATATCATGGCTGTAGAGCAGTTGTGTCATGAAGTTACCAACCGGAAACTCGATTACTTTTACCTCAGCGCCTGGGTAAAGGTCCGGGATCTGGTTGCCCTTGCTTCCCTGGAAGAAGTCAGAACGATCCGGACGGTTATGCCCCCGGTTTACTATACCGGCACAGTTACAACTCAGGGCGATACCCTGCATAAGACAGCCCAGGTGCGGGAGGATTACAATCAGGGTGGAAGCCAGATCAGAGTGGGTGTGATTACCGATGGGGTCACCCACCGCAG
>JAFGRJ010000034.1 GCA_016935235.1 Candidatus Cloacimonadota bacterium
AGCTTCAAGGAATTCAATCCCGCGATGAGAGTATCGGTTCTTGAAAAAGCTTATGAGAAATGGAATGATGAAATTATTATCACACCTCTGCTCCAGGCTTACGAGGAAACGGACCAGCAACAAAAAATCCCACTGCTGATCAGGGAGAGACTGGATAAAGACCTGAGTGTCGGTGACCATCTCAAAACTTACCTTATTGCCAGCTATTTCAGTAATAGAGACTTTTTATCAATTCTCGAATTGAAGAACATCTGTTACGAGCTCAATAATCCTGACCTGTTGCGCTTCCTTTTCATTTCAGCTCTTAACCTCCATAACATTGATCTTATGATCGAAAGTGCATCCTATCTGGAATCCCTGGATGAAATCCCGGCTGACTTTCTGCCCCTGCTGTATGGCTATCTGGGATATGCTTATTATCAGAAGGGGCAATGGCAAGAAGCGCTGACCAATTTCTGTCAGACAGAGGATGTGGAGCTGCTGCTTGAAATTTTCAGGACTCTGGTGGATCCTGAAGATATTGAAAGCAAGATCGCAATGGTCGATTTTCTGTCCCGCTACAGTGAAGATTGTCCGGAGAATGATACCGTTAGCTTTATTAGCACATACATATACGCAATCATTGGATACAAAGAGGAGGCTTTCGGATATCTGAACATGTTATCCCCCTCTTTCCTGACCGATAAGGAATTGTATCTGCCCTTGGCTATCGCCTATCTCACCGGTCTGGATGCCGTGGATAAAGCCACCACTATTCTGGAAGCCCGGAAAGAGCAGGATCCCTCCATTGATGAAGTAATGGCCACTTACTATTACAACAAGGAAGCGGACAGCCTGGCTTATGTATATTTCAAAAAAATACTGCACGAACAGGAAAAGCCGGAGATACGAGTGTTTATGGTGACCTCAATCCTGGCAGATGAATTTGAAGATACCGAAAATATACTTCCTCTTCTGGAAAAAAGCCTGACTATTTATCCAGACAACCCGGAAGTTATGAACATGATCGGTTATGCTATAGCAGATAATGAGATTACAGCCAAGTACGGTCTGGCAGAGGAACTTTTAACACAAGCCCTGGCTCTGGACAGCGAAAATGGAATGATCTGGGACAGCCTGGCCTGGCTTTACTTTCGCCAGGGAAAAATAAGTGAAGCATTAAACGCCATGGAAGTACCGCTCAGCGAGGAAATTCAGCACAGTGAAATCGCTTATCATCTGGGTGAGATATTCCTCATGCTGGGAAGGGAAAAGGAAGCCCGGGAATACCTGCTGCTGGCAGTTGAACTTGACAACGATGAGAACGCTGTACAAATATCCCGCCAACTTCTGGAGATGATGGATAAAAAATGAGGAGATTATGAAATTCACATTTGGTAAACTGAACACACTCTTATTGCTATTGGGAATTATAGTTATCATCACCGGCTACATTATCATGGGTACCGGCGATAAAACGATCTCGCCCGTTTTGCTGGTAATTGCCTACGCTGTGATATTCCCTGCTGCCATAATCGTGGGGACCAGGCAGAAAAAAGACAATTAAACTACCCTGTCGCCATTTATGCCTGACTCCTATTTAACCGAAGAATTCATCGCCAAGATAGACAAGTTCAGTCTGCGTGCCCGTCTCATTGTGGAAGGATTTATCGTTGGTCTGCATAAATCTCCTTATCATGGCTTCAGCGTGGAATTCTCCGACCATCGTCAGTACAACCCCGGCGATCCCATTCGTAATGTTGACTGGAAAGTCTATGCCAAAACCAATCGTTATTATATAAAACGCTACGAGGAAGAAACCAATCTCAAGTCCTACCTGCTGATCGACCACAGCAATTCCATGAAATATACATCTGGCAATATCAGCAAGCTGGAATATGCCAAAGCTCTCGCCTCTGCTCTTGCCTATCTGATGCTTTCACAGCAGGATGCCGTGGGCATGCTTACCTATACCAACCGGATAACCAGCTATATTCCTCCCCGCTCCATGAAATCATACCTGAATATTATCCTGAGAGAACTTTACGATCTCAAACCCCTGGAAACCACCCGCACTGCGGAAATATTGCATTCCCTGGCGGAACGTATCAAAAAAAGAGGGTTGATAATATTGATCTCTGATTTGATCGATGATCCGGGACAGATCCTGCAGGGACTTCAGCATTTCAGGCATCAGAAGCACGAGGTGATCCTATTTCATATTCAGGATGCCCAGGAAAGGAACTTTGATTTCAAACAGGAAACCGAATTCATCGATTCTGAAACAGGAGAAAGGATTGTGGTCAATCCCTGGCAGATAAGAGGAGATTATCTAAGAATATTCAATGAAAACGTGACTTTCCTTAAAACAAAAAGTCATGAAGCTTTTATCGAATATAATCCCATCACCACTGAAACACCCTTCGAGAAAAGCCTGCTGCAGTATCTGATAAAAAGGTCAAGACTATACTGAAATCCTGTCCTGTCATTACAGTTCTGTGATCCGATCCAAAAATCTGTACCTACTTGATCATGACCATTTTTTTCATATCAGTTGCCTCAGATCCAGACACATACCTGTAGAAATAAACTCCTGATGTCACTCTACGCTGATCATCAGTTTTACCATCCCAGGTTACGGAATAGGAACAGCAAGGCGAGAAGACCGGAAGCAACCTGATTATCTGACCTTTCATGTTGTATATTTCGATATTACCATTCAGACCGGACTGAGATTCCAGATAAATATTTGTTTCAGGATTAAAGGGATTGGGGGAGTTGAACAGGACGATCTGCAGGGGAGGTAAATCATCATCAACATCCATCTGATAATCCGTCAGCAAATACACCCCGTATTCCGTGCAGGCAACTATATTAATGCAGTCGATCACGGGATGTGTTGTCAACTGGTTGACCGCGAAACAGGGAAGATCCTCATTCATCTCGACTAACTGCTGAGTGGATCGATCGAACCAGGCAACCCCGACATCTCTCTGACCGATCGGAAAATCCGCCCAGCCAACAAAAATGTTGTTGTCACAATCCTGAGCAATTGAATTCAAGTTGGTAGTATAAATTTCAGGAATCCAGTTATTGCCATGGTCATTAGAACTCCAGATGCCTGATGAATAACTGAAATCAGGGAAAATACCGTAAACTGTCCCGGAATAAAAGTAAACCATTTCCTTGATAAAGGGTGTCCCGGTGACAGTGGTCCAGTTGTCGCCATAATCATCGGAGCAATA
>JAFGRJ010000035.1 GCA_016935235.1 Candidatus Cloacimonadota bacterium
ACAATACTCCTATTCCAGAGTGATATATTTTCTGGCGGAATCTGCCAGAATTTCCGACTCAACCAGTTTTTTCATTTTTTCTATATCTTCCGATAGTTCTCTATCCTTGGTGAGAGGTTTAACATGATCTCTGATAATTTCCTTTATTGCCATAAGGGCAGGTGAGGAAGAATATTTTCTTTCTTCCAGGGCTTGACAGGCGATAATTAGTTCGATGGCAAGGACGTATGCGGTATTGTCCATGATATTACGGGCTTTCACAGCAGCAACAGGTCCCATACTGACGTGATCTTCCTGATTGGCTGATGTCGGTATGGAATCTACAGATGCCGGATGAGCCAAAATCTTATTCTCCGAGACCAGAGAGGCTGCTGTGAGCTGACTGATCATGAAACCGGAATCCAGGCCTGGTCGTGGAGCCAGAAAAGGTTTTAATCCCCGGTTGAGAGCAGGATTCAGGAGTTGTTCGCAGCGACGTTCCGCGATGTTGCCCAGTTCGGAAACTGAAAAACCCAGGATGTCTCCGGCAAAGGCAACCGGCTCACCGTGAAAATTACCACCGGATAATACCTTTCCCTCAACGGGAAAGATCAAGGGATTATCGGTAGCGGAGTTAATCTCAGTTTCAATGATGGAGCGTACATGCTCCAGTGAATCCCTGACAGCGCCATGAACCTGGGCAGCGCATCGGATACTGTAAGGATCTTGAACGTTTTTACATCCGAGGTGCGATTTGCGCAGTTCACTGTTCTGCAGGAGATTGCTGATGTTTCTGGAAGCCCGTAATTGTCCAGGATATGGACGCAAATTGTGAATTAGACTGCTGAAAGCATCAGGTGTTGAGAGAAGTGCATCAGCCGAAAGGGCAGCACAGATATCGGCGGTAACAGCAAGATTGATGGCTTTTAAAAGTGACAGGGCAATGATGGAGGTCATGATCTGGGTCCCATTATTAAGAGCCAAGCCTTCCTTGGCCTGGAGGATCACAGGTTTCAATCCTGCTCTGGTCAATGCTACTCGACCACTGCAGGTTTTTCCTTTAAATTCAGCCTGCCCTCTGCCCAGCATGACCAGAACCAGATGAGATAGAGGTGCAAGATCACCGCTGGCACCTACCGATCCCTTTTCCGGGATGAGAGGGTGAATGCCATTATTAAGCATGTTCACTATCAGTTCGAGTATGCACAAACGGGCACCGGAATGACCTTTAGCCAGTACATTGGCTCTCAGCAGCATTGCAGCCCGGGTTTCCTCTCTACCGAGGAACGGACCTATACCGGTGGCATGGCTGAGAATTAGATTTTTTTGCAGTTCAGCCAGTTTTCCTGCTGGAATGGTGATGTTGCTGAATTTACCAAATCCTGTGGTGAGACCATAGACAATTGTGCCTTCCCTGACCAGCTTTTCAACGAATTCTCTGCATTTGTTTACTTTATCACAGGCTGCTGGAGCCAGGTTTACCTGCTCGTTCTGTCTGGCAACATTATTTATATCGGCAAGAGTCAGATCATTACCGTTTAATGTTATCATTTCTTCCTCAAAAAAATTAACTCACTTTACATCAGATACGACAGTTAATGAAAAACATGGGGTAAGCCCTGGTAATTATTCTCCGGTTATCAATCAGAACTTGTAACTGATTTTGAGATTAGGATCCATCCTGGTGTCAAAATAAATCGACACATCGGTCCTGCGTAAACGCGAACTCACACGCAGTGAATTAATGGCGCTGATGATATGATTGACCACTATGGTACCTGTCGCAGCTTTGGCATAATCGGAAAAATTTGCAACATCTTTCCTGGTCTTACCATAAGTTACTCTTAACTCATCGCTATCCCAATCCCAGAAATATTCCTCAGAATAAATATTGTTCTGAATGTATTCCTGTCTCTTAATAGGATCATTGGGGTATTTTTGTTCTGCTTCCTGCAGGATATGGAAATTGTAACCACCGGGTTCAAATCCTGAGCTGGAATATTTGGAAAGGTGATAGAAATAACTGTCCTCGTAATCGTTATGGGGATTGATATGGGCGTATTTGATGGCATGATCGAAGGACTTGCTTTTCAGAAGCTCCTCTTCCTGCAGGCAGTAAAGGTGTGATCCCCACAGAATGAATTCCATGGCCAGAAAAACATAACCTGACTTATTTCCACAGGAAAGCTCGCCCCATCCCGGTAAAATGGCGGATTTCAGAAAGGCAACGGGTGGTTTGGGCTGAGCAGAACAGATGGCACTCACCAGCAATAATAATATGAGTAATGAGAGTGCAGGCTTTTTTCTAAAAACGATATTCATAATTTATTACCATTCCCCTTTTTATCCAGTCAGGTTGGATGGAAAGTTTACCGTAATATTCTTCAGACCTGTTTATTTTACGGGTAGAGATCAGAGTATCAATGATACTGATAAGGCGATTCAGTATTGCGGCTGCAAAAGTAAATTTCGTATATATTTCCAGATCCTGTTTGTCGCTTCTCATATCACGGTATTTATTCCAGTAATTTTCTGTCTGCCAATCCCAGGCCTGGTCTTCACCAATAAGATACATGTCGAGATATTCCTGGTATGCCTGTGGATTATAGTCCCAGATCAAATAACGGTTACGGGCGTACAATTCCACACCCTGATTGTATATATCGCTGTTAAAATAGTTCTGGATAAGCTGATATAAATTTTCCGGACTATGCAGGGATACTCCGGCTTTGGTATAGGCGTACTGTTCATAGGATCTTATTGCCCAGTTCGTTTCCTGATGCAGGCGGAAATATGATAGTATGATGGTGAGTTCCGCACACAGGAAAATTCCGGCCTTTGTATATTGCCGGGTATACAGTTCACCTGTTCCTGGTATCAATGCAGAGAAAAGAACAGCTTTGCCCAGAGGATAGTGTTCTGCTGAAAGGCTCGAAGTTAAGGAAAGCATAAGAAGAAACAGGATAAACAACCTCATGATCAGAAATCCTTACTTATCATTACGCCTGCCGAGAGTTCGTTGTTGATGAAGACAGGGGTAAATTTTATCCTCAGGTTGTTCTGGGAAATGTATTCCAGATTGTATTTGCGGGTCACCCGGAGAGCGTCCAGAGATGCCAGGATATGGTTGAATACTATACCAAATCCTAACATATTGGCGGTATTGAAATAATCCTCAGCATCCTGCCTCATGGCGATATATTCAGCCCGGAAACCGCTGTATATTCCCTGATTCTGATTGTACAGTGACTCATTGCCGAGATAGTATTCCGATTCGGGATTCGTTACAGCATTACCCACCCATCTCCAGTCAGGTTCACTGTTATCTCCAGTTTCAAATAACCAGTCAGGACCGAAATTGCTGTCTTCGTCTATGGCATAGATATCATACCAGTCTGCCCAGCCAAAGATATACTGCTCGTATTTACCGATGTCTTCATAGAAATGCTGGGAATTATCATTATCAAGATGAAAAT
>JAFGRJ010000190.1 GCA_016935235.1 Candidatus Cloacimonadota bacterium
ATTGTCTTTCCGAATCCCTGAAAGGGATGAGAAAACTTTCTTCTAGCCTGTTAGTAAAGATTTCTCTTCACTGCGCTCATCGAAAGGGCAATTCATGTTAAATTAAAATTTTTTATTCTCTTATTACTGTAAAAGGGATAACTGAATTAAAAAAAAATTTCAAGCAGCCCGTTCTGATCCTGGGAAGGTATTTTAATTTGATTTCTGATTTAATACCAGCTGTCTATCTTCAATCAGTTTAGCGTTATAATCGAGATAATACAGAATCAAAATTTCCTCTTCAGTGAGTGCTCTGTTATAAAAAACGATGTCGTCGATTATTCCGTGAAAATAAAGCGGTGGGGAGTATGAACTTCCATCCTTCCTGCCAATATTACCCGGACCATCACTGTAATTCAGGATAAAAGTAAATCCTGTATAAATGCCAGTATCAATCTGCCCGTTTAAATATAATTTCATATGCCACTCATCATGCAGGACACCAACGATATGATACCATATCCCAGGTTCGATATAGGTTGTTCCGGTTTTTGTCCTCCTGCTGTTGGCAGAAATATCTCCACCATCGCCATAACTCACCTCGGCGTAGCCGTCTGGAGAAATGCCGATCCAGATACCATTATAAATATCATCGTCGTAATTGTTGGTGAAAAAGACTTGGCAGGTACTTTCAGAGATATTGACCCATCCTGATATGGTCATGGGAAAATAGGGTTTCAGGCTGGCATCATTGCCTATATCTATATAATCATCTTCCCCATCGAAATAGTAGGCACAGTCAGGATTACCATAACGGTCAGATGTCAGAACAGCACCATGAACAGTGCCGTCATTGTTGTAAACACTCTGATCACTTGCATTACCTGAGAAGGTGTACAAGGCCAGAGGATTTTCAGGAAGGGTCAGTACTTTGCCCAGGGAAGCATTCCGGACAGTCAGATATCCCGGGTAGTCAGGATGAAAGCCAGTTACAGCTCTCTCCAGAATGTTTTGCGGTATAGTTACCATGGTGGTGATAGTAGATAAAAACCTGCTGTATAGCTCCCCAGCAGAGATTTTAGTTTTGCTGTACAAGATCCTGTTAACACCCGTATATCTGGGTTGTAATTCGGTTTCAACAGAGTTTTCCCTATCAATACCCGTAGGCTCCGTTTCATTTCTGGTACAGGATAACAGAAAAACTAATAAGAAGATCAAGAGCATTCTAAACATTTTTTCCTCCAGCCATAAGAATTGCTAACTCTGAAATAAATACCTTCACCTTTTTTACCTATGAATTCTGTTACCAAAGGTCAATAAAAATAATTTTCTCAATATGACGATTCATTTTATTCCATCTGCAATAAAATAACCTGTTTTCCTGATCCTAACCTGTCCTGATAATAATAACAACAATAATCGTTCCAATCTGACACCCGAGACAGAACTAACACAATTGTAATGGATTAAACCTGGGAAGAAAAGATGATGTGAAACCGTTTCAACTCAATCAGTGACATTGATGTCACATTAATGAAAAATCTGACAATACTTACTATCTAACAAACATCCATTTATCCCTTTTTTCCTCCTGTTTCGGCTTGTCTTCAACTGGTTAGAAACCTGTCCTGTTAAACGGATTAATCGCGGATAATATTTTATTTCTGAGGGATTAATTTTCCTGAGTACATTACTCTAGACTGACACCATAAGGGAAAAAACTGGCTTAATTTTGATTGACAGTAGTTGTTTATCTTAAAATAAAAGTTCATGTGAAGAGCGGGTGTAGCTCAGTGGTAGAGCATCAGCTTCCCAAGCTGGTGGTCGCGGGTTCAAGTCCCGTTACCCGCTCCAATTTCATTTAATCAGGGTTTTTGAACAAATTATGAAGAACACGCTGACTTTTGAAGGTCTGATCACCTGCCGCAGTAATAGAGATGCGATTCTGTGGACTGATCCCCTGAACAGGCGGGAATATCATTATAAAGTAGATCCCGATCTTGTCTGGCACTACGGGCTGGTAAACGGCACCCGGTTGCAAGTAGCAGTAGAAGATAATAAGATTAACAGGATATTATCCATCTGTAACCGGAAACCAGAAGAATTCAACACACGCAGAACCTTTGCCAGCCTCACTGCCAGCAGTCCTGAAGCAAGATTTGATTTTGGTTCAGCAGAATTTCGGTCGTTGCGGATCATGGACATGTTCATACCAGTTGGTAAAGGTACCAGGGCACTAATAGTTTCTCCGCCCAGAGCGGGAAAGACTGTCCTGCTGGAAGAACTTGCCCGGGGATTTGCCAGAATCTCACCTGATCTCCGGGTAATATTGCTGCTCATTGATGAAAGACCGGAAGAGGTCACGCATTTCAAACAGAACACCATGGCTACAGTCTTTCACAGAACTCTCGATCAGGATACGGCAGCTCAGGTAGCACTGGTAAACCTGCTGATTGACAACATCCAGACAGAAGTTGAATGTGGTAACGACATCGTTGTCCTGGTGGACAGCCTTACCCGGTTGACCAGGAGTTTCAACCGGGATGACAACAGGTCACGGGGTAGAACGATGACGGGAGGGATTGGAGTCGGTGCTCTGGAAATACCACGTAAGCTCTTCGGAATGGCAAGGATGGTTCCGGGCCATGGTTCCTGTACAATACTGGCTACAATTTTAACAGGTACAGGTTCCCGGATGGACGATATAATCTTCCAGGAATTCAAGGGAACCGGCAATTGTGAAATCATACTGGACCGGGAACTGGCAGAGGAAAGAATATTTCCGGCAATCAATCTCCGGGAAAGCGGAACCAGAAAGGAAGAACTTCTCATTGCAAAAGAAGATTATGAAGCTATATGTGTCTTAAGGCGAAAATTAGTCAACAGCGGAAAATCCTCTGCCATCATGGCACTGCATAGCATGATGGAGAAATACACAGACAATAAAATGTTGCTTAGAACAATCGCAGCAGAGATTCCTTAATTCTGAATTTTTTACCGGGAATGGATGACAGCAATCGGAGATTTATCTTTTTGGTATGATAAGCATAAAGAAGAGGAAGAAAATAAAGGAGGTAGGAATGGAAGAAAAGAAGAGTGAATTCAAGGTGAAAGGTGAGGAACTTCTTAAAAAGATAAAAGAGATCATTCACCAGGGTAATGTGCGCAGGATCATTATCAAGAATGATGAAGGCAAGGTGTATCTGGAGATCCCCATCACCGTGGGTGTGGTCGGTGCTTTACTGGTACCAGTCTGGGCAGCTATAGGGGCGCTGGCTGCAGTGGCTTCCAATTTCACAATAGAGATCGTTAATATTGAGAAGAAAGAAAAATAGGCTTTATTCAATTAGCGCG
>JAFGRJ010000191.1 GCA_016935235.1 Candidatus Cloacimonadota bacterium
CATCCGTTTTAAGACCTGCTCGCTGGGCGGACCACTTGAAGGATATGTAGTAGTAGAAGAGGAACTGATAATACGGGGACTTGAGATTGAGGTGAAGCCCGACCGAAAGGAAATTGAGAAAGAGGAACATACCAGAATCGTCGTCACTTTCAATGAGACCGATCCGGACGGATCAAAATATCCCGTGGAAGGAAAAGAACTGGACGTCAAAATAAGCGGCCTGGTAAACGGCAAAATTACCCCTCAAAATGGTTACACAACAAGTAGCGAGGGAAAGGTTGTACTGGATTATAAATCCGGAAGCAATGATGAGAGAATCATGGTAACCGCCAGTTATCAGCCTGAGGATTACCCCGATAAAGCTGAAGGAAGGGGTTCGGTAATTATAAAACCTCCTGTATTTGACGCCAGAATAAATGTCACAGGGAAATATGACAGAACACTGATCACATCACGGGAAGACAAAAAAGACGGAGTGGTCCAAAAGCATAACTTGAAGGAATCGACAGAGGCCTCAGCCATCATTTTCTTAACCCTCATTGAATCCCAGGATATGCCCGTTTTCAACCAGACCTGGCAGTATTACAAACCAACCAGTGTAAGCCTCTCCGGATTCAACTATAATTCTGAAGAAAACAGGTACAGTGCAGGCCCCAAATATGAAACTACTGTCGACTATCACCGGAGTGTGAACAAACATGAATTGGAAGGTCAAGAACATATATCACAGCTGCCCTGGATGCTTGTATTTGACAACGAAACCGGGAAAGCAGTAAAATTTGTTCCGGCAGGCTTTAATGTAGCATATGAAATAAATGAAACGGAAGTAATCAAAAGTGTCAAATTTACTGACAAGGGCCCGGAAAGAGAGTCTCACACCAACAGAAAAACCCGCGAAAAATCATTCGCGTTAGGTCCGGTTGGGGAGGAAGTTATGGATCCAACCATCAAAACTTCAAATACCTGGATCCGGGATTACATAAAAGACCAGGGGATTGAAATACCTGCAGGTGTGCCAATACCAAATGTATCAAACCAGGAAACGATCAAAAAAATACACCCGGATATTCTTGTCAGATATGGTGATGGCAAAACAAGCTTTGGAGGTGAGGGCGACCGCATGATTAAAAAAGAACTTGAAGATGGTTACGATGAGCAGAATTTCCACTACAACTGGAGTATGACAATTATAAAGAGACAGTAAACTCCAAACCAGTTGAACAGTAAATTACAAATCTCAAATGCTATCGGCTGCCCGGATATTGGAACTAAGTCGTAAAGTACACCGGCAGGAATGTGCCTGCGCTCTTTGCCGGTATCGAGTGGAACCAACTGTTAATTCAGATGAATAATCAGAAAGAATTATCAGAGCAGGAAGAAAAGATAATGCTTCTCATTAAGGGAGGCCTTATCAATGAGGAGGTAGCTTCAGTTCTTGGGAAATCACCCGATACTGTAAAGTATCATCTGAAAAAAATCTACCGGAAGCTGGATGTTGGCAACCGGGTGGAGGCAATAAACAAATTCAACGAGACTATAATTAATAAAAGATAAGATCATGAAAAAACTACTCTTTTTAGCAGCTGCTTGTCTTCTTGCACTTCCCGTGTCAGGCCAGTTCACGGGCAAGATGAAATTTAATTCAATGGGCAAGACCCGTTCCTTCACGGTTCATTCATCAGACGAAGGTTACCGTTACGATTTTGATGAATCCGGGCAGAAAGGAGCTCTTATAGTAAAAAACGATTCCAGGGATGTAATTATCCTCATGCCACAACAAAGAATGGCGATGAAAAGTCCTTCGGAAAATCCAATGAGCATTTCAAATGATCCGCTGAAGTCACTGGAATATTACCAGGCAAGCGGCCTCATGAAAGAAGCCGGTAAAGAGAGTATCAATGGTGTGATGTGCAATAAATCAATCATGTACAATAAAGATAATCCTACGCAGGAGATGTTCACCCTTTGGTACTCTGATCAATATAAGTTCCCAATGAAGATGGTCAATCATATTGATGGCACAGAAAACTCGGGCATGGAGATGAGTGAAGTTAAACCCTGGTCACCTGACCCTCAGATCTTTGAGATTCCTGCCGGATACAATGTGATGGATGTTCCAGGGATGCTGGAAAAATAAAACTGACATATTAATAATCTCATCATGAAGACTAAATGTTCCCTTATCCTCCTGGCTTTCTGCCTTATTCAATTTCCTCTTATATCACAGGATAAAACGACCGATGACTATTGGGATCAATTGCATTATGCTTTAAAATATAAAATTGACAAAAACTTCAATGAGCCTGAACATAAGGCTCCGCTTGAAGAATATTTGCGTTGGATAAAATTAAAAGGAGAAGATCTGAAAGAGGTAAATGACGCCTATCAGGAACTGAACCTGCTTTATAATGCTGATCCTGATAATGAGGTCTACAAGAAATGGATGAATACATTCTACTATCTCACCCTTAATGCCGAAGGATCAGGTAACAGTAGTGTCAACGGTGCCACTATGGTCCATATGAGGGATGATTGCATCAGTTATTCACGATCTATCGTGGGATATACTGTCAGAAGAATAGGTCGTCAAATATATTTGGCCGCAATAGAGGCTGGTTTCGACCCCTTGTATCCGCAGGAAAGAGCAAATTGCCTGATTAATTGTGCAATTGGGTTGTTAGAGAGCGACCGGTATGGATTTAGCCTTTATAGAGACAGAGAACGAGTCTATGGATACTTCGATGAAGAAGGTTTACTCAATGATGATAACCTTGATTATGCGAATATTTCCTGTGTAAGAAGAGGACGGTTCTCTGTTAATATTGAAGGAGAGCCTGACAAAGAGCTGACATATGCGTTTGAAAATGCCGGTGAGATCATAGACGAATGTGATTGGTGGGGCTTTACGGGTGAGAGGCAGGATGCGGAAGACCTTCTGATAGAATATTACAAAGATGCATTATGTAAA
>JAFGRJ010000003.1 GCA_016935235.1 Candidatus Cloacimonadota bacterium
GGGACGTTATCATGTTTACAAAGAGGTGTCGGACCAGATCCGGGAGATCTTCCACGAATATACTGAACTGGTGGAGCCTGTTTCCATCGATGAAGCTTATCTGGATGTTACCATAAATAAAAAAGGGGTTGCCTCAGCTACCTGTATTGCCAGGGAAATCAAACAGAAAATACATGGGAAAACAGGATTGACGGCTTCTGCCGGAGTTTCCTACAATAAATTTCTCGCCAAGATTGCTTCTGACATGGATAAACCTGATGGCCTGGTAGTGATACCACCGGAAAGAGCCAGAGAGGTGCTGCTCAACCTGCCGATCGGAAAATTCCATGGCATCGGGGAAAAATGCGAACACCGCATGAAAAGCCTGGGAATTAACAACGGGGCTGACCTGAAAAGGCGTACATTGAAAGAGCTGACCCGGCATTTCGGTAAGATGGGCAGTTTTTATTACTACATCGTAAGAGGCATAGACAACAGGGAGGTCATGGTAAATCGTGTCCGCAAATCCATCGGAATGGAAAGGACCTTCGCTGCAGACATCGATGACAGACTGGAAATGCTCACCTATTTAAAGGAATTTACAGCAAAACTCTGCGCGGACATGAAAGAAAAAGGGGTCAAGGGTCGCACCCTTACCCTGAAAATCAAATATGCCAATTTTGATATGGTAACCCGTAGTATAACTTTACCTCAAAGTATCAACGATGAAAAAATCTCATTCTACTATGTAGGTAAACTACTACAGGAAACGATAGTCAATAGCTGTCTGATCAGGTTGTTAGGTGTAAGTTTCGCCAATCTCGATTGGGATAGATCTTCCCTTACCAGACAGATCGAATTCAATTTTTTTCAGAATTATCCTTCCCTTCTGGAAAAATAGTTGTCAGAAATTTCCAGAAGAAATATAGTTAACAGAGTAAGGAGATCCGATGTGCGGCAGATTTGCTTTGTACAGTAGTGTCCAGGCCATCATGGAATATTCCAAGATCCTAGAAACGACCCATAAATTCAGATCCAGTTATAATATTACTCCCGGACAGAATATTCCCGCTGTTATCCGCTCTCAGAATACAGATATTTTAGCAGATTTTCACTGGGGCTTGATTCCCTTCTGGGCTCCGGACACCAAAATTGGCAGCAAAATGATCAATGCCCGGGCGGAGACCATTAACGAGAGACCTTCTTTCCGCAATGCTTTTCTTAAAAGACGCTGCCTTATCCCTGCCAATGGTTTCTACGAATGGAGACGACAGGACAAGCAGCCCTACTATATCAGGATAGAAAACAGAAATATTTTCATGTTCGCCGGTATCTGGGAGCAATGGAGAGACAAAACAGGTCATAATATAGATTCCTGCTGTATAATAACAACCTTGCCCAATGCTGTTATGGAAAACATCCATAACCGCATGCCGGTCATACTGCCCCGGGAATATGAACAACACTGGTTGAATGATCAGGATGCAGAAAATCTGAGGAAACTTCTGCAACCATATCCTGGTAATATGACTGCCTGCCCGGTAACCAGGGCTGTTAATTCCCCTGCAAACGATGGACCTGAATTGATTGAAGCTATAAATATTTAATCTTATCCCAACCTCTGTGATCCTGGGAGAAGGAGGTGACTGTGAAATACCTGGTCATTTTAGTGGGAGTTTTTTTCATTATAATCAGTATGAAAGCTGAAGAATTCCCCGGCGCCACTGATGCCTGCAGTCAGACATTTCCCGCAATAACCTGTAACCGGGAGCATCAATTTAAAGTACTTTCTGACAAACGAGCTGATTCTTCTTCTTATCAATGTTATGGCAGGGAAGGAATTGCACAAGATCACATCTTAAGTTTTGAGCCTGATTCCATTTACTTCCAGACCATGTATGATGCTCTTGAAGGCTTGACCATTTGCTGTACAAATATCTTGGATTACTCAGTAAATATTAACGATATTTTTTTCAGTAATATCAACTGGTATTTTTATTATTATCCTTTTCTCTCTTTCCCACTGATGCTAAATTCTCTGGAGGGACTGGTTTTGACACTATTCATGGATGCCACCACAATAGGTCTGGAACGTGATATTTTTCAGGATTCACTTAATTTCCTGGTTGATGGATTTCAGATCAGATACCCGGTATTTTATGAATCAGCCCTGATAGACTCACTCAACGATAATATGACCAAAGCTGAGATTACTTCCACCGGATATAGCCTGTCGAATTACCCTAATCCCTTCAATCCTGCTACCAGGATCAATTATTCCCTGCCACCTCATATCACAGACGCTGTTTTGCATATATACAATCTCAAAGGAGAGATCATAAGACACTACCAAATAAATGGGAATGATCTCAGATCGATATTATGGAACGGAACAGACAAAGATGGCAAAGAAGTCGGGGCTGGAATTTATCTTTGCGAACTGAAAGTTGCTGAAAACAGATTGATCAATAAAATGATTTTCTTAAAATAGGTTCTTATGATCGGAACGTTGATTAATGCTGCCGCAGTTGCGGTGGGCAGTAGCATTGGTTTGCTGCTGCATCTGAAATTGCCTAAACGATATAACGATATCCTGTTTCAGGGTATTGGGCTGTTCACTTTTTTTCTGGGAATAAAACTGGCATTAGGTACTCAAAATATATTGATCCTTATTTTCAGCATCGTGCTGGGTTCCCTGACAGGTGAACTTATGAAACTGGAAAAATCCATGGAAAGGATAAGCGACAGGTTGAAAAGTAAAATCAGGGGAGAATCCCTTTTGTTCTCAGAAGGTCTGATCACAGCTTTTCTCTTGTTCTGTATGGGATCAATGACGATTTTAGGAGCGTTTGAAGAAGGCTTGGGCGGCAAACCCAATTTACTGCTGGCTAAGTCAATACTGGACGGTTTCAGTTCCATTGCCCTGGCTTCCACACTGGGTATTGGAGTCCTTTTCTCAGTTATCCCTCTTCTGATCTATCAGGGCGGTCTGACAATATTAGCCAGATACCTGGGAGAATTCATTGTCCAGAATGTTGTGACCGAAATTACCGCTGCTGGAGGTATAGTGTTGATCGGACTCGCTCTGAGGATATTGAAAATAAAGAACATAAAGATATTAAACCTTTTACCCTCGCTGCTCTATGCTGCTGCCATGACTTTGATTTTTACGGAATAAACATTAATGAAACTCGAGTTCCTACCATTTACTGCAGATATTATTCAAGAGATCATCGGGAAAAATAAAAAAATTAAAACATGTTATATTTTGCCAACCATACGCAGCAAGAAAAAAGCTATCTTGCTTTACCAACCCTATTTAAGTTTTAATGAAAGTTCCTTCTTTACCATGGAAGAATGGAAATGCGCTTTATTCCCTGGTAAACTGCCACTTCTGAAAGATGAAAGCAGGTCACTGGCTCTGTACCATGCCCTGCAATCCCTGGACAAAGACTATTTCAGGATTCCTCATTATACTCCGTTTTCAGAATTCACCAGGAATTTTTTCGCTTTCTGGGAAGAATTAAATGAAGAACTGATAAATGATGACAGTCTATTAAAAAATATTGAACCAGAGGCGGCATTACTCTCCTGGCAACAGGAAATGATAGAAATATACATCAGGATACGAAAGCAGTATGAAAATTTCCTCAATCAATGGCATTATTCAGATATCCTGTTCTTAAGAAAAAAAGAGAATTTCAGAATTGAAGATTTCATCCAATATGAAAGAATCGCATTAGTAAACCAGTTTTATTTTACCGACCTGGAAAAATATATTCTCAACCAATTCACTGATAAACTACTGATTTATTATCAACTGCCGGAATCTCTTCTGGATAAAGCAACTCTGTCTTGCCAGAAGGAAATAGAAATAAAAGACATTTCACCCTACTCTACTGAGAGTATAACGATCTACGATGCAACTGATGCATTCAGTATGATTTCTTATTTCCTCAATAACATTGATGAGATTGATCCCCAAATCATTGTAGATTTTAATATTCAAGAGAAATCCTATACCCGCTTTCTCTCCCCGGGCAAATTCGAACTTTCAGCCAGGCGCTCATTTTGCACCTCGTCTCTCTACAGGGTGTTGCAGGCAATAACCAATCTCCTGCTTAACACGGAGGAAAGAAACTCTGACCAGTTACTACTGTTTTCCCTGTCAGATTTTCTTAACCTGTGCTTACTACCGGAAACCTACCTGTTGATGGAAATTCCCGCCAACAACCGGGCAGAAACCAGAGATGCTGTTCTGGATTATATCTATACACTTATCGAGGATGATTACAAATATATAGATACCTCTGGCGAATTATTACTGTTAAAATCCCCGGAAACCAATGTCAAAAAGATTCTGCAGGGAATATTTGATCTACTCAATAAAATCATATCAGAGGTTGATTCAATTTCGGATTTGAATGTCCTGTTCAGTAATAACGGTTTACTATCTCCCGCTAAAATCCTGTCTAAAGAAGAAAATGATTATACTGATTTTCTGGAAGTCTTTTATCAATCTTTATCTGATTTTACCAGCCTGAATATTCTGCCATTTCTGGATTATGAGAATATTTTCCCCGTCCGTTACAGGAAACCGGGTCACATTAATAAAACCCGCGATTTTTTACATTATTTTCTGAGTTATCTAAGCCACAAATATTTCAATTACAATAGCAAGCCCCGCAGAACACGGCGCCGGGTATCATCTCTTCAGGACACCTGCGACCTGAGTAGTGATAATGTTATAATTCTGAACCTGATAGAGGGGACTTTACCGGCCTCTCCCCACCCTTCCTTGCTGCTCACAGAAAAGCAGAGGAAAAGGCTGGGTTTGAAAACCTACGATGATATTAAAGCCAGAGATAAATATTACTTTTACCGTCTCATTTTCCAGAGCAAAAAAGTGCATCTGTTCAGTTGGACAGATCCGCAGAATAATGTGGAAGCGAGTTCTTATCTGGAAGAATTACTGCTGCAATTACCCCGACATATACTAGATTATCGGAAATTGCGGGAATTCCCGTGTCAAGCATTCTTTCAGGGGTTCGTCAGCACCAGGTACGATGCCCGTATCCCTGATCATACTGCCATTAATGATACTGACTTCTACACATTGAAATTCAATCAGGAATCGGATCTGCCGGACAGAAGATTGATACTTTCCTTCTACCGCTGGCAGGATTTGAAAAGCAATCCCTTTATGTTCTTTCTAAAACACATCATCGGTATTGAACCCCGCCGCAAGGTGATTGAACACTATTTTTCCGAAAAATTGATCGGGAATATTACCCATGAAATCATGCAAAAGCTGTTTCAGAATATTATATCAGTCTATTCCGCTAATAGGTCAGAATACGATTTCAGTCATCTGGACTATAATATCCTGGATAAGGCTATCAACAAAGTGATATTCCAGGACAGAGCAATGATCTTCAGAAAACCCGCTGATTATTCCGATCTTTATTTGAAAAATATTTTCCTACCAATTGTCAAGAACAGCATATTTCATTTCTGGCAGCTTCTGCACAGTTATTTCAAACTCAGCCATCAGGTTATCTTCCTCAAACCTGAAAAAGGTGCTGGATTCAAAGAAATATTCTACTGCAACATTGGAAAAGAAAATCCTCTGGAAGTTGTGTTGACGGGGAGAGCGGATCTTCAAATCGAACTGGAGAACAACCACATTATCTTTGATTATAAAACGGGTTCAGCCTCTGCCTCCCGCAGGAAAAAATTTCTGGATCAGCTTCTGATCTACGAATTAATCTATTACCTGATCTCAGATCCGCAGCTGCA
>JAFGRJ010000192.1 GCA_016935235.1 Candidatus Cloacimonadota bacterium
AACTGTAAGCAGAGAGGGAGTACCGCCACCGAAATAAAGGGTCTGGCATTTGATCTGGCAGAACTGCTCCCAGAGATCGATCTCCCTGTGCAGGAGTATCAGGTAAGCAGCAACATCACTCCTGGAGTAGGGTTCGGAATAGAAATTACAATACCCGCATTTTTTCAGGCAGAAAGGTATGTGAATATATATGTGTTTAATGAGAACTGACATATCCTGTCTTCTGCAAGATGCAATAAAGGTCAGATCAGATCAACGCTTTTTTTCTGAAGGTAAATGATTTTTGCGATTGCCTGTTTTGCTTTCATCAGCATCTTCTGGAGATCGTTATCCGTAAAAGGCTCTCTTTCAGCAGTACCCTGAATTTCCACAAATTTTCCCTGTTCGGTCATTACCACGTTCATGTCCACCTGAGCCCTTGAATCCTGATCATAGGAAAGATCAAGAATCAGTTCATTTTCCACAATCCCGACGCTGATCGCCGCCACCCATTCCCGCAGGGGATTTGTGGTAATCAAGCCAGCGGCAATCATTTTCTGAAATGCGTCATATATTGCTATACAACTGCCATTAATAGCAGCGGTTCTGGTACCTCCATCAGCCTGGATTACGTCACAATCGACATAAACTGTATATCCGGGGAATTCATTCCTGTCAACAACAGCCCGCAGTGCTCTTCCTATCAAACGCTGGATCTCAAAAGACCGTCCGCTGAGTCGTTCCCTTTTCCCACGGGTAAGAGTAGCAGCGGGAATCATGTTATACTCTGCTGTCAACCAGCCTTCCGCAACCATGCTGTTCTGCAGAAATGCCGGTATACCTTCCTCGTAGAAAGCAGTACAGATCACCCTGGTATTACCCATTTCCAGCAGTGCAGAGCCAGGAGGATAATCAAGATAATTCCTGGTGACCCTGAATTCTCTCATTTTCATGTTTCACCTCTTTTACCTAGTACCCTGCCAGCGCTTCTTTCCGTCTTTGACAGCGGGAAGTAGCCATAAAAATCTCAGATCAGAAAATCGGCATTATCCTGTTACCGGGCAATTTTTTTACAACTTTTTTTATTTCCAGGGTAAGAAGAAGGGCAGAAAGTTCGCCGATATTCAATCCGGAAAACACCAGCAGTTTATCAAGCGTGATTTCCGGTCTGTTTTCCAGCAGTAGGCCATATATTCTGCTTTCAGCCGGAGTGAGTTCAGGCAGTGTATCATCATCCTTCTTCATAACGAGATCGTATTCCTCGATAATGTCCTCCACACAGGTGACTATTTTCGCACCCAATTTTATCAGGTAATTGGGACCTTCGGCTTGCGGTCTTCCTATATCACCGGGAAGAGCATAAAGGTCACGGTTCTGATCCAGGGCAAATCTGCCGGTGAGCATGGCACCGCTTTTACGGGAACCCTCCACAACCAGGCAACCCAGCGCCAGACCACTGATAATCCTGTTCCGGGCCGGAAAATTCCAGCGTTCGATTCTACTGCCCGGGATATATTCACTGACGAGCAGGCCTTTATTCAATATCATCTCGGCCAGCCCTGCATTACGGGCAGGATAAATCTGTTCCACCCCGCAGCCGAGAATGGCAATGGTCCGTCCTCCGTTGTCCAGAGAGGATTTATGAGCAACCGTATCAATACCATAAGCCAATCCGCTGACCACGGTGAAACCATGTTTCACCAGGCCGCGGCAGATGCTTTGAGCAGCAATCCTGCCATAATTGCTTGGTTTCCTGGTGCCTACAACAGCCAGGGGACGCCGCCAACCCTCCTGGCTGATATCACCCCGGTAGAACAGGCATACCGGTGGATCATAGATATTTTTCAGCAGCGGTGGATAAAGCGGATCCAGCAGTGAAACACATTTTATCCCGAATTTTCTGACAAGTTGTTCCACCTGTGCCCAGCATTGTGGTTCCCTGCCATTGAACAGATACTGGCTGGTCAGGGGTGAAATGTATGCACAATCCTGCAGAATATCCCGACTTCCAGAAAGGAAATCAACAGGATCGCCCCATTGCCTGATCAGCCTCAGAATTTTATTCCGGGTTATTTCAGGAGCACAGAGTAATTTTATCCAGGACCTGATCTTATTCATGTGAACATGAGCTGAGGATGTCAGTTGACTTATACCTATTTCTTATTAATAATATTTTCGAGCGCCCTATCTCGTAGTTCATAGCTGTTATATACATTTCAAGACCGATAAGAACCTCAATTTTTTTACTTTATAAGTATTCCACTTCAGATCCTATGTTCTCACTGCTGGGCAGACTCAATCGAATATCCTGTTCACAATATCAGCCCGTTCCTGGAAGGGATTTCCTGTTCCAGCTGCGGAACATGCTTATTATGTTTTTAAAACTGCTATTGAGTGCGGTCGATCTTTTTGATCAGTCGGAAAAGGGTGGTCTTCAAACCCGATATATTCTCACCGGTCACGGAAGAGATAGCAATAATATCTTCCTGCATTCGGTTTCTGAATTTTACCTGTACCTCCTTGATGATCCTTGTTTTTACCTCCTCCGGAATAGTATCTGTTTTGCTGAGGGCTATCAGATGTTCCTTCCTGTCCAGATAAGGATCATAGAGATGCAGTTCCTTCTTCAGGACCTGATAATCATGAAAGGGATC
>JAFGRJ010000193.1 GCA_016935235.1 Candidatus Cloacimonadota bacterium
CTTCCCCGTGATGTTACTGCATTTGTTTTCTGGAGTAAATATCCGGCACCTCTGATCAGTAAATTGAAAAATCTGCGGGATTATCGTTATTATTTTCTCTATACCATAAATAATTACGAAGCACCCCTGGAGAATTATCTGCCAACCATTGATAAGAGACTCATGGTCTTCCGGCGATTATCCGATCTTCTGGGATCGGAAAGAGTTATCTGGAGATATGACCCGGTGATAATATCGCCCCTCCTGGATCGATACTTTCATCAGAAGGCTTTTAGTAGCCTCTGCCAGAAACTGGGCAATTACACCCGCCGCTGCATAATCAGCTTTCTTGATCCTTATCAAAGGTCCAGAAAAAACCTGCTTGAATTTAATCTAAGGACGGCTGATCCCGATCTGGCAATGAATATTTTGAAGGATTTTAAAGATATAGCCCAAGCTTATAATATAAATCTACAGACCTGTGCTGAATCTCCTGAGCTGGCAAATGCCGGGGTAAAACAAGGTAAATGCATTGATGAAGATATTCTCAAGCAACTTTTCGGGATAGTAATCCCGTATCAGAAAGATCCCGGACAGAGGAAGCAATGCCGATGCTGCCACAGCATAGACATCGGTGCTTATGATACCTGTCTCTATTACTGTGTCTACTGTTATGCCAACTCCCGTTTTCCGTTAAGCAGGAGAAATTTTACCGGACATGACCCGGAAGCAGAATTTCTCTTGAATAAAAAAAGATGATCAGCATAATAAGTGAAGCTGATCTGACAGGATTTTATGGAATGAAAGATGCATATTAGTATATTTAATCCTGAACAGGGAGAATTACTATGAAAAGGTTTTTTGTCTGTTTTATAATTCCTTTGCTCTTGATATGTTCCATTCTAGATTCTCTGCAAGATAAAATCAATCTATCCTGTTCTTCCAGATCCGTGCAGACGATAGAAGACTTTGAATCGGGTGATATTCAGTTACAGTCCTATCCCGGTGAGGATGAGGAACCAGAAAGCTGGTTTTTATCAGAGGAGATAACCTATCTCAATTCTAATTATTCGCTGTGTCTTTATGGTAATACCTGGAAAATGCTGGCGATCGAAGCCACTGCCGTTGATTCCGGGGACATCTGGGAGGTGGCATTTTATATGGTAGAAACAGGGGAAATTGAAGGCATCGGATTCCTGGATGGAGAAAATGCCCTTTTCTATTCCCTGGCCGGTACTCAGGAACTGAATATTGAAGAATGGATAACAGTATATCAGGGTGCGTTCGAAAGCGAGCAATGGCATGGCATCGGTCTGCCCCTGGCAGATGACTGGTATGCCTGGTTCGACTATCTGCCCACCGTTACCCACCTGATCTTTGTCAACGATTGTGATCAGGGACCTGAAGGTATTGTTTATTTCGATAATATAATAGATTTTTCTGATAATATCCCGGCATCTCCTCTTTTTGAGATAGATTACACCATTCTGGAAGATTTCATCAATCCTCAGGGTGACCGGAGTGTTCAGGTCAGGTTTTATCCTCAGCTGTTCCATCCTCCCTCCATGGAGCATTATTATCTCTGGGATTTCGGAGATGGTGAATGCAGTACCAGAAGAAACCCTCTCCATACCTATCTTAATCCGGATGATCACTCCTATACGGTTCTTCTCCAGATTACCAACCAAAAGGGTTATTACGGATTGAACTCCCGCCAGTTCGATGTAGAACAGGGTCCCTCCAATTTTCCCGTTACTCTTAATTTCGTGGGGGATATAATGCTGGCAAGGGGGTATGAGGAACCCGGAGGAATAATTCCCACTCAGGGAGTAGAGTCCATATTCGATCCCACCCTGCCGATCCTGGGCGAGGCAGCCGATATAACGATTGCCAACCTTGAATGCCCTTTGACAAATCATAATGAGCATCATCCCACCAAGACAATATTTTTTAAGGGAGATCCGGCTAACGTAAGCGGCCTGGTCCATGGAGGAATAGATATCGTGACCCTCGCTAATAATCATACCCTGGATTACAATTATCCAGGTCTGGCTGAGACTCAGTCCGTTCTTGCAGCCAGCGGTATCAAAAACTCGGGAGCGGGGATAAATTCTTACGAGGCTTACACTCCCATCTTTTACAGTGCTGCCGGATTGAACTTCGCCTTTCTTGCCTCCAGCGATAGAACAGGACAATATAACAACTATCAGCCTTATCTCAATGCCGGCTATTCCAAACCGGGATTTGCCTACATGACTCCTTATTATCTCCAGCAGCAGATATCTGAAGTCAGGGATATTGCTGATCTGGTGATTATTGAAATGCATGCCGGGAGTGAATACTCTTCAGAACCTGGAAGCAATTACGATTATATTGATCCCGATGATGCCTACCCTGAAGAAGAGTATTCTCCTGATATCGATATTCCCCACATGTGGGATCTCGAGATCAGGCATCATGCCATTGATGCCGGTGCAGATCTTGTTATTGTTCACCATCCCCATATCATCCAGGGTCTGGAACTGTATAACGGAAAACTGATCGCCCATTCACTGGGCAACTTTATCTTTGACCTTGTCTACACCGAAACCATGCCAAGTATGATCCTGCAGACTGAAGTGGACGGGACAGGATTTTACGAGTTCACCGTCATACCTGTATTTATAGATGACTGGATCCCACAACCGGCCAGTGGTGCACTGGGAATTCATATTCTGGATTATCTGGCCAGAAGATCCAGAGATCTCGGCACCTACTTAGCAGTGGATCGGGAAAACATCCAGGCCACTGTGATCATGGACACCCTGACAATGCCGGTATATGATGAGCAATATACTTCCTCTACAGTATTTAACCTGGAGAACGGCTATGCAGTTTCTGCTCCCATTGAACTGGTCAGAAATGGCAATATCGCTGTCATCAATTCAATTACCCCCGGGAGCAACTGCGAATACCGTCTGGGAAGAGAAATAGTATGGTTCGGAAATTTCGAGAATGAGGGCTGCACTCTGTGGGACATCAACAGCAGTCATGAATGGTATGATGATGAAGAATTCTATGAGGGAGAACGTTCTCTCTGTCAGCGGCGCTACTCCTACTCCGGGGATAATATCATAACCAATCTGGAGCAACGTCTGCGGAGATACGGTTCTGAATACAGCCTGCAGGGATATATTAAAACCCAGAATGGTTCAGGAGTTACAATCGAGGTCAGATATTATGAGACCCGTTACAGTTCCTGGTATATCAGTGATGATGATGTGGGCACCAGTATAAACGGTGATACTGATTGGGATTTTTATTACCTTAACCTGGAAGTGCCAGAAAACTGCAGTTTCTTTGACATCCGCTGCAGCAGTGATTGCCCTGATGATGGTGTAGCTTACGCCTGGTTCGATAATATTGGATTAATCGAATGGACGGATTGGGCTGAATATTTTCCAGGAGTAACAACCACTACTCCCAATGATTTCTATTATCTGCAGATCAGATCAAGCACAGGATTTCCCACTGCCACTGTTGATTATACAGAAAGAAATTACGGCATTCCTCCGGCAAGAAACAACGATCCAGTTCCTGCAGACATACCTGCAGCAAAGTTGCAGCAGAACTTTCCCAATCCATTCAATCCTGATACCCAGATAACTTATGAGTTACATGCCGCATCCAGGATCAATCTATCAGTCTATAACATCAAAGGCCAATTAATCCGAAAACTTGTGGAAGAGAAACAGCAACCCGGTTATTACGTTTTTGACTGGAACGGCAGGAACAATCTCGGGAGAGCTGTTCCAACGGGCGTTTACCTTTATCGGCTTGATGCCGGATCCTGTTCCATAACCAGGAAGTGTATCTTAATAAAATAATGGAGATCCTTGCATGAAGTATTTACCTGTTTTTTTGATTTTCACCTTTTTCCTGTCCTCTCTTTCCGCTGAAATTAACGAACCGGTGAGGCATCAGGTTTTCCCGGGGATGATCTTACCTTCCAGTGAACTGGTCAGCAGAACACAACCTTCCGGAGATGAGATTGTTTCCCCGGCACAATTCGACCGGGTAGAGGGAGTATTGCTGGCATGGTCAGGGTGGGACCAGGAACTGATAAGGGATATCTCCTACGTAATATCCCAGGATGATTGCGTATATATGCTTGTTTCCAGTATTTTCAACCAAGCAGTCGCCTCCAGCTTTCTGCAGGCTGGTAATGTCAACATGGACAATGTCTACTTCATCATCGATCCTGATATCTCCGGAACCAGCATGTGGATAAGGGATTACGGACCTTTCTATATATATGAAGACGGCGTCCGGGCAATAGTTGATTTCTTTTATGGTGTTTACTGGGGTGATGACGATATTCCGTTCACCATAGCTGCAGAATTTGATCTTGATATCTATGAATCAAATCTTATGCATCATGGCGGAAATCATATCAGCGACGGCAATGGTATGGCTTTTTGTACCACCAATATTTTTGATTACAATCCCTCCTACAGCCAGCATGATGTAAGAGCTATATTCAAAGAATATCTGGGCATTGACTCACTGGTCGTTATTGATAAAATGAACAGCGATGGTACGGGACATATTGATATGTTCTGTAAGCTACTCTCCGATACCCTTTTCATCGTGGGTGAATACGCCATTCCCGAA
>JAFGRJ010000194.1 GCA_016935235.1 Candidatus Cloacimonadota bacterium
AAAGATTCCTGCTGGATCAAGATATTCAAGGATGGACAGACCAAATTTGATGAACAGGACTACGATGAAGCCATCAATACATTCACCGCTCTCATGGAAATAGCACCAGACAGTGTAAAGACCATCAAGATGCTGGCGTATTGTTACAACAGCAAGGGAGACAGCGACAAAACGATGGAATATTTCATCAAGGTCGCCCAGATTGACGAACAGGATGAAATTGTCCGTCAGCAGATCGCCAACACCTATTTTGAAAACGGCAACTATGACGAAGCACTGAAATGGTTCACTGCAGCCAGCGAGATCCACCCGGAAAATCCCGATAACTACTTTAACCTTGCCATCGTTTATAATAAACAAGAGGATCATGCAGCTGCGTTCTCCGCTATGGCAAAAGCTGTTGAATATGATCCTGATAATATGGATGCCATTTTATCTGCCAGCAATTATGCTGCTGCTGCCGGTCTTTTTGATGAATCCTACCTCTATCTCGAGAAAGCAATAGCGCTGCAACCCGATAACATAGATTACCTGTCGTTCCTTTCCTACAAGCTGTTCCAGGCTGAGCAATATGAAAAAATGATCGAATATGCTAAAATGTGGTATGAACTGGATAATAATTCCAAAGAAGCCGCTCAGCTTGTATACCAGGGAGCCAAAAAAATAGGTGACAAACCACTCGAAACTAAATTCGAGACCATCCTGCGCAATATGCAATAAACCGTCAGCAGTGCGAAAGTGGCGGAATTGGCAGACGCGCTGGACTTAGAATCCAGTGGGATCACTCCTGTAGGGGTTCGAGTCCCCTCTTTCGCACCAGTTTAACCCATCATTCTTCAGGGAGATCAAGTGAAAGTTGACATAAAAGACATCTCACCCGTGCTGAAGGAAATGAAGCTTACCATTGAAGCCGAAAAAGCGCTGGAAGATTATACCAGTGTACTTAATTCCTTCCGCCAGTATGCTGCTTTACCCGGCTTCCGCAAAGGTAAGGCACCCCTTGCCATGATTGAACGCAGTTTCAGTAATCATATCAGGGAAGAATTCTATAATCAAAAACTTAAAGAATACTACAGCAGCGCTCTGGAAACCCATAAATTAAATCCAGTCAATCAGGGTGAGGCATTAGCTGTGGATTGGGAAAAAGGTCAGGATCTGAACGTGACCTTCCGCTTCGAGGTCATGCCGGAAATAAGACTGATAAAGACCTCCGGGCTGAACATCCCCTACGAGGAGATCCAATTCGAGCCCCGGATGCTGACCGATACACTGGAAGATTTCCGTTACCGCATGGCTGTAGAAACGGACAGCCAGGATGTTGCTGTTCCTGGAGATAAAATCTCGGCAACTTTCAACCTGCCGGCAGCTGACAGTTTTCCCTCCCGGAAAGTTGAGAAAAATTTCATCCTGGGCACTAATCCCTTTTCTGAAGTCTTCAACAAAAACCTGACAGGTGTCAAACCCGGCGATGAAATAAAGACCATTCTGTTCGATAAGGATCAGGAAATCAGGGATGATGATTTCGATCCCGATATTGCCGGTAAGGAAATCCCGGTGATGATAAATGCCGTAAAGAAGATAATACTGCCCGAACTCAACGATGAATTTGCCAAGGATCTGGAATACGATTCACTGGACGCCATGAAGTCCAAAATCGAAAATGAACTGAAATTAAAAATCAAAAGGGATAACCAGGAACGGCTGCGTACAGTGGTTATGGACAAGTTGATAGAGGAAAATCCTTTCGATCTGCCCGGATCCATGATCAAAAAATATGCGGAAAGCATGGCGCGTCCTTATGCCAAGGCGTACAAGATCGACCTGGAAAAAATAATGCCCATGTACAGCCAGATTGCTGCCATAAACCTCAAGTCGTACTATATTCTTGAAGAGATTAAGAAAAAGGATAATATTCAGATCACGGAACAGGATAGAGAGGAATTGATCCGGGAAGCCGCCGCCGGCATCAATATGGATTTGGAAAAATACAGGAAACTTTATGAAAAACAACTGCAAAGCGATGATTTTACTGCAAAAGTGGAGGAAAGAAAGATTATCGCCCGGATTGTTGCCTCCTCCAAATTCGTTCCCTATCCCAATCAGGACCTGAAAAAGAACTTACCAGCTGAAAAATAAGATACTTTCTACATAAAATCAATTAAAGCTTGCGAAAAAAACCTTTTTTTATATATTGACTTTATGATGCAAAGGAAAGGAGATTTAATGTCCTATATACCTATTGTGGTGGAACAGGAAGGGAAAGTCGAAAGAGCTTATGATATTTACTCCCGGCTACTTAAGGACAGGATCATCTTCCTCGGTTCTCCCATCGATGATAATGTTTCCAATGTGATTATTGCCCAGTTGCTGCACCTGGAAGCCGAAGATCCCGAAAAAGACATCTTCATGTACATTAACAGCCCGGGAGGGTCGGTCTCTGCCGGTCTGGCCATTTATGATACCATGCAGTATATTCGCCCTGATATCTGTACAACCTGCGTAGGTCAGGCGTCCAGCATGGGGGCTTTCCTGCTGGCTGCCGGTAAATCGAAGAAAAGGTATGCTCTTCCCAACAGCCGCATCATGATCCATCAGCCGATGGGCGGTGTTCGCGGTCAGGCTTCCGATATAGAGATCCAGACCAATGAGATCCTGCTCATGAAGAAAACCCTGAATACCTTGCTTCATAAAATGACCGGGCAATCCCTGGACAGGATAATCAAGGATAGTGATCGCAATTTCTTTATGAGCGCCGAAGAAGCCAGAAAATACGGTATTATTGATATGGTCATTGTTTCCCGCAAAACCGGAGTCAACAATGGATAAATCCGGAATTCATCATTGCTCGTTCTGCGGTCGCCCGGAAAACGAAACCAAATATCTCATCAAGGGGATCAACGGCAATATCTGCGATGAATGCATTACCATGTGCTCCACCATCATGGAGGTGGATCACCAGCGGGAGGAAATGATCAATTTTATCCTCCCCACTCCCAAGGAATTGCACAGACTTTTAAATGAGTATGTGATCGGTCAGGAATCTGCCAAGCAGATAATTTCCGTGGCAGTTTATAATCATTACAAGCGTATTTTCAAACATGATCCTCATGATGACATCGAGATCGAGAAAAGCAATATTATCATGATGGGCCCCACCGGATCGGGAAAAACGCTCATTGCCCAAACCCTGGCCCGGATTCTGAAAGTACCTTTCGCCATCGCTGATGCTACCACCCTTACCGAAGCCGGATACGTCGGTGAAGATGTTGAAAACATCCTGGTAAGACTGTTGCAGAATGCTGACTATGACATCGAGAAAGCTGAAAAGGGTATTATCTATATCGACGAAATCGACAAGATCGCCCGCAAATCAGAAACACCTTCCATAACCAGAGATGTTTCCGGGGAAGGAGTTCAGCAGGCCCTGTTGAAGATTCTGGAAGGAGCCCGGGTGAACGTTCCCCCCAAAGGCGGTCGCAAACATCCTCATCAGGAATTTATCGAGATGGATACCAGAAATATCCTCTTCATTGCCGGCGGTGCCTTCTTCGGACTGGAAAAATTGATCAAGAAACGTCTCAAGAAAAGGACCATTGGTTTCGAAAGTGATCCCGAAATTGAAAAAATCAATGAGGAAGACCTTTTCAGCAAAACAATCCCGGACGACCTCATGAAATATGGCATGATCCCCGAACTGGTAGGGAGAATGCCGGTTATCTGCTCGCTGCATGAACTGAACGAAGAAGCATTGATCGAGATCCTCACTGCACCCAAAAATGCCATCTGTAAACAATATCAGAAACTTTTTGAACTGGAGGGCATCACCCTGGAATTTGCCCAGAACGCCTTGCGCGAGATCGCCCGTATCGCAATCAAGCAGAAGATAGGAGCACGCGGTTTACGGGCTATCATGGAGAAATTCATGACCGACATCATGTACGAGATCCCCGACATGGTAAACGTCAAGGAATGCCTCATTTCCCGGGATGTTGTACTGGGCACCAACGATCCCATTTTTGCCTATAAATCCCAGGACAAGAATAAAACTGCTTGAATCACCTAAAAAGGGTACTTTCATGTACCCTTTTTTATTACTTGACGAGAAAAAGGGCTGTCACAAGTTTTTATGAAAATATCTGAGGAGATATTAATGTACCTGAAACCGCAGCCCTTAGTGAATAACAGGATCAACCGCAGCATTGCCTTCCTGCTTTTCCTGTTCACTCTGACCACATATACTCTTACCATGGCTAGATCACTTTCCTTCTGGGATGCTGGGGAATACATAACTTGCAGCAGTATCCTTGGTATACCCCATCCCCCTGGCAACCCCTTTTACATTCTGATCGGTCGCTTTCTGACAATTATCGGGGCAAACATTCCTCACGCCCAGGTTGTGAACTTTCTGTCTGCCCTGTTCTCTGCCCTGGCAGTAATGTTCACCTACCTCTTTACCGTGAAACTCATCACCATGATCATTACCTCCCGTAAGGAATCCTATAAAGCCTATCTGGGTGGTCTCATTGCCGCCACTTTTACTGCTTTCTCCTATACCTTCTGGACCAACGCTATCGAAGCAGAAGTATATTCAGGCCTGGTTTTCATCATCAATCTAATAGTCTGGTTAACCATGCTCTGGTTGGAAAAATCGGAAAATCTTTCCCATCAAAATATCCTGCTGCTCATTATTTATATATTCTTCCTGGGTTTTGGTATTCACCAGACATCTCTCCAGATTGCCCCAGCTGTCCTCTTCATAGCTGTTTATCCTTTTCTGAAAGAGAATGTGAAGACAGCTAAATTCTGGACAAGACTTCTTATTTATATTGTTGCGTTGATGATTATCTATGGCATATTCCTGCAGCTTGGCAAAGCTATTGATATTCCCTCGCTGTCCAAATATATGTTCGCATTGGGTCTGTTACTGCTTCTCTACTATCATTTTCGGGATAAAGTACCCGGAAAAGCCTGGTTGCTGGCACTCCTGTTCATTTTTATCGGGTTAAGTACTCATTATTATCTCATGGTGCGTTCCGCTCACCGTCCCTTCATCAATGAAGGTCATCCCCACAACTGGAAGCTATTCACCGATTACGTACTGCGCCGACAATATGGTACTACCAGCATGTTCGTGCGCAGGGCCAGTTTATGGTATCAGATGAAAATACATTTTCTCGATTATTTCAGCTGGCAATTCTTCAATGCTGAGACCATTTCCCGCTGGTTCAGAATTCCAGCTTACTTCATTCAATCCGTCTCCAATATCCTGGTAACTTTCCTGGGAGCCCTGGGAGCGTATTTTCAACTAAAAAAGAATAAGCATTCCTTTGCCTATATGTTTGCCCTGTTCTTCATGGTCTCTATAGCCATGATTTTTGTCATGAATCTCTCGGATTCAGAAGTACGGGAAAGAGATTATTTCTTTGTCACTGCTTATAACTTCTGGGCGGTATGGATGGCTTTTGGAAGCCTTGCTTTGCTCGATATATTCCATAAGAGTAAGAAAGCTGTCTACTATACCATGATCGCTCTGATCATTTTGCTGCCCGTTTTCAATATGGTCTCCCAGTATCATGTTCACGACCGTTCCCGGGAATACATTGCACTTGGTTATGGTTACAATATCCTCAAAAGTGTAGATAAAAATTCCATTGTGTTCACGAACGGGGACAATGATACTTTCCCGGTCTGGTACGCTCAGGCAGTCGATGATCCAGCCACTGAGAAATTCTCTGAACCTGAACGGGAGAAAATCCTCGCAAGATATGAAGCTCAATCTGCCGACAATGTTCATCCTACTGCCAAAACAATCACCCTGCTGGAAAAGGCGCTCAATTATAAGAATGAACAGTGTCATGGTATAAGAAAAGATGTTACTGTTGCTAACCTAAGCCTGTTGAACACCCCCTGGTACATCAAGCAGCTCCGGGATTTCGAAGGAGTGGAATTCTCCATTCCTGATAAACATATCGATCTCTGTCAGGACAGTCCGGCTTCTGCTCTCTATCCCAGGCAGATTGCCGAAGATAGAGAACTGATAATAAAGGGTCAGGTGCCAGGAGATGAGATCAAGGTGACTTTCAAGAAAGGTACTATCCTGTATGTGAAAGATCTGGCTGTTCTGCAGATCATCAAGGAGAATTATGGCAAGAGACCTATTTACTTTGCTGTTACTACGCCGGATGTGGTCGGTTTTGAATCATATCTGCAGAATGAAGGCATGGTGGATCGCCTCGTGCCCACAGATGATCCGGACCAGGTTGATATAGAACGCCTGATCGCCAATATAGACAGTGTCTATTCCTACAGAGGTGTTTTCGATGATACTATCTATAAAGATAAGAACATGAAAAGACTTCTGAATAACTACGGTGCCGCTTATATGAGGGCATCACGCTACTATCATAATAATGACAATTATGGTCTTGCTATCCAATACATGGAAAAAGCCCTGGAATTCGTAGAACAGAAACAACGTTTTTATTACGGCCTGGCTCAGCTCTATATTGAAGCAGGTTATTTCCTCATCGAAAATAGCCGAATCGAGGAAGGATTTACTTATCTGGAAAATGCTGTTTACTACAACCGGCATGATCCTGCCATGATCCAGATCATCTTCCAGGCAGCTGATTATGCTGCTGCTCCTCTTCAAGGCATTGAATTGCTCCGCAAGATCAAACCTTATCAGGACTCACTGATGATAAATTCCTACATCGAAGAACTGCAACAGAGTATTCCAGAGAAATAAGTCTGATCTAACCCGCATATCAGCCCATGAAAACAGAAATATTCATCAAGGGAGCTCAGGAGCATAATCTCAAAAATATCGATGTTAGAATTCCCCGCAATAAACTTATCGTCATCACCGGTGTCTCCGGATCCGGAAAATCATCCCTTGCTTTCGATACACTTTACGCCGAAGGACAACGCCGTTATGTGGAATCCCTTTCTTCCTATGCCAGGCAATTCCTGGGGCAGATGGAAAAACCCCGGGTTGACTATATAGAAGGACTTTCACCTGCTATTTCCATCGAACAGAAAGCCGCCAGCAAGAATCCCCGCTCCACTGTGGGAACTGTTACAGAGATCTACGACTACCTGCGTATCCTCTTTGCTCGGGTGGGCGAACAGTTCTGTTATAGCTGCGGGAAACCTGTCGGATCACAGACAGTTGACCAGCTTGTAGACCACATCCTATCCTATCCCCTGCAGACAAGAATTCAACTCCTGGCCCCCCTGGTGCAGAACCGTAAGGGCGA
>JAFGRJ010000004.1 GCA_016935235.1 Candidatus Cloacimonadota bacterium
CGGAATTTACCATGATGAAGAAGGTTCTTCAGCATTGATTAATTGCGCCGTGTTGTATAACACGGCGAAAACCTATATGATATGTATTTTGTTTATATAATTAGAATGAATAATGATCAGTTGTACACTGGTTTTACAACTGATCTCAGCAGAAGGTTAGAAGAACATAAAAGAGGAAAAGTAAAATCTACTTGTAAAAGACGTCCTTTAATATTGATATATTATGAAGCTTATTTGCTTGAGAGTGATACAAGAAGAAGAGAGAAATTCTTAAAAACAACAGAGGGCAAGATATTGTTAAGAAAGCAAATAAGAGATATATTGAAAAGTGCGGAGAGTTGCCGGAGCGGTTGAACGGGGCGGTCTCGAAAACCGTTGTGGGTTTACGCCTACCCAGGGTTCGAATCCCTGACTCTCCGCCAGTTACTTCCCTTATATATCATGCAGATTCTCACTTCCTGGTCGCCATAAAACTCTACTCTCTTCTGCAATATTAAATCAGTTGTATCTTCTCCTTCATTTATAATGTTCAGCAAAAAATTAATTTGATATAATAAATGCCTTCTTGTTTTTTTACATCATTAAATAAAAAAGGAAAAATGATTTTATGAATGGTACGAAAACGTACCCGGTTAAGTTTATTTATCAACCTCTTACTGCTGGTGACTACCAGGTCTTCCTGGCAGCAGATTTCAATGGTTTTTCCCCGGACAGGGACAGACTGATCAACAGTAACGGCATCTACGCAATTACCAAGCTACTTCCCGAAGGTAGATACACTTATAAATTCGTGGTGAATGGAATGTGGCTGGCAGATGAGAAAGCGGTCGAATTCACTCCTGATGGTTTTGGAAGCCATAACTCTGTGGTTTACGCTGGTGAACCGGACAAAATCAACCGTCTGAAAAAAATCCTGATCACCAGAAAAGTTTCCTCACCGGGAAAGTATCTTTATATCTCCGGTAATTTCAACAACTGGTCTCTCAGGAGTGATCAACTTCTGGAAAAGGAGGGAGGGGAATATTATATATATTTACTGCTGAAAAGCGGTGAATTCGAATACAAGTTTTCCGATGGTGTAAAATGGCTGGAAAAAGAGGTTATCGAAGATAACCGGCCTAATGATTATGGCACCAACAACAACCTGCTCCGGGTAGATGACTCTTTTCCTGTGTACGACAGCGAAATTGGCGATAAGGAAAACCTGTACTGGTTTGGTCTTTTTCCACCTCACAAGACTTCACTGTATGACCTTAACGGTGCTGACCAGATTATTTTTAAAATGAAGGCATATCGCCATAATCTCGATAAAATGGTCCTTATTCTAGGAAAAAGGGAATTCAAAATGGATGTCTTTGCCACTGATCTTGATTTTGATTATTATCAAATTACCTTCCCCCTTCACCATTTGACTCTTCCGGTTGATTTCGCATTCCGGCTGGAATCCGGGAACTCCTTACTCTATCTGCAACCACCAGGATTCTCCTTCTGCCCTTTCCAGGATATGTGGACACTTGACGCTGAGGATCTGGAACTTACCAGGACACCAGACTGGGTTAAGGAGGGTATTATCTATCAGATATTCCCGGAACGTTTCTGTAATGGAAACCATAATAATGATCCTGATTTCAGAGAATGGTATTATAAAGGAAGAAACCAGCTGCCTGATACGGGAAAGATATGCAGTGGTCAGGAATATTATCATCTGGTGAAGGATTGGTACGATATAGGAGGCTTAAGATCAAATCCCTGTCATGAGAAAGGCAAACCTGATACCTATTCTTTTTATGGTGGTGATATTGCTGGAGTTAGAGAGAAACTCAGCTACCTTATCGATCTCGGCATCACGATCATCTATTTCAATCCTCTGTTTGAAGCACGGTCCAATCATAAATACGATGCTGCTGATTTCATGAAGATAGATCCCCATTTCGGAACTAATGATGAATTCAGGGAATTTGTCCAGATATGTCACAGGAATGACATAAGGGTAATTATCGACATCGCCTTTAATCATACCGGAGATACTTTCTGGGCTTTCCAGGATATCCTGGATAAGGGAAAAGAATCAAAATACTATCACTGGTACGAATGGAAAAAATGGCCCTTACCATCTGATATCAGTAATTTTAACGCTTCCGAATATTACAGCTGCTGGTGGGGATTCTCTCATATGCCAGAACTTGACTTCGACCTGGACCGCTTTTCTCCGTATGAGAATCCCATAAAAAATATCGCTGCTGCCAGACCTAACCACGACGTGGTTGATCACTTGCTGAAAGTCACTGCCTTCTGGCTGCAGGAAATGGATATCGACGGTTTCAGACTGGATGTGCCCAACGAAGTGCCATTCTGGTTCTGGGAATTGTTCCGGAACAAGGTAAAAGAATTGAAACCGGATGCCTATATAGTCGGTGAAATCTGGCATGATGCCGAAGAATGGATTAATGGTAATTATTGTGACGCAGTGATGAATTACGCCTTTTTCAAGGATCCTGTCGTTTCCTTTTTCAACCTGCGCAATTGCTCAGCCAGGCAATTCGACCTCTTCATCAAGAAAGGATTACTCACCTATCCCCGGGCATCGGTGCAGACTATGATGAACCTTATTGACAGCCATGATACTTACCGCTACCTGGAAATAGCCAGGGGTGACCTTGTCAGACTGAAACTGGCAGTTCTTTTTCAGATGACCTTTCTCGGTACACCTCATATCTGGTACGGTGATGAGATCGGCATGAAAGGTGGTCATGATCCGGACTGCAGACGACCTTTCAACTGGAATTACTTGAATGACGAATCAGCTCTGGATCTCAGAAATTATTATAAAAAACTGATCAAAATCAGAAAGGCTAACAACACTCTGATATATGGTCACTTCAGGACTCTCCTGGCAGAAGATATGATCTATGTCTTCGAACGTTACCAGGAAAAAGAAAGAATTGTAATTGCCATAAATAATAGCGACACAAGCAGGAGTTTATCTATTCCTGCCCAGCCCGGTCAGAAGTACATTAACCTGATGACAGGTTCAATCATCACTCCTGCAGGTGATAACCTGACCCTGGCAATATCCTCGTATCATGGTCAGATTCTGAAATTGATAAAGTAAAAAAGGGAATTGCCTTGCCCGGCAATTCCCTGAAATGCGCAAAAAACCTACATTAACCCAGTTCAACAATCAATTTCGGGATTACCTTCTTGATTTTCAATTTTGCCAGAGCCTGATTGCCACTGCCATCGAGTATTACCACCAGAATTGCATTCACAGGAGCATTGATGCCAGTACTTGCCATCATAACAACCCCATTGGGTGTTACAATGGACATCTCATTTGTTGATTCCAGACCTATCTGACTGGAAGCCTCGTTGGCAGAGCGCAGAATATCAGTGAAAGTAGCGCCTATAACTGCCAGATCGATCTTTTTGCTTTCCGTTAAAGTATCCAGAATCTCGCCGGTGAAATCGAGAATACCAGCCGCCAGAAAACCATTTATATCCCTGAATTCATCCAACAAATCGCTCAGAGCCATTCCTAACCTCCTGAATTATCTTTTCCTTAACCCAGTTCAGATATAATCTGGGGCACGACCTTCTTGATTGTCATCCTGGTGAGAGCCTGGTTCCCGTCTTCATCGAGGATAATTATCATGAGAGCATTTACCGGTGCCTCGACTCCCGTGCTGGACATGATCACCACTCCTTTGGGAGTAACGATGGTCATCTCAATTGCCTGTTCCAGACCGATTTTGGCAGCAGCCTCATTAGCATTTCTAAATATATCTGTATAAGTAGCTCCAACCATGGCCAGGTCTATCTGTTCCTGTTCCGATAGAGTTTCCAGGATATCTCCGGTGAAATCCAGTATTCCTCCAGCCATAAAACCTTTGATATTTCTGAAATTCTCTAACAAATCTAATAAAGCCATATAACCTCCTAAAAAAACATTACCTCTATTTTTTTATCTCCTTGTTCAGCGCGGGTATTATTTTATTCATGGTAATTTTCGTCAATGCCAGATTTCCCTGAGCATTCAATAATACCAGCAGTTGTCCCCTGTCGGTAGGGCTGAACAGCAATGTGTGGATGCATAGAAATCCATTAGCAGAGCTGAGAATGATGTCTTCAGCCTTATCAAGATTCAGCTTCATGGTCAATTCCGAGGATTTCTTGAGTAAAGCGTTAACGCTGCGCGTACCCGCCTCGATAGCTGCATCTCCCGACTGAGGATAAAGAAGAAGCAGTCTTCCCTGATCTGATATTATGGCAGCAGTCATAAATCCATTCACTGACAGCAGTGCTGATAATATTTTTCTTACTTCAGCGGTATCAAAATCTATTTCATGGGCAACTGACTTCTGTGGTTCTTCTTCAGAACTGACCTTCTCTGTAGTGACTTCTTCATCGTTAACATTCGCCGATCCGGCATCATTGCCTTCAGATTCCGTCTCGATATCTTCACCTACCGTGAAATCTTCATCATATTCTTCATCAGTCAGGGTTTCAGCAAAAGGCTCTTCTTCCTCTGACTGCTTTTCCTGTGTTATCTTGGGTTTCTCTTCCTTCTCTTTCCTCTTTTCCGTAACTCCCGGAAAACGACTCAGGTCGAATATACTGCTGGTAATCAGGGATAGAATTTTCAGATTCTCCAATTCTCCGTTGTTGTATGCGTTCATGATCAGCAGCCAGTAATTCTTGACTTCTTCAGTGAAATCATCATTGAGGTCGGGATGAAATCTCTTCGCCAGCTGCCTGTATATTTTCTTGAGTTCTGAGGACTTTTCTGCCGGAGGTAAGGAATCCTGCTTTAGAAGTTTGCTGGAATCGATCTTACCGAAGCCGCTGAGTGCCCGGATTGATTTCTTCAAAATCTGGATAAGAGAAACTTTGATGGTTTCCTCTACATCATTACAGGTAGGTTCTAGCAATATAATCGGATCCTTCCATCCTAAAAGTTCATAAATAGCATCTTCACCGATATTCTTCTCGGTTTCCGCGCTGATCAATTTGCCATAGAGAAAATATATGCGCCCGACTTTATTGTTGGATTTGGTATAGATCGTGTAAGTCATTTTGGAGGTAGATATCAATTGCATCAGTGAGGCAAGTGAAATATTGGAATAGATACTCTGCTCAGGATTGAGCAGCTTCACGATGAGTACTTCCAGTACACTCTTCTTGATAGCTTCAATACTGAAGGGTCTTTCAATGTAATGGGAAATCCCATCCTGATTGAGAATTTTACATATTGAAATGGGAGCTATATCAGCCATCACAATGATAGGGGTATTGGGAAAATGGTTATTCATATGTATAATCAGGTCAAAACCATTGACCTTGGGCATTTTCAGATCAGTGATCACTATATCAATGGGATACTGGTTGAGAGTTTTTATAGCCTGCTGCCCGTTGGAAGCCTTGTAAATTTCCAGATCAAAGAAACCGTCAGGAATGGAATGCCCCAGTCTGTCCAGGAAGGATACATTATCACTTAATATAAGCCGTTCCGATACCGTGTTTAAAAACAGCTCATCGTTTTTAACAACAAGTATATTCTGCATACATCACCCGCACTTTAAGACCAGGTTCTGTTATATTCTGACCCCAAAATATATTCTTCCACAATTTTGCGATGATTATTTCATAAACACCTTAAAAAAAGGCAAGAAATTTATTATTTACTGCAGGTTATTAATTCTATCTTATCTTCAGTCCCGTTCTGTCACTGTCTATCTAAACCTTTATTAATAAAGGCATAACGGTATCTTCAGGAACTTCTTATAAAAATAATAAAAAAAAATAAAAAAGGATAATTTGCACCTATACAACGAGATAACCAAAGACAAGTGCTTATCAACCCGGACAGCCGAAGCTGATGATCCGTGATATCTTTACCGAGGAAGATGTGGTCTGTTAATTCATAAAGAGCCTAGAATAACTTTTTCCCAGCTCCAGAAATGTCTGAAAAAAAACAGGCGATCCGTCCGGATCGCCTGTTTACATGTCATAAGATATTTCTTACCTCAATAATAACATTTTCTTAACGTTATTGTATTTGGTTGCCGATAACTTGTAGAAGTAAATACCGGATTCCAGTCCCCTGGCTTCCCATTCATAGTAATGATCACCGGGACCGAAATCCATCCTTTCCAGAACCTGTCCCTTGATGTTCATGATGGTAAGTACAGCCTGATCATTTTCGGTTACGGTGAAATGGATCGTGGTTACAGGATTGAAGGGGTTGGGATAATTTCCCATAAGAGCTGTAATGTTTGGAAGAAGATCAGCAGGATCATTATTGATACCAGATTCAGTTGTGAAGGACCAGACTGGGCAATCAGCAGCATCTCCCCTGCTGTCCTCGGTAGTTGGGACAACCTTCCAGAAATACTCTGTGGAATAGTCAAAATCAATAGGGTGCGGGATCAAATAGTTGCCCTCTCCGGTATAAGGAACATAGCCAATAAAGGCATCGGTGAGATCTTCATCGTAGGCCATGTATATCCGGAAGCCATTGGGCTCGGTGTAAGCCGGGTCATGGGTATAGGTCCAACCGACATCGGAGTCAACCGGGACATCAATGGCATCGTCAACAGGGACAGGATCGGTAGCACAGACGGGATCAGGATAGTTGACCGTGGTGAAGGACCAGACCGGACAATCAACAGCATCTCCCCTGCTTTCTTCAGTGGTGGGCACCACCTTCCAGAAATATTGAGTGGCATAGGCAAACTCGATGGGATGCGGGATCAGATAGTTGCCCTCTCCGGTATAGGGGACATAGCCAATAAAGGCGTCGGTGAGATCTTCATCGTAGGCCATGTATATCCGGAAACCAATGGGTTCAGTGTAGGCTGGATCGTGAGTATAGGTCCAGCCGACAAAGGAGTCAACCGGGACATCAATGGCATCGTCAGCAGGTACGGGATCGGTGGCGCAGACGGGATTGGGATCCACTATCATTTCACCCAGGTAGATATCATCAAGATAGAGGAACGATTCACCCAACGATACGCATTGAACTGCTAGACTTACCAGATCCCCCGCATTGATATCCGGATGATCCGTTATCATACAGGAATAGTATGTCCAGTCACCCGGGGTTATAATTACTTCTGCTATTAAAAAATCGTAAGAACCTCCGTTAACCGCAGCCCAGATGAAGAAGTTCTCCCGATAAGACGTGGTGTTTGCCGCAGCCCAGAGAGAGAACACATAATTTTCACCGATCATGGCAAACGGGGCGAGTAACCAGTCATCACATTCATCTAAGTTGTATTGTGTTCGCACACACCATTCACCACTGTGTGAATTCAGGGTATTATAAACATCCCAGGTAGTGCCATTGCCATCGTTATCAATAACATCCCAGCCGGGAGGCAGAACACCATCCTCGAAATCTTCAAAGTATCCCGAAGGAGCCTGTTCCTGGATGACCAGGTTGATAAATCTACCACTGACACCCGTAATCTTATCTTCGATCAGGTTCCCCGAGCGGTCGATCTCATGCACTCCATCCCCGTCGGTGACCAGGATATTCCCATTGGGAAGTTCATAAACGCCGCGGCAGGCTGCATCAAGAGGATTATAAATGCCAACCAGAGTACCGTCAGGCTGATATTCGTGAACTCCGCTGGGAGCGCTGAAACAGGCTACCAGAATATTACCGTTGGCTGCCAGCGCCACCTGTTCCGGAAAATTTACATTATCCGTGATGATATTGATCAAAGTGCCGGTATCATCGTAATTCTTGAGATAGTCGGGATCAGCGATATCACAGACCAGGTAACTGTTCAGTGTTTCCCAGTACATGACATCGAAGGGATCAACCTCACCGTTGGCTACAAAATTACCGATGTAATTACCTCCCGTATCGAAGGCTGCTACGCAATCGGCATTGGCACCACCAGCATTGCTTACCAGCAGATTGCCATTGGTATGATAAGCTATACCGCGGATATTGTCCAGAATGGAGGTGTTGGGACCTCCAACCGGGGCAAATACATCAACATAATTGCCATCCAGATCATATCTCTGGACCACATCCTTAACCTGATCGGACACCAGGATATA
>JAFGRJ010000195.1 GCA_016935235.1 Candidatus Cloacimonadota bacterium
GGATTTCACTCTCACTGAGGTCGGTGAAACAGCAACTTATACTTCGGATGTTACCATGAGTCCACTCTGGAACATCGAAGACCTGACTGCAATTGCCATTATCCAGACGATGAGTGGTTCTGTAGGAAATTATCCAATTCTCCAGGCTGGATCTTCACAATTCTCAGGTTTATTACCTTTGTTCTCAAGTGATAGAACTGAAGGTCCTGTTGCTCTCGGAGTTAATTTCATTAACAATTCCTTCCCTCAAATAGGTATCGATCTTTACGAATGGGATTTTGATGGAGACGGTATTTTTGACAGCAATGAGCAGAATCCCTATTTTGTTTACGATACACCCGGCACCTATGATGTGACACTTCAAATTACAGTCGATGGTGAAACAGCTGCAGTAACAGAGGAAGATTATATTACCGTTACCGAATCCTCAGGTGTATCCGGTTCTGTTGCAGGTATCTGGATGAATGAATACAGTCCCTATATAATAACAGATGACACCACGGTGGATGAGGAAGCAAGTTTGCTAATCGAACCTGGTGTAACAGTTATAACCAACGGTAACAGTCAGATCATAGTTCACGGGCTGCTGCAGGCTGATGCGATGGATCAGGATCCCATCATCTTCACCAGTGATAATACCTGGAAAGGCATGAAATTCTCTGGGACCCAGGAGGATAACATTCTGCGCAACTGCGAAATTAGCAAGGCTACGTTGACCGGTATTAAGGTAGAAGAAGCAAAAGTTGATATACTGGAAAACAAATTCTATGAAAATTCCAGTAGCGCTCTAGGTGCTTCCATAGACGTCTCCTCCAGCGATAACGTGAACATTGGCTATAACATCATAGCCAACAATACCTGCGTTGGTCTAACCGGGGGAATTGGCTGCACCAATGCCAATCCCCATATCTACAACAATATAATAGTGAACAACGACGGATACTTTGCCGGATCGATCAGCCTCAAGAATGGATCCAATCCAACCATTCAGAATAATACCATTGCCAACAACAGTGCTCAGAATGAGTTTTTCCTCTTCGATTCTTTCCCCATTCTGATCAATAATATAATCATCAAGGAGAATACCAGCATTTTCCAGCTCATCAACAGTCTGCCCACTGTATCCTACAGTTGTGTCACGGGAGATTACGAAGGTCCCGGCAATATTGACGATGATCCCCTTTTCGAGGCGCCATCCGGGGGCAGCGGCAGTGAATATGACGGATTGAACGCCCTCTGGTATCTCACAGCAGATTCACCCTGTATTGATGCAGGACATCCCAGCGAGATATACAATGACATGGAAGACCCTCTGAATCCGGGATTCGCACTCTGGCCTGCCATGGGAACCCTGCGTAATGATATGGGGGCTTATGGGGGCACCGGATATGTCACCGTAGAAAACGATGAAAACCTTGTTCCCGTAAGCAATGTCAGTCAGATCGAGGTATATCCCAACCCCTTCAATCCACAAACCAGCATCAAGCTAATTCTGAAGGAAGCTGACAGCGGACATCCTGTTGAGCTTGCGGTATATAATCTGAGAGGACAGCTGGTAAAAACACTGATCGATAACCAGACTGTCGTCAATGGCAGCAGTTTTTCGTGGAACGGTATCTATAATAATGGTGATGCTGCTGCCAGCGGAATTTACTTTGTCCGTTTGAAAACCCACAGCGGGATAACAGCACAGAAGATGCTGCTCCTGAAATAAACCTATGATTAAAAAAATGGATGTCAGGATTATTCCTGACATCCATTTTTTATTTCTATTTATAAAGAACTTGCCTGAAATAGCAACTCAAATTTTTTTAGCAAAAAACCATAGAGGTACGAGCATGAACTATAATCTAAAAAACAGGAGCTTTTTGAAATTACTGGATTTTACCCCAGGGGAAATCGAATATTTGATCGACCTGGCAGCTGATCTCAAGAAAGCCAAATATAACGGGAGTGAGAAACAGATGTTACGGGGTAAGAACATCGCTCTTATCTTCGAAAAGACATCAACCCGAACCCGTTGTGCTTTCGAAGTGGCTGCTTACGATCAGGGTGCCCACATTACTTATCTTGGCCCGACCGGCAGCCAGATGGGCCATAAGGAGACCATGAAAGATACTGCCCGGGTTCTAGGACGCCTCTATGATGGGATCGAGTATCGGGGTTTCGGACAGAAAATTGTTGAAGAACTGGCAATATATGCCGGAGTACCTGTCTGGAATGGTCTCACTGATGAATTCCATCCCACCCAGGTACTGGCTGACTTACTTACTGCCAGAGAAAAATTGGCCAAATCTTTCCGCGACATGATTTTCGTTTATGTTGGTGATGGTCGTAATAACATGGCTAATTCACTTCTGGTAGGGGGAGTGAAACTGGGTATGGATATCAGGATAGTGGCACCTGTGGAATTACATCCTGATGCTATCCTGGTAGAGCAATGCCGGGAGATCGCCAGGGAAACCAGAGCTGCAGTAACTATTACTCCCAGTATCGATGAAGGTGTGAAAGGTGCAGATGTTTTATACACAGATGTCTGGGTTTCCATGGGTGAAAAAAACTGGGAACAAAGGATCAGGCTGCTGCAACCTTATCAGGTCAACAAGGAGATGATGGTGAAAACTGGAAACAGCAGTACTATTTTCATGCATTGCCTGCCTTCCTACCACAATACTGATACCGCTGTGGGAAAAGAGATCTTTGAGAAATATGGTTTGAGGGAAATGGAAGTAACTGATGAAGTCTTCGAGAGCACAGCAGCAGTGGTTTTTGAAGAATCAGAGAACAGGATGCATACCATCAAAGCAATTATGGTGGCAACCCTAACTTAAAAAAATCTGGAGATATCAGTATTCCCGTCCCAATGAGAATAATAGCACTGGTAACTTTGTTATTCCTGGTATTTTCATTGTCAGGGCAGACATTTCAGGTGAAGGATCCAGAATTCATCTTTTACATGCTGGGCATCACAGCGCTGGACTTAAGCAACAATCTCTATGTCGACATTAACATCAATAAACTTACAGAAGCTGAAATGGCAGCTCTTGATCCCGGGCAATTACCATTCTTTGATAAATGGATTTCCTGCAATTACGATAAAAAATTGAAAAAAGCCAGTGACTATACCATCTACGGTACAGTAGCAGCTACTCTGCTAACGGTATATGATGAAGATTATTTCTGGGACAACCTGATGGTATACAGCAAGATCTTGATGACACAATCAGCTTTGTGTAAATGGGTCAAATCATTGACCTTGAGAGAGAGACCATACCTCTATGATGTTGAGAATAAAATCAACACCAAGCAGAGCAGGCAATCCTTTTTTTCATCTCATGCCTCCACTGCTTTTGCCAGTGCCACCTTTGCCTATTATTACTATCTGGATAATTATGGAGCCAGCATTCCAGCGGCAGCACTGCTTTTCGGAGGTGCTGTTGCTACTTCCTGTCTCAGAGTTGCTGCTGCTCAGCATTTTCCCAGTGACGTCGTTACTGGGGCGCTGATGGGAAGTCTGATCAGCTATTGCATCTGCAAGGTACATTCCACAGATCGGATCAAATATAACTTCGGTTACAATTCTCTGACGATAGGGATAGGTTTCTAGATAAAAAAGGTTGCCATCTTCTGGTTACAGGATATTGAAGAAATCTGGAATCACAACAGGAGTCTTATCAAGCCGAGGAATAGATTTATCTTCCGGGAAATGAATACTGCGGATCTGCTTTCCATAGCAGTTCAATTCTGTAGCACATTTATGATGCAACCACGTACTGGTCGAGAATTTCTGCAAATGATATCAGTTATTCTACTTCAAAATCAAATTATAATTGCAAATCCCCATGAAAACAAGTCTAATGGATTTTATCTTTCTCGTTGCCATTCTCCTGAAATTCACGACAAATCTTCTCAACTTCCCGGAAGGATACTTTACCGCTGCCCATCATGGGAATATCCTCGATAACATAGAATTCTTTGGGAATTGCTATGGGGGGCAACATTTTTTTCATATTTCTGATAATTTTCTTTTTATCGATCTCACCGGTGGTAACAGCAGCTACTATATCCGAACCCTTGGTAGGATTGGGGACATCCACAACGCAGCATATTACTTTTTCCGGAAGCAGGGAAGAAAGGACATCTTCCACCTTGACCAGGGAGACCATCTCACCGGCAATCTTGACAAATCGTTTCAGGCGACCACGGTGCCAGAGAAAACCATCTTCATCAAGAACTCCCATGTCACCGGTATCATACCAGCCATTACGTATATGCAGGGATGTTTCTTCTATATCACCCAGATATCCTTTCATTACCAGGTCACCTTTCACAACTATCTTACCTTCCTGACCCGGTGGCAATTCTTCGTCAGTTTCCCGGTCGAGTATCTTTACTTTCACACCCGGGATAGGTTTACCTATGCTGCCGGGTTTGTTGGCATCAGGTCGGTTGACGGATATGACCGGGCTGGTTTCTGTAGCCCCGTAACCTTCCAGGATCTCGATATGGTGTTCCTTGATATAGGTATTACGCAGTTTATCTGTGAGTTTATCAGCTCCGGCAATGGCATATCGTATTGATTCCAGGTCACCGGTCTGGGCTTTTTTGAGGTAACCCCAGAAAAAGGTGGGAGTTCCTATGAGCACTGTTATCCCGTATTTCTTTATAGATTCCACGATCGCTTTGTAATCGAGAGGATTGGGATGAGCCACAATCGAGCAGCCCATGAGCAGTGGCAGCCAGAAATTGGTGGTCAGTCCAAAAACATGGAACAGAGGCAAGGTACCGGCAAAAATATCGGAATCGAGAATTTTTATGATATTGGGAATATTATTAATATTATGTGATATATTACGATGAGTAAGCTGCACAGCTTTTGGTTCTTTTTCACTGCCACTGGTGAACAGGATAATGGAGGTATCTTCCTCCGATTCTCCCTGTACAACTGATTTAATGATACCACGGGGCAGTTTCGTTTTTAATAGTGATCCCAATTTGTCAGTGAGTTTTATGCCAGCCATGATGTCTTCCAGATATATCATTCCGGGAACAGGTTCGATATTCAATTTCTCCAGCAATTTTTTGCTGGTTATAATAGTCTTAAAGCTGCATTTCTCCTGGGCATAAATCGAATTTTCCCGTGCTCCGGTAGAATAATTAATCATTACGGGTATCTTACCCGACATCAGGGCTCCCAGAATAGAGAGCATACATCCTGCTGATGTAGGAACCATGATGCCCAGATAGTGCCCCTTATATTTCTGGAATTTTTTTGCCAACAGCAAAGAAGCCAGCAACATCCTTTCGTAGGTTATATCCTTTCCCGTAGCCTGATCATATATAGCAATCTTCTTGGCATTCTTCTTGGCAATCTCTATGAATCTGTGGTGTAACAACATAGGCTTCTCCTTTTAAAAACGAATGAGATTCATTTATCTTTTCACCCAGATTTGTCAAATATTTTTAAAATACACCCGCCTCTTAAATCCATATTGACAATTAACAGGCAGGAATGGGATTGTATTGTAACAGGAGGGGATTTCTTGAATGTTGGAATATATAAAGGATCTGGCACAAAATGCCGGTTCAATAATCCGGGAAGGTTATCTAGCAAAGACAGGTAGAATAACTCATAAGGGCGTTATCGACCTTCTTACGGATACAGACCTGGCAAGCGAAGAATATCTCACCGGAAACATAAAAGGCAAATTCCCTGATGACATGATCCTGGCCGAAGAACAGAATTCTCAATTTATATCCGGAGAGAGGATATGGATTATCGATCCCCTGGATGGCACCACCAATTTTGTGCATCGTTTTCCTTTCTGTGCCGTATCGATTGCGCTGGAGATAAATAATGTTACCAGTTTTGCTGTAGTCTATAATCCCGTATTTGATGAAATGTTCTGGGCTTCCCGGGGCAAGGGATCTTACCTGAATGGCAAGAGAATTTCTGTATCGGCAACCGACTGTCTCAATAATGCCCTGGTTGCTACCGGATTTCCCTATGACCGCTGGCAGCACGCTGATTACTACCTCCAGGAATATCTTGCTTTTATGAAGAATACTCAGGGAGTAAGGCGGACCGGTGCTGCAGCACTTGACCTTTGTTATGTAGCCTGTGGAAGGCTGGATGGATTTTTCGAACACAAGCTAAAACCCTGGGATACCGCTGCCGGAAGTCTGATCGTGCAGGAAGCGGGTGGTTTCATCTCAGATTATGATAATGGAAACTGGTATTGGACAGCTGACACTATAGTTGCTTCCAATAACAGGATTCATGCTGCCATGATCAAAATCCTGGCCAGTTGTCACTAGCGGAGACATGTTGTCCAGAAACCTGATCTCAGTGGAAAATCTTTTTAAAAGTTATGCTGATAAGATAATCTGTAATGATGTATCTTTTGGAATTCACGAATCAGATAAGATAGGTTTCATAGGAATAAATGGCAGCGGAAAATCGACCCTGCTCAGGATGCTGGTAGGAAAGGAAATGCCTGATTCGGGGAAAATTACTTTCCGAAGCCGTACGAGCATGAGTTATCTTCCCCAGCTACCTGAACTCAATCTCGAACTCAGTGTCTATGAACAGGTCTACTTCAGCGATAAAAAAGAATTCCAGCTGCTGCGTCATTATTTCAACCTGATCAAACAAATGGAGATATGCCCTTCTCCCGAACTGCAACAGGAGCATCAGAGGTTGCTCCGGAAAATGGATGCCTGTAATGCCTGGGAAATAGAAAACAAAGCAAAAATGTATCTCACCAAACTGGGCTTGCCCAACATTGACGTCCCGACCAGACAACTTTCAGGCGGACAAAAAAGAAGACTGGATCTGGCCAGGATCCTGATGGACAATCCCGACATCCTGATCCTGGATGAGCCCACCAACCACCTGGATATTGAAACTATCGAGTGGTTCCAGGATTTCCTGACATCTTACCAGGGCACAGTAATCTTTGTGACCCATGACCGTTATTTCCTCGATGCAGTGAGCAATAAGATCATGGAAATAGAACAGGGACAAATAAAATTTTATGAGGGCAGTTATAGTAACTATCTCAAAAGAAAGGAGCTGGAATATACTGATCTGCAGCGCAAGGAAAC
>JAFGRJ010000196.1 GCA_016935235.1 Candidatus Cloacimonadota bacterium
AGTGCAAAAAAACCTGATGCTGGTCATTTTATCCACTCTCATGCTTTCCGGCTGTTACTGGTTCGAATCGATCGAGCAGCCTCTGGATGCTGGCACTGAATCTTTAATGCCTGTTTCAATTGATGTAATGATTTTTGAAGATGGTTGGCCAATGATCCCCTATTTCGGAATTTGTATACCCTCAGGTTGGTCGGTTTGGGGTGATTCCATTCAATGCACCGGAGTATATAATGAAGTAATTTATTACGATCAGACTCTTGCCGCTGAGCAAGAATCTGTCAGTCCCGCCCCGGAGGGATATCACTGGTGGGTGGGTGCTGGATCAGGATTCAATATACCAGTAGGCCTTGTAAATGGAGTATTCGAAATACTCACAGATGATCAACCTGGAGCTTATTTCCTCGATTATATGCTGGGAGATAATTATCATGGAGTTAATTTTCGACGAAGTGATGATCATCAGGTATATCTAGTCGATGAATTTACACCCTACCAATTACGGGCAGCAAGGGATGGTAACACCATCATCCTCTCATGGACAGAACCCTGCAATAATGAGGATCTCCTTGGTTATATGGTATACCGTGATCAGGAAATAATCAACACAGATATAATTTTAGATACTGATTACACTGATCAGGAACCTGTGCCCGGAATACATCATTATACAATATCTGCCTTATATAATGATGGCAGTGAACATCAGAACCCGGTGGAGTTACCGGTGGTTTTCGGTGAATTATATGTCTCTACTTCCGGAGATAATACCAACAGCGGTTCCTGCTGGGAAGAAGCACTGTTGACAGTTGCTTACGCTCTGGCAGTCAGCTCCCCGGATTCCCTCTATCCCCTGACGATCAATATGGCACCCGGTATTTACAGCCCTTCCACAAATGGAGAAACCTTCCCGGTATATTTCAAAAGCCATGTTACCATTATCGGCAACGGGCAAGACTCAACGATCCTTGATGCAGAGCAGCAGGATATCGTTGTGAAATTCTACAATGTGACTGGTGCCTCGATCAGTTCTTTAACTATCAAAAACGGCACCGGGGGTGGGATAAACAGTATAGGATCCAATTCTGATATCCACGATACAAAAATTACCTACAATACCGCTGGCTCTGGTGGAGGTATTTATCTCACAAATTCATATTCATCATTAACTGGTGTGATTATCGAATATAACGACGCTGTAAATGGTGGAGGAATTTTTTGTGACACATTTTCTAACCTTGAGTTAACTGATATGACCATATCAAACAATTACGCTACTGCGAGTGGCGGGGGCATTTATTTAAACAACTGCTATATCCTTTTAACAAATGTCAGCATTTCTGATAATTGTGCTGATGAAGATGGAGGAGGTCTTAACATCACCGATGCGGATTGTCAGGTGATAAATAACCTGATCAGTGGCAATCATGGTAATTCTGGAGGAGGTATCTATTGCACAGGCAATTCCACTGTCCTGTTGACCGATAACACATTATCCAATAATACAGCTGATAATGGCGGGGGGATTTTTTGTTACCAATCTGATGATCTTGAGTTAACAGATACGACCATAGCGAACAATCATGCCAATGCGTGTGGTGGAGGCATCTATTGTATAGACAACTGCCCCGTTCTTTTAACAAATGTCATTATATCTGATAATTCCGCCTTTGAAACTGGTGGAGGTATCCATTGCGCTGACAATTCCACTGCTCTATTGACCAATGTGACTATAACTGAAAATGCCGATGCCGAATACGGAGGAGGTATTTACCTCTGGTATTCACAACTTGACCTGTTTAACAGCTTGATTACCGAGAACAATGGTTACTGGGGTTGTGGTATTTGGGCAGCAGTATCATCAATATCCATATCCAATTCCGTTATAGCTGATAATGATGTCGATACAGCTGCCGGGGCGATTAAAATTATAAGCTGCAATCTGTCATTAGCGAACTGTATCCTCTGGAATGATGAGATCGCTGAATTGCAGGCAACAGGCTCTTTTACCATTATATATTCAGATATTCAGGAAGGCTGGGAAGGAGAAGGAAATATCGACCTGGATCCACTATTCTGTGGAACCGGCGATCACCCCTATTCCCTGCTGCCGGATTCCCCCTGCATCGATACCGGCACCCCGGATACAACGGGATTGAACCTTCCTCCCTGCGATATTACCGGCAACCAGCGCATCTGGGACGGCGATGGCGATGGCATTGCCATCATAGACATGGGTGCTTATGAATTCGGAGCTCCTCCCTATGTTGCAGTAGAAGAAAATATTATTGTTCAGACCCCGGGAATAATCCTGCACCAGAACTTCCCCAATCCTTTCAACCCCAGCACTATTATTTCTTTCCAGCTCCCGGCAAACTGTGAAACAGCCGAACTGAACATCTACAATATCAAAGGTCAAAAAATCCGTTCTTTCCCCTTAAATCCATCAACTCATGAATCCTTGAATTCAATAACATGGGACGGCAGGGATGGGAATAACAAATCCGTTAATTCCGGCATTTATTTATACCATCTTAAAGCAGGAAATGTTTCACAGGTCAGGAAGATGATATTGTTGAAATGACAATTTTCCCAAAAACAGGAGGATATTATGAAATCCTTATTAATTATTCTGTGTTTATTCTGTACCAGCCTTTATGGCCAGGATGTCAATCGGGGTAATGTTACTTATCAGGAAGGCACGCTCACTATCAAGGTCAAAGAGGGCTGGGGAGAAATCCCTGCCCAGCAGGGAGCAGTCTATTTCGGTATTCCATCGCTGGATGCACTGGTCATGGAACTCGGGATAAGCTCCATCGAAAAAAGGTTCCGCTACAATCCTGATAAACTCAGGAGCGATCTTCCCGACCTTTCCCGTATCTACCTTTTGACCTTTCCATCTGAATATGATATTGAAGATGTTATCCGTAGTTTTTCCGCCGATCCTCATATCGAATATGCTGAACCGGTTCCTGTAAGATATCCGGCTGATATTCCCGATGATCCTCTTTATTCGGTCATGCAGCATCTGCCCCAGATCCAGGCTGAGCAAGCCTGGGATATTCATCATGGTGAGGATGGAACAGAGCAGGTTATTGTCGGAATTGTAGATAGTTCTCTGGAATGGTATCATCCTGACTTACTCGATAATGTCTGGCAGAACCTTGGTGAGGATGCAGACGGGGATGGGCATGTCCTGGAATATTCAGGTAATGAGTGGATCTATGATCCGGGAGATATTAATAATTTCGATGATGACGGTAATGGTTATGATGATGATCTTATCGGCTGGGATTTCTACTCCGATGACAACGATATCGACCATGATATCCCGGAAGATGATCATGGCACCCACTGTTCCGGGATCGCTGCCGGGGTCACCGATAATGGAATTGGGATTTCCAGCATCAGCTGGAATATAACGGTTATGTTAACTAAACACAGTCCGGGTGATATTTGGCTGTATTACCCCTTTGACGGCATGATCTACTGCGCTGAAAACGGAGCGGCTATCATCAGTAACAGCTGGGGTGGAGAAGGTTTTTCTCAGGCGGAGTATGAGGTTATCGAATATGTGACCGGACTGGGAAGTATAATTGTAGCAGCAGCTCATAATAATGATAATCAGATAGAGATATATCCTGCTGCTTATCCAGGTGTGATTTCTGTCGCTTCGGTAGCTGGGAACGATGAAAAAGCGGATTATTCTAATTTCGGTTGCTGGGTCGACATTGCGGCTCCGGGAGGAGATATGAATGTCGACGGCGGTATTCTGAGCACGATCAGTGATGGAAGTTATGGCACCATTTGTGGAACCTCGATGGCCACTCCCCTGGTTGCGGGTACGATGGGTCTGCTGAAATCCTATCATCCGGATTGGAGTGTGGATCAGATGATCACTCAGATCTTTGGTACTGCGGATAATATTAATGATCTGAACCTCGGGTACGAGTATATGCTGGGAAGTGGCAGGATAAATGCCTTCCGGGCTCTGGATGAGACAAACGTAGCAGTAAATCAAGAATTGAAGTTGAACCTGTTCGATTATGCGATCAATGATGACAGTGGCAATGGTATCCTTGAAGCAGGAGAGTCCGGAACCTTCGATCTTGTTCTAAGAAATTTCGCCCATTATGTCGATTCCGACAACGCGACATTCACTCTGTCCTGTAATAATCCTGAGATCGAGATTACAGATAATACCTGCTGGGGATCCATTCCAGCCGATGACTACTTCACACTGGAAGATGTTTTCGAGGTCCATGTCTCTGAAGATGCCGAATTCATCTTCACTGAATTCGTTATCACAACCGAAGCCGATATACCGGTTGTTCTTGGTGATGAGATCATTATTGAGATACCCATAGCACCGTCCGGGATATTAATCTGGGATGCCGTGGAGAATGGCTTAGATTTCAGTGGTCGTTTTATTCATGATTTTCTGTCAAGAGCTGATTATGATGTTTATTATTCAAATCAAATCCCCGCTTCCCTGATCGGATTCGATGCAGTATTTCTCTCAGCAGGGAACTACGGACAGATACTGGCTGATTCAGAGTATCCTGAGAATGATAAGATATCTGTAGTTCACAACTATCTTCTTAATGGGGGGAAAGTATATGTAGATGGCTGTTTCTTCAACGCTATCGAGTACAATCAATATCCAGAGATGCAATCGTTATATTCCTTTTTTGGTCTGATGGATTCGAGTAATCTCGGGAATTCAAATCCGATATCCTCGTTGGCAGGACAACCCGGGACTGTTTGCGAAAATATGCTGTTTTCGGACTCTCATCAGTTCAATAACTGGTATCTGGATCTGCTGACACCGATCGCCGGAGGTGTCCCGGCTTTTATTGAGGATAATTTCGGTATAGTGTCAGTATATAATGTAAATGCCAACGGATCACGCACCTTTACGCTTTCTTATTCACTTGCCGATCTTGTTGATGTGGATACCTTTAACAGCAGAACTTCTTTATTCTGTAAAATAGCAGATCATCTGGAAATACTGCCTGAAGAATATTTATACCCCTATATTTCCGCTGATGTTGTTTGCGGCAGCATACCGCTGGAAGTGCATTTCATGGATATCTCCGTTTCCGACGAAGATAATCCGATAATAGCCTGGGAATGGGATTTAGACAGTGACGGTATAATTGATTCAGAAGAACAGAATCCCGTCTGGACCTATAATGAAGAGGATTATTATGATGTTACTATCACTGTCTATACAGCTAGTGGATGTGCTACAACTATGTTCGAGGACTTCATCAGGATAAATTCCGGCATTCTTGTCTGGGAGGGGATAGAAAATGGTGAAGATTATAGCGGGTGTTTCATCAGAGATTATCTGGAGCAGGTTGCTGAAACCGTAAATTATCGAACTGATTTTCAATATATACTGGATGGCTTTGATGCAGTTTTCCTCTCCTTTGGAAATTATCAGGGTGATAATACTCTGTTTTCAGATGCAATGGCAAATGCTATATGTGAATATCTGGAAAACGGCGGATGTGTCTATTTGGAAGGAGGAGATGCCCTCGGTTGGGACCAGAATGATAATGAGGTGCTTCTCGAGTTCTTTGGTTTAAGTGCTATTGAAGATGGAAGTTATAATCAGATAGATCACCTGGAAGGTCAGGAATCCGCCATCACAGAGGGTATGTTATTCCTTGATTCGAATCAGCCTCATAATGGGTATATTGATATTTTTACTCCTCTTCCAACAGCTCAAACAGCTTTTCAGGAAAGTGATTATGGAATCGTTGCAGTTCAGTTTGAAGGAACACATCAGCAGAAAACCTTCTGTTTCTCCTATACTCTGGCAGATCTCGTCGATGAGGAATATCCCAGCACCAGGGAAAATCTGCTCTGGGAGATCGCCAGCTTCTTCGATCTCGAAATGACACCTGTGGCGGACGAGACCATCACCCCTGTCTTCTCCCTGGCTCAGAACTTCCCCAATCCCTTCAATCCTGAGACCACCATTTCCTACTTCCTGCCAAGCAGCTGCGCAGTGGAACTGAAAATATATAATATCAAAGGTCAACTGGTCAAAACACTTATTGATGATACTGTTACTGCAGGTAACCATACCACTGTCTGGTGCGGGGATGACAACAACCAGAGGAAAGTACCTACAGGAATTTATCTGTACAGGCTGAAAACGAAGGATGATGTGAAGATCAGGAAGATGACGCTGATCAAATGAATTGAAATTATATAAGGGGGTCAGAATGAAAATTTTCATATATATGATTATATTTTTATCTGCATTAAATCTGTTTCCAATGATCATAAATATACCAGATGATTATGTAACAATACAAGAAGGCATCTATGCTGCAGTTGATGGCGACACGGTTCTGGTGCAACCAGATACCTATTTTGAAAATATCAATTATGGCGGGAAAAACATTACAGTTGCTTCCTTATTCCTCACAACCCTGGACAGTGTTTACATATCACAGACAATAATTGATGGTAATCAAAACGGGAGTGTGGTAACA
>JAFGRJ010000197.1 GCA_016935235.1 Candidatus Cloacimonadota bacterium
ATATACATAAGAACCAGGTTTATTAATGATAACATTTCCCAAGCTGGCATTGGGCTCGGTCGAGTAGAGTTTCCTGGCAGTGTTACCTGTAAAATGAACTGTATTACCAGTCCCTAAGGTGGCATTGGTTCCACCAAAGAATGACCAGCTACCACTATGAAAAATATTTCCATTATTAATGTCGTCCCCAGAACCGTCATACCAGTTTATAAGACCTGTCACATGCAGTTCGTCCGCTGGATCTTGCATTTTCAGATTTCCGTAGATTAAAAGATTATTCAGAATATTCAATATATGACCATTCAGGTCCAGTGTGCCAAGGGTTAACGTTACATCACCATTTACGGTAAGATCATTTTGTAGAGTTACAACCTCGGATCTGGTATTTTCGGATAATTTTCTTCTTCCAGGATTTGGTGAATTATTATCATTTTTATTCTCAATTCGATATGATCTTCTTACTTCTGTTTTATTGATGATCAGGTTATTGAGATGGTTTCCCGGTCCGAATTCAATATCTGCATCCCCGGATCCATAAAGTTCGATATTACCGCCCTCCGGATCGAAATCATTGCGATCGGAACTGAAATCACCGTTTATCCTGATGGTGCCGCCCAGAATAACATGTGAGAATAAATGATCATCATCGAAGTGGATCCCCCAGTCTTTTACATCCAGGATACCGCCATCCATATACAGGTAGGCATCATCTGTATGAGCGAACCAGCAATCATCGGCTCCGCCATGAATATTGAAAGTGCCGTCGTAAATAATTATACTTCCATTAACATCCGCATAATGACCCATATCCTGATGCAGATCGATCTGACCTGCCGTCAGAACATATAATCCCACTATACTGTTATCGTAAAGGTCATATACCGTGAACTGACCACCATCGACATTTAATACTCCATTTATCCAGTCATAGCTGTCGCAGGTCACTGTCGAACCTGTTGGGATAATGAACTCTCCTGAAGATTTATTCATTTGGATTATGTTAAACTCTTCAGTTGAACAATATTGATCATCTGCACCGTTGAATATGACAATCCCTGTTCCTTCATTGAATGCTGATGGTCCCATATTGTTTTCCCAATTACCCATAAGGTAAATATCATAATCTGACGAAAGAAGACCTCCGCTGTTGATTATAAGGTCAGCCTCCACATAAAGGTCAGAAAGGAGGGGGCATTCATTGCTGGTACTGATATCAATACTGTTGAAATAATCTCCTGAGTTACATTTCAGATAGGCATGGTCACCGGTAAAACTGATTGTTCCTTCATCGAGTTGGAAATGGCCATTGTTGCTGAATAAACCACCGATCTCGATGGTGTTGAAAGAACTCGAATTAAAAGTCGAACCGGAATCAATGGTAAAGTTTCCGTTAATAATCAGGTCAGCAATCGAAAAAAGATTGAATTCAAAAATTCCCCCGGGCTTATTTATTTCCACATTGTTGAAATAGGAATTACTTTCGTCACTGACGATGTAACTGTCATAATCTGTGACAAATACAGCTTTACCATGATCGATATGAACATTGGAACCTGCTTGAAATGTCCAGTTACGATAACAGTTGATGATCGAGATATCATCCGTAATAAGTGCTGAGGAACCGCTTTCCCAGACTATGCTGTTTTCAACAGTCAGGGTTGCCCCCGTTCCCTGCATTTTTAATTGACCGAATATGTCCAGATCACCGTAGACATTCAGATATCCTCCATTTAAAGCTAAAGATGAACCAGTATCGATAGTGAGATTATCGCAATAAGCATTTCCTGAACTAATTGTTGGATAGTAGGTTGAAGTTGCAGGAATGATTATATCATCATCAAAGGAGGGAACTGAATTATTCAACCAGTTTGCAGGGTCGAACCAATCGGTTGATACACTGCCTTCCCATATACTAGAATCATGAATCCTGATTTCTAAGTTACAGCCACAATTATTATTAGAAATGATGCACAATCCGTAATCTCCCTCTTGAAGAGCAGTATAGTTAAAAGCTTCATTAACTCCTGGACCTACATTTTCCGAAGAAGCCACATTGTTATCACGGGAAAAATATCCATCCCCTCCAGCTTTGAACAAAGCCATATCAAGATCACAATTACTTACTCCTGTTAATACCAGTTCGAAGTAATATTCACCGGGAGTTAAGTGAACATCCCACATATTAGCAATATAATTTGGATAGAATACAAAGTTATAGGTAAAATCAGTTTCGAATGTTTCCGGATCTCCGTCAAAAGTAACATTACACCACATATCTCCCGAATTATTCATCACTTTAACACCGCATTCTTCAATGGCAGCATTGTAACCATCAATCACTATGTAATTAACCTGTTCCCATTCATGAGATTCTTCGATCAGATTACTGAATTCCAGATCATCATACAATTCCATATACCAGAAAGTTCCATGATCCAAATCTTTTACTGCGACCACACCCCAGGTGTCTTCATAATTGTTGATTGAGAAATAATCAGAAGACGTGCTGGTATTTACTGTGCTTAGGGAAACAATCTCCTGCAGGCTGCCACCTGGATTTATGGTGAAATTTCCGTAACTGCCGTCACTTGCGATCATGTTATTGCCTGAATTATAAATTTCCACCTTCACCCGGCAGTAATCAGATTGATCGCCGTAATAGGGATCGTCTATTTCAGGCACATGCCAGTCGAAAATGCCATCATTTTCTGTATTCCCGGTTATCAGAGTCCAGTCCGAAGGAGTATACCCACCCCCATAATGGTAATATAATTTAACATAGGTATCAGGATCATTAGTACTGAACCAGTTGATCTCGAAAAAATCATTGGAATCCAGGGTCTCATTATCTCCGTCGCTATTGTTCCAGTTCAAACCGCCATGAGGGGAGTTAAGATCGACAAAAGTGCCATAATTGTCGCTGACAACAACCCAGTAAGTGCCCTCAAGCATCGATCGGCTAATGGTTCTGATAGTTGCCCAGTTAGGGTCGTGAGTATCCACTGTATGGCTATCATTGTTATATCCGATTCCGATTATGGAATGGTTCTCGATACTGACATGAATCGGTCTATTGTTATTGATCTCTTCCTTGATATCATCAAAAAGCTGTTCGACAGTCCAGGTAAGAGCCCAGTGACCATCAGAGCTGCAATCATAGCCCCGATCTTCGACCTCTTCGATGTAGCCGTCACAAATATCATCTCTGCTTGTACTTCCTTCATCATCGGTGTTCATCTCAATGGCTAGGTCTTTCTGGATATCCGGAACATGATGATCATATTGATCCTGAATGGGATCATAACGACTCATGTGATATTTGATCAGATTGCCATAATGGTGATAATTATCCCACCAGCCCAGCAGCATGGCTCCTGAAGTGGGAGTACAGCCATAACTCCATTCCAGAAAAGGCATTTCTTCATATCCGGGGATATATATTGTGGAACGGGTTACAGATTTGTTGTTTTCAAGATATTCAATCCAATCTTCATCAAAACTATCACTCTGCCAGAAATAACTTTTGGAATTTACATATTCATGGAATTCTTCTGCACTTTTAATGTTGATTTTTGGTTCAAGATTAATATACATCTTCTTGTTATCTCTGGAAATGCAAAACCAGACATCAACTAGACCGAGGTAATAGGTTCTTTCCAATTGATAATCAGGACCAAATATTTTTCTGGCTGCTTCTTCAATCTTCCAGCCAAGAGCATATTGTTTGGCAAGGCACTGGGAATATTCGATGATTACCGGCATATAAGGTTGTGCCCCGATCACAATATTGGCGTATTCACCTGTTCCGAATCCCTTGATGCGGTTTTCATTTTCAAAAGCGTGCTGGCACTCTTCGGTCAGGACCTGTTTATCCGGAAATTCTTTTCCGATGGCATAGTTGAAATGGTAAGCTATGATTTCGTCATCTGGTCCATAATAGGCACTTGGCTGATCAGGATAAACATCTCCCCATAATATCCTGGCAGTTCGATCAGCAATATTCTTGGTATCTTCAAGAGTGATATTAATGATTTCTGAATAAACAGAGAGAGAAATAAGTAAAAAAAATAGAATAATGGAAAAATTTTTCATATTTTACTCCATTTTGTATAAAAGTGTGATATTTTCCAATTCTCATTAATAAATTTATTTTATTGATTCTATTCTATTAGTGTCAATTGAAATATAGTAAGGTAAGATTCTTTAGAGATAATTGGGATCACTATTGATTATAATACTCAGTCGAAATCGTTGATAGTATCAAATAGCATTTATTAGCGAACACTGATTTATCAGGAGAGAAAAACAGCAGTCAGAATTCTGGTATACTATGTCCAGCCTGCAGGATACTGCTCTCTGGCATGGGATGGGCAGGATCAAGAACATCATGCATTTCATTGGAGAATTAGATTTCAGCGAGATCACCGGTATAACATTTGACATTGGGAGAGGAAATCAGATTCGATGTCATTATTTACCTGCAGGTGAATATACTTACTGAGAAAAGGATGGGATTCTCGATATTGATCAGGATTATCAGATCAAGAGATTGGAGTTGACAATGCTCAATATCCGTGCTATCAGGAAAAAGCAGAGGTAAAAAGGGGTATTTGGATTAAGAATGGAGATAATGCGAATATTATACAGGCTATGAGGTTAATACTGCCATTAATCATGATCCCCATGATTGGGGAACGCCTGCTGTATATAATCAGGGATAATTTTCCTGGGATGATAGTACCGTCGCCAGAAATTTTCCCTTAGATTATTTACCACCTGGAAAAATTTAAAATGATCATTTTATGGTATATGTAATCAGATATAAAGATTGAGCATAAACTGCACATTACGATTTGAGATTACCGACTGTACAGGAATGGGAAAAAACAGCTTGCGGAAGGAAAGGGATATGAATATCCCGGGATAGACTTTATTACTGAGCATAGGATTAACTTCGCAAGTGGAACATTAACCAATACTCAATTTTTTCCCTTTAATTTATAATTATCCATCCATAATTCTCTCTTTTCGATCATTTCCAGTAGTTTAATTTGTCTGGACATTAAAATACTCATTTATGAATTAAAGCAAAATATATTTAAAAGGAAAAACATGATAAATAAAAAGGATTTCCTGTTAAATGAAAATATCTATTTCTTAAATAATGGCTCTTATGGAGTCTGTCCCAGAAGCGTATTTAATAAATATCAGGAATGGCAGAGAATTATTGAATTCCAGCCGGTTGAGTTTTTCCTGAAAATTCTGCTTCCTGAATTAAAGAAATCCCGTAAGCTGATAGGTGATTTCATTAATTGCCATCATGATGATCTTATACTAATAAGAAATGCAACTTACGCGATAAATTTGGTAATTAGGTCATTGGATTTGAAAAAAAATGATGAAGTGTTGGTTAGCAACCATGAGTATGGAGCTTGTTTAAATGCCTGGGAATTCTGGCAGAAAGAAAAGGGATTCAAGGTTAAAAAGGTGAATATTGATCTGCCTTTGCCGGGAACCAGCGAATTGATCAATAAAATAAAATCTCATATTTCTTCCCAGACCAAGCTTATCTTTTTCAGTCATATCAGTTCGAAAACGGCACAGCTTTTTCCAGTTAAAGAAATTTGTAAATTAGCCCGCGAGCACAACACAATCTCCGTAATCGATGGAGCTCACGCAATCGGTCACTGCCCTTTGAACATCAAAGAAATAGATCCTGATTTCTATTTCAGCAATATTCATAAATGGCTTTTCGCGCCGAAAGGTACGGCTTTCCTGTACTCTCGCAAAGCATTGCAGACTACAGTCAAACCTTTGATTACCGGCTGGGGTTGGGGCTCCAATAGAGAAATGCGGAGTGGCAGTGATTACATTGATTCCAACCAGTTCTATGGCACAAGTGATCTTTCATCCTTCCTATCCATTGCGGAAGCTCTCAAGTTCTACAGGGAAAATCGTGTCGCGGATTGGCAGAAGAGATGTAATGAATTGGTGAAATATTTCATAATAGAGGCTAACAAAATTACCGGTAAAGAATCTCTCTATACTGAGTTTCCTGAATGTTTGATGATGGCGGTTATAGAAATTCCTCAAAAATACTCTGCCCTGGAATTGAAAAATTTGTTATACGATAAATATAGAATCGAAGTTCCGGTCATTAACTGGGAAAGAAAGTTACTGATCCGTATCTCTATCCAGGTTTTCAATACTGAAGAAGAAGTGGAATATTTATTGAAAGCGCTGAAGATTATCTTTGATTAGATCTATAGATACCAGATATTCCCGAGTACTCCAGTATACCAGAGTGGACAGTATATTTTCTTTTTATTCAGTATTCTCTTTCATGAGTTGAGCTTAGTATAATTTTTTTATAGTGTGAAATATTGAAGATAACCTGTATTTACCAGGTTACAATAATGGTATATAAAGAGAAACAGGAATGCTGAATAAGAAATTAATAATACTAAATCCTGAAAAGGTTTCATATCTTTAATCAACAAATAATTTCTTGGAGATTCATGATTCAGCAATAAGACCAGACAGAGACTGGTTATCGGGTGTAAATACAAATAGCCAGTTAGTATAATTCGACAGATTTACCTGATCTTTCTCCTTGACATAGGGATGATTTTTTTCTGGTAGATAATCATCTATTAAGCTTGAAATTAGGGGTATTAGATTTAATGTTTTATTGTCCGGATAAATAATCATGAAAAAGAAATATAGATGTTTTGCCCTTTTCTCCGGTGGACTGGACAGCATGCTGGCAGTGTTGCATATGAATAGCCTTGGCTACGACGTTTTGCCGGTGTTCTTCCAGACGCCTTTTTTCGGACCGGGAAATGCCCTGAAAGCAGCGGAACACATCGGTTTTAACCTGCTGGTAATAGATATCACCACGGAGCATATTGAGATGCTGAAAAACCCCCGCTATGGTTTTGGCAAGAACATGAATCCCTGTATCGACTGCCATGGCTTGATGCTGCGCAAGGCAGGCGAATTGATGCGTGCATATAACGTTGATTTCATCATATCAGGGGAAGTGCTGGGACAGAGGCCTATGTCCCAACGGGCAGATGCTCTAAACGCGGTGGGGAAATTGAGTCGGATCAATGATCTGCTGATAAGACCTTTGAGTCAGCGGCTTCTCTCCGATACCCTGCCGGTCAGGGAAGGTTGGATTAAAAGAGAAGATATGCTTGATCTGCACGGGAGGGGTCGGAAAGCCCAGATGGAATTGGCAGGGCGATATGGCATAACCTTTTATCACAATCCTGGAGGTGGCTGCCTGCTCACTGATAAAGCGTATTCCAACCGTCTGCGTGATCTGCAGGAACATGATATGCTAAATGAAAAACAGATAAGGTTGCTAAATATTGGCAGGCATTTCCGGATCAACGAAAATATCAAGATTGTAGTTGGCAAGAACAGCCTGGACAACGAACGACTTAATGCGTTCGTGGAAGATCAGATCGTGATGCAGGCTGAATCTGTTCCGGGTCCGCTGGGAATTATCATATCCCGGAAGAGGTTGAAACCTGCAGAGCTGGAACTGGTTGCATCGCTGCTGCTGCGTTACAGTAACAAAGCCCCGGATACAGACTGGATACTCTATGGGGAAGGATTTTCTCTTGCCCACAGGATTCAGGTAACTAAAATGCGTCCTGAGCAAGTTGCAGAATTTCTAATTCAGTAAGAGGTAAAATGAAATATAGAATATTCAATGTTCTTCCGGAATTTGGCACCAACACTTACCTGCTGGAAGATGAACAGAGCAGGCAGGCAGCGATTATAGATTTAGCGGCTCCTGATCCCAGGGTGGTCGATTTCATCAAAAAAACTGATCTGGTGCTGAAATATATAATCAATACTCACGGGCATGGAGATCATATTGCCGGTAACGGTCTGCTGAAAGAACACTTCCAGGCTGAGTTGCTGATCCACCGTGCTGATGCCGACATGCTTCTCAAGCCTGCCAGAAACCTGAGTCTGCTCTGGGGGCATCACGTTATTTCACCTCCTGCTGACCGTCTGCTCGCAGGAGGTGAAAAGATATTCCTGGGCGAAAGTGAGATAGAGGTTATCAGCACCCCGGGACACACTCCGGGAGGTATATGTCTTTTTACGGGGGAGTTACTTTTTTGTGGAGACACTCTGTTCGCCGGGAGCATCGGACGCACAGATCTCCCCGGAAGCGATCACCGCGGACTCATAAAAGTAATAAGAAATAGATTGTTCCTGCTCCCCGATAACACCATTGTATTACCGGGACACGGGCCGGTTACAACCATAGGGACGGAGAAAATAAACAATCCCTTTGTCGGTCAGACAGCAAACTTTTGATAAGAAGCAGCTGGAATCAGATCGTCAGATCTTATTCAGAGTCTGCATGAGGTTAGCCATTTCCAGAGCGTTCTGTGCGGCAGCGAATCCCTTGTTACCGGCTTTGGTGCCTGCTCTTTCAATTGCCTGCTGCAGATTATCGGTCATTATAATCCCGTTTTCCACCGGTATGCTGAATTTTAGAGCTACCCGGGCAATACCCCTGGTCACCGTGGCGCTGATGTATTCAAAATGAGGTGTGTCTCCTCTGATCACTGCTCCCAGACAGATGATGCCGTGATATATATTTTTTTCAGCCAATTTCTGAGCGATGACCGGTATTTCGAAGGCACCGGGAACCCTCACAATTGTTAGATCTGCTTCGGCTACATCCTGTCTTTGCAGGCAATCCAGCGCTCCTTCCAGAAGCTGGCTGGTTATGAACTCATTAAAACGGCTCACAAGCAAAGCGAATCTCATTCCCTTACCAGACAGCTTTCCTGCATAACTGGCGATCATTTTCCCTCCTCTTTGATATTTAATAAATGACCCATTTTATTCTTTTTTGTCTGTAGATACTTGCGGTTAAAAATATTGGGTTCAATTTCCAGGGCTTCTCTGGCAGTGATGGTTATCCCATATTTTTCCAGGTGCTGCAATTTCCGGGGATTATTGGTTAGAAGGCGGATCTTGTCCACTTTAAGATCCTGGAGAATTTCTGCCGCCACCCTGAAATCACGCGGATCGGGATCAAAACCCAGCCTTAGATTTGCTTCCACCGTATCCAGACCGGCAAGTTGCAACTGATAAGCCTTCAATTTGTTCAGCAGACCTATGTTCCGACCTTCCTGCCGTAGATAGATCAGGATGCCTGCCCTGGAAACACCGATAATGCTTAAAGCCTTCTCCAGTTGATCACCACAGTCACATCGGGCTGACCCGAACAGGTCTCCGGTTATACATTCGGAATGAATCCGTACCGGTACTGCTTCCTTAATCTGAGCCGGATTTCCTTTGACCAGCACCAGATGGGGTTCCAGCTTTCCGGGTTCAGAGTAGGCATACAATTGAAACCTGCCATATCGGGTAGGCAGGTCAGTCCTGATAATTCTCCTGACTTTATTGATGCTCTGCTCGAGGTGATTCAGGATATCTGATACGGTGATTATCTTTATTTTCCATTGCCGGGAAAAACTCAATAAATCGGGAAAACGGGCCATGGTGCCATCCCGTTTGATGATCTCGCAGATCACAGCTACCGGAAAGAGTCCTGCCAGATGCATCAGTTCCAATGCCGCCTCAGTGTGACCCTGCCTGCCTGATAATCCCTGCGGGTGAGTTATCAGGGGAAAAACATGACCGGGTTTTCGAAATGATTCCGGTCCACTGGCTGGATCTGCCAGCGCCCTGATTGTAACAGCCCTTTCAGGAGCAGATATTCCGGTGGTAACCGCAATGTGGTCTGTGGAAACTGTGAAATTGGTTCGATGAGGATCCATATTATTACTGCACATGGGTGAAAGCTGCAATCGCTCTGCTGTTTCCTGGGATAGGGGTACACAGACCAATCCCCTGCCATGGCTGATCATGAAATTAATCTCCTGAGCTGTAACAAATTGCGCTGACATCACCAGGTCGCCTTCATTCTCCCGCTGATTAGAGTCCAGGACTATGACCATTTTACCTCTGCGAAGATCATGAACGATTTCATCCAGCGAGGTTGATCTCATGAACATCCCTCCTAATCCGCAAAACCGGAACGGTTAAGAAGCTCAATGTTGATTCGTTCCCGTTCCTTCCTATCAGGATAATAATTTTCCGCAGCCCTGAATATGTACTTAGCGAGTATATCTACCTCGATATTTACCAGATCATCGGTTTTCAAGCCTTTGAAGCAAGTGTTATTAATGGTGAAAGGGATCAGGGAAACCTGAAACTCCTTTTCCCGCAGGTCCGATACTGTGAGGCTGACACCATTGATCGCTACGGAACCTCTTAAGACGATCTGGCTGATGATATTTTCTCCTGCCCCGATCCATATCTGAATCCCCCTTTCTGTTGCTATGATCATCGCTACGGTGCCAACCGCGTCCACATGGCCGGTAACGATATGACCATGAAAACGACCGATTGCAGTTAATGACCTTTCCAGATTTACATTATTGCCGCGTTGCAGGGAATTCAGGCTGGAATTTCTCAAGGTGACTTCCATGATCTGGGTCTTAAATTCATTCCTGCCTGTTTCCGTAACAGTGAGGCATACTCCGTTCACTGCTATGCTGTCGCCTGTATTCATACCTGTTAGAACCTTTTCCGCAGTGATGGATAAACTGGTGATTGCAGATAGATGTTCCACTGCAGTAATGGTGCCGATTTCCTCGATAATACCGGTGAACATTCACACCTCCGGGAAGAGTGGATATGCATTTACAATCAAATTATCCTTGATTTTTTTGAATTCTGTTTTCCGAAACTTCAGAGCCCGTTCCATGGAATTAATAGCGGTATCATGGAACAAAGGCAGGGCTGCATCGCCCAGGAGCAGGGGGCAGATAACAAGAGTAAGTTTATCCGCCAAATTTTGTTTCAGGAATTCAGTGATGGTAAAGGAACCACCCTCCACCAGAACACTGATCAGGTCATGGGAGGCTAGATATCGTAACAGTATATCCAGGCACAACCTGTTATCAACGGAGGGGACAGCCAGAATAGTGACATTGCCCTCTTCGAATTCCCTGATCGTCCCGAAGTTAATATATTGTTCATCAGCCACGATCAGGATTTTACCCGGCGACCGATATATATTCATCAATTGGAAATCGGAAAATGAAAAGTCGATTTTGCGGGTTAGTATTATCCTGAGAGGTTGCCGGGGATTATTGATATACCGGACGTTCAAATGTGGATTATCGTTGAGCAGTGTTCCTTTGCCAATGAGGATAGCGTCATAAATATTACGGAGAAAATGACCGTATTGCCGGGCAGAAGGATTTGATATCCAGCGGGAACTACCGTCAGCAGCAGCAATCCTTCCGTCCAGGGACAGGGCAGTCTTAAGGTGCACGAAGGGTTTACCCCGAGTAATGTATTTCAGGTAGCTCTCATTGATACTTCCTGCCTGTTCCTTTCCCAGTCCCATATGAACAGGTATTCCAGCCCGCCTCAGTTCTTTAATACCACCGCCATTGACCAGAGGATTGGGATCGCGGATAGCAGCATAAACCTCTTTTACACCATGCCTGATTATCTGAGCAGTACAGGGTGGAGTACGACCGTAATGACAGCAGGGTTCAAGATTTATGTAAAGTGTGGCACCCCTGGCTCTGCTCCCTGCCTTGTTTAGCGCAATTACTTCGGCATGGGCTTCACCTGTCTTGCGATGAACACCCCGGGCGATGATTTTTCCTTTTTTGACCAGGATGCAGGCAACAGCAGGATTGGGGCTGGCATAACCGCGGCAGGAGGAAGCCAGAGCCAGTACCTGTCTCATGAAAGGATTCATAAAAAATACCCCGTTTCTCCGGGGCTGCTTGGATTGCCAGTCTAAATTTGAACTTCTCCCTTCCAGACTTTAACTGTCGGTACCGGATTTAAACCGGTTCGGTCCCGATATTTATCAGGATTCGCGGACTTTAACCGCCGGTCGGGAATTGCACCCTGCCCCGAAGTCTGCTGCTATACTTTCCCGACCTTAAAAACCTGTCAAATGAAAATCCTTCCTGGACCAGTTCTTTTTTGTTTCCTGCGGTATTGATTGACAGTATCAGGGGCACTTTTTTTTTTACGCTGTTCAGGAATGGATGAATGAAAGAGGATTTATCATTAAAAAGGGATTTTTTTCTGATTAACAGGATTGCTGATAAAGATCTTGATTTTACCAGGATTTTTGGAAATGTGAATCCGGTTTATCTCGAGATTGGCAGTGGCAGGGGGGAGTTCATCGTGGCGAAATCAAGGCAGAATCTACAGATAAATTTCCTGGGCATAGATGTTAAGGATAAACGGATAAAAACAATCCTGAGAAAACTTGATCTACAGGAAAATAGTAATGTCCGCCTGCTACGGCTTTTTGTGGATCAGAACCTCGAGCGGATAATACCTGCAGCATCACTGGAACGGATTTACATTCTGCATCCCGATCCCTGGCCTAAAAGGAAACACCACAAAAACAGGCTGATACAGGATCTCTTTCTGGATGTATTGTCCCGTCTGCTGATTCCCAGTGGAGATATCATGATTTCTACTGATCACAGGGAATATGCCTGGTGGATAAAGGGCATATTTGCAGGAAGAGAGGATTTCTGTCTGGAAAGTGA
>JAFGRJ010000036.1 GCA_016935235.1 Candidatus Cloacimonadota bacterium
GGTGTCCGGCTGTCCCCGGAACCATTGAATATACCAGAAAGCACCGGATTGATGAAGTAGAATACCAGACCGCAGGTTACAACAGTAAGGTATTGAAAAGCCATACCTTCCACCAGGGGATCGTGCAGGTGAAAGAAGTCGATAAGGCGGTTACGGTTGAGCAGAAGAACCACTCCATAGATGAGTGCGGAAAGGAAATTGAACTGCAGACCATTTCTGGCATAGTTTGCTGCCGAGTTGATATCCTTCTTTCCAGTCGTCTGGGCTACCATTACCTCCGTACCCACCTTGGAGATAAGGATAACACCGAATCCGAGCCAGATGAAGAAGCCGGCTGTACCGGCGCCAGCCACTGCTGCACTGCCGACTCTGCCCAACCAGATCATATCGGTAAGGGTGTATGCCATCTGAATAAGAGAGGTGGCCAAAATGGGAGTAGCCAGTTTTATCAGCGCAGTGAAAATCTTACCCTGGGTCAGATCTAGTTTCCGGGACAAAATAATCCTCGAGTTTTTTAAGATACAGCCGTTGGAAAGGAAAACAGAAGTCAAGAAATAATATTGAAACCAGAAATATCAGGTGATAGCAGATTCCGGATGGTCAAGAAATGTTCTCAAGTCATGAAGTGCCCGTTCTGCCAGCAGTTCTTTTTTTCTGCTCTTGTCATGCCTATTTCCGGCAAGAGGGGGTAAGAGCCCGAAATTAGCATTCATAGGCTGAAAGTTTTCCACCGGAGTTATCAGATGACGCCAGAGTTGCCCAGAAATGGTGGTTGCTGGCAACAAGCGCTTGTCCCCCGCAATAATCCTGCTGATCAGAAGACCACTGAGTACAGACTCTACGTAGCCTTCCACACCGCTCAATTGACCGGCAAGATAAACACCAGGATTTTTACGAAATTGCAGGTTTTCGTTGAGGACAGCAGGTGAATTAAGATATGTGTTACGATGAATAGAGCCCAGGCGCAGGAATTCAGCCTTCTCAAGACCCGGAACCAGGCGAAAAATACGTTTCTGTTCACCCTGAAGCAGCATGGTCTGACAACCTACCAGATTGTAGGCAGTTTCAGCCTGATTCTCAGCCCGTAGCTGGATAACAGCATAGGGCCTTTCCCCGGTGCGCGGATCAGCCAGTCCTACCGGTCGCATCACACCGAAACGAAGAGTATCGACTCCTCTACGTGCTAACTCTTCGAGGGGAATACAATTTTCATAGAAATTGAAATCCTGATCCTGGAAGAAATCATTTTCGAAATCATGAGCGTGGTATTTTTTTCCCCGGGTCAGAGCATCAACAAAAGCATGGTATTGATCAGGGGTGAAGGGGCAGTTCAGGTAATCAGCTGTTCCCTTGTCGTAACGAGTACGGGCAAATACTCTATCCTTATCGATACTGTCTGCAGTGATAATGGGAGCGATGGCATCAAAAAAGTAGAGGTGTGAGGTCCCGATCAGTTTGATAATCGCCCTGGTAAGCGCTTCCGAGGTCAAAGGACCAGAGGCCAGTATAGTCTGTTCTGAAGGTATCTCCCGCACTTCTTCCCGGTGGATGGTGATATTGGGACAGGATTCAATTTCGCGGGTCAGCAATTGGCTGAAGATTTGTCGATCCAGTGCCAGTGCGTTTCCGGATGGAACAGCACTTTTATATGCTATTGGCAGCAGACGGCAATTCATCATTTCCATTTCTTTCTTCAGAAGACCTGCTGCCGTGTTTATGAGGAGAGATTTCCAGGAATTGCTGCAGACAAGCTCCCCAAAGTCGCCAGTCCGATGAGCGGGTGTCTGAACCGCTGGTCGCATCTCATAGAGTTCGATCTGCCAGCCGTGATCTGCCAGTTGCAGGGCAGCTTCAGCTCCCGCCAACCCGCCTCCGATAATCCTTATTTTCTTCATTTCCTCGATTCTAATCTACAATGCGTCATATGCTGTCAAATATCCGTGCAGGCTTCCCAACTTATCTTACTGCGATAGGGAAGTGGATCTTTAAGACCGGCTTTCTGAAAGGCTCGAATCCTCAAGACGCAGCTGTCACAGCTCCCGCAGGCGACATCATTGTATTTATAACAACTCCAGCTTGATTCAAAGGGAACCTGCAACCGTTCTCCCAACTTCACTATCTCGGATTTCTCCATATGTATCACCGGTGTTATGATCTTGATGCCAGTATCATCCCGGGTTCCCTGATTGATAGTTTCTTCCGCAGCCTGGAAGAAGCTTTCCCGGCAGTCAGGATAACCCGAGCTGTCTTCCTCGACAGCTCCAATATAGATCCGGTTGGCAACGATTATCTCCGCCCAGCTGGTAGCAATGGCAATGAAATTCCCATTACGGTAAGGAACATAGGTGTTGGGAATACCCCTGGACTCGCCAAATTGCTGTATTTTGAGGGCAGGGTCGGTAAGACTGGATCCTCCCATCTGCCGGAGATAGGATATATCCACGATCATGGAATCTGCCGGTTCATAGAATTCAACCAATTTGTGAAAACAGCGTCTTTCGGCTTCCTGAGTGCGCTGCCCATAGGTTATATGAAGAAAATTAACCGCATCGCTCTCCTGAACTGCCACCGCAGCAGTCACCAGGCTGTCCATCCCCCCACTAACCAGCACGATGGAATTTAAACGGGACATAGCATTATCCTCCTATCCTGATAA
>JAFGRJ010000198.1 GCA_016935235.1 Candidatus Cloacimonadota bacterium
AAATTGCTAATATAGAATAAATTTTCCAAGGTGAGGAAATCAATGAAAATTATTGTTACCATAACCCTTTTATTTCTAACAGCCTCTCTGTTATCTGCGCAGGAACAGGATAAAATAGTCAGTGCCAGCATAAAACCAGGTCAGATCGAGGTAACCTATAATATTCCAGCAGGATACCATCTCACTCTGCAGGAAGATTATTTTTTCGTTGAAGCTGAGGAGCAGGAGGGTATTACCTTTGCCAACACTCTCTATCCCGAGGGTCAGAAGGATGCTGAAGGCAATGTTGAATACCATGGTCAGGTCACTCTGGTAAAAAAGTTTACAGTTATTCCGGAATTTGCAGATAAGATTCAAACAGTAACAATTTTCGCAGGTTACCAGATGTGTATGGACAGCGGGACCTGTCTCTTTCCGGAAGAAGTGGAACTGAAATTATCATTAACGCCGAATCTGGATATTCCAGAAGAATCCAGTGACCGCGAATCAGAGGAAATGGAAATTGAAACGGCAAAGACAGACAGCTATCAGGAGCTTTCTGGCTTACTGCAGGATTTCAGGATAACTGGCATAGAAACCGGTTATCATAAAAGTGATAATTTTGCCAGATTTCTTGAACAGGCTTTAATGGCTGATGCAACGGTGCAGAACGCTTTTGCCGATAAAAGCATCTGGCTGATCATTGTACTCATTCTGATCGGTGGTATAGCCCTGAACCTTACCCCCTGTGTATTACCAATGATACCAATAACTATTGCAGTTCTGGGAGCAGGAACTCAAGCTGAATCGAGGGGCAGGGGATTCCTGATCGGCAGCACCTATGGGCTGGGTATGGCTCTTGCCTATGGTGCACTGGGATTGATTGTGGTGCTTACCGGTTCCCAATTTGGTACCATTAATTCATCTCCCTGGTTCAACGTGATCATAGCGGTTCTATTTATCCTTCTGGCACTTGCCATGTTCGATGTCATTCCCCTAGATTTCTCCAGATTTCAGAGCGGCAAGGTGGGAAGAAAGGGAAAATTTATTACTGTATTCCTTCTGGGTGTGATTGCTGCAATTCTTGCCGGAGCCTGCGTTGCCCCGGTTCTAATCTCTGTTATTCTCTATTCCACTTCACTCTATACAGCAGGGCACACAGCCGGCTTGCTCCTTCCTTTTTTGCTGGGGGTCGGCATGGCAATACCCTGGCCTTTTGCCGGAGCCGGGCTCTCGGTTCTGCCCAAACCGGGGAACTGGATGAAATGGGTTAAGATCGCCTTTGGTATTATTATAATGATTATAGCTGTTTATTATGCTTTTACAGGTTATAAAATTTTCCGGGAAAAAACTCCCGGAAGCAAACACATAGCAATTGTCGAGGAATCCTCTGATCTAACCTGGTATCATTCCATTCAGGAAGGTCTGGTGGCTGCCAAACAGGATGGAAAACCTGTTTTTATTGATTTCTGGGCTACATGGTGCAAGAATTGCCTGGTTATGGATGCTTCAACTTTCAAGGAAGAAATCATCAAAGAAAAACTCCAGGATTTTGTGCTGGTGAAATACCAGGCTGAAAATCTGAAGTCATCGCCCACCAAAGAGATACTGGATCATTTTGAAATAATCGGCTTGCCAACTTATATTGTTCTGCATCCCAACGAATAAAAGGTAAGAAAATGAAGAAATACTTATTCATCTTGATTATTATTGCAATAATGTTCGCCTGTGATCGTTTCGAGCATAAATTTGCCCCGGAAATTCCCGAGGAGAATCCAGTATTCTTGTTCTGGGCGGACTTTACGGAAGCATGGCAGGACATTACCGCTGACAATGTCGATCCCGTGATGGCTTACTACCACGAAAACTACAGTAATAATCTGCAGACCAAAGCCGATGTTGCGACTTTCTACCTGTCCCTGTTCTCCTTAGCGGATTCGGTTAAATTCACATCCAATCTTATCTCTCCCCAGCCACCGATAAGCCGCAACCATCATGATATCACCTGGCAATTGCAAGTAACCGATGCTCTGACAATGGAAGTTCTTCTTGATTCATTGATATCCGATGTGTTGCTGGAAATGGAAGATCATCTGCTTTTCTACGGGAACCAGGCTGTACCCCCGATCTATCAGAAAGTACTGGTTGAACTGGGGACCGGAATATGGTGTAACAGCTGTCCCTATGCTGAAGAAGCCCTGCACGACCTGAAAGCTCTTCTCGGAGACCAGTTCTATTATATTGAATACCATCTGGCTGATGCACTGGAAGTCAGCGGGAACAGCGCACTGCTGAATTATTACGATATTGGCACTTTACCTGCTGCAGTATTTCAGGGTCAGATATCTTACACAGGTGCGAATGAAGACATCTACGATATTTATTATGGCATATTGCAGAATCTGTTGAATCAGGAAACTGAGGTTTTTCTGAACGACCTTGATTACAGTGTAAATGAGAATATGATCGATGCCAGTGTCAGTGTGAATCTGGTCGAGAATTTCCCCTTAGCTGACCTCAATCTTAAATTCACCCTGGTGGAAGAAGTATCACGGATAAACAATTATGCTGGTGATCCCTGTCTGCAGGTAGCTCTGTATAACGGCAGCGTTGTAATCGAAGCAGCCGATCTGAGCGTGCCAATAGGTTTCACCGTTAACCTGCCTGATCCTCCGGTTCCGGAAGACCTCGTGCTTTATGTCTGGGTGCAAACGATAGCCGATGAATATGACCCCGAGGTCTGCAGAATACATAATATCATCGCACAACAAATAATTATCGGGAGTTAGATATGAAAAAGACTCTGCTGATTATTTTCACTCTTAGCCTTACATTGCTTCTGGCTGACAGGATTCAGGATTTTACTGTACAGGACATTGACGGTAACCAGGTCAATTTCTATGAGAAACTAATGAACGGGCCTGTGATCCTGGATTTCTGGGCAACCTGGTGTAAACCCTGCTTAAAAGAACTTCCCCATCTGAACGCTATTGCCAGTAAATATGAACAAGTCACTGTCATTGCCATCTCTGTGGACAAACCACGCAAGGCTGCTGATGTCAGAACCACGATCAAATCAAACCAGTTCAAATTCATTACAGTGCATGATACCAGCCAGCAATTACAGAAACTTCTGAATGTGACCAGTGTGCCCAGAACGATCATCGTAGACAGGGAAGGTGAGATCAAA
>JAFGRJ010000199.1 GCA_016935235.1 Candidatus Cloacimonadota bacterium
TGCTTATGATATCACTGCCTATCTGCATGGTCACACCATCGATGCCCAGGTACTAGAAATACTGCCCATGCAGACCGTCAGTATCGATTTCATGCTCTATTATCTTGATCCGCCATATAATCTTAATTATGATCTGAACGGGAATACCGCTGCACTGGCATGGTGCTTTGACAGTGGGAATGATGAAGACTTCCTGCATTTCAACGTGTTCCGTAAGGTGCTTGATTTTTGCTATACCCTGATTGCCACAACCACGGAACCCTACTATGAAACCGATATCAATCCTAACCTGGATTATTATTTCTACGTGGAGGCAGTGTATTCCACCGGGACAAGTGATCCCAGCAACGAGATTGCGATACTGGCTTCAGATGTGGTGGAAGAATCTCTACCAGAACTGACAGATTGTCTGAGCCAGAATTATCCCAATCCCTTCAATCCCGTCACTGTTATTGCCTATGCCATTGCTGAAGCCGGTCCTGTTACCCTGAATATATACAATATTCGCGGCGAACTGGTGAGAACTCTCATCGATCAATATCAGTCAGCAGGTGAGAAAACTGTCCTCTGGGATGGGACCGACAACACCGGCAATAAATTGGGGAATGGGATATATTTCTACAAGTTAAACACAACAAAAAACAGCTCGATCAAAAAAATGATGATGCTCAAATAACATTCTACTTAAATTGCAGAAAGCCGGTTCCCAGGAGCCGGCTTTTTTATTTCTTGATTTTTCTGACAGCATTTTCCGTATTTACATTTATGAAAAAAATAACCAGGAGCCATCTTGTCAACTCGCTCGATTATCTCATACCAATTTCTATCCTGATCGTTACAACTTTACTGTTCCGGCATTTTCTGCTGGATCTAAAAATCCAGAGCATATTCTATGATCCCATGCAGGGCTGGTTTCTGCATGATACCCAGCCCTGGGATTTCATCTATAATTATGCCAATATTCCGGCTCTGCTACTGGCGGCGGGTGCCCTTTTCCTGCTCGGAAAAAGTTTTCAGTCCAACAGATTTCTCGTATATCGCAGAATAGCATTATTTCTGGTTCTATTGATGATTTCCGGTCCGGGTCTGTTGATCAATACTGTTTTAAAGGATAACTGGGGACGCCCCCGACCCCGGAGCACAGAAGAATTCGGTGGCAAATACAAATTCGAAGCGATCATGGCAGTAGACCCAAGCAGTTCCGGAAAATCTTTCCCCTGCGGTCATGCCACGATGGGGTTCTATTTCTTTGGGCTTTATCTGATCTTAAGAAAGAAAAAAAAACTGCTGGCAATAGCCGTATTTACCGTGGCTCTGTTATCCGGCAGCTTGATCGGTCTGGCGCGTATCATACAGGGCGGTCATTATGCCAGTGATGTGATCTGGGCTGGAGGTCTTATCTACCTGGTGGCTGTTATGCTATTCGATCTTTTGGGATTGAGAACACAGCTTCTTCATGATAAGGGTAGGGTATCGCAGACCAGAACTGCCCGCAGGATCAGGTTGATAACTGGTTTCGCTATCCTGCTGCTGATACTGATAATCATGGTGGCAACTCCTTATCATAAATATCGAGAATTCCTCATCGATACGGCGGACAGTCCAGCCTACGGAAGCTATCATTCGGAACTCGTGTTCTGCCGTGCTGACCTCATCATACGACCGGACAGTCAGTATAAGATCAGCAGCGATGCAATTGGCTTTGGCTTTCCCCGCAGCAAAATCGACCATGATTTCTTCTGGGTGGTCAGCGATAGCATTCTTAAGGTCTCCTTGTCTCAGAGGATAAAAGGTATCTTCAACGAGTTAAACCAGCAAGTTTTAATGGGGCTTCCCCTTGATCGACCCTATTACCATGCCGTGCAGGTTGACCAGGGTGATGTAAACGTGATAATTCCGGAAAAGTTCTTTTTCGATATTACAAGGGACAGCTTGCACCATGCAGCTGTCAGTCTTGCCAAGAAGAAATTCGACTCTGTTAAATTGCTCGATAGGAGTAACAACATAATATATATCAGAACCGGGGATGGTGTTATCAGTATTTCCAGGAATTGATAACTAATCCTATTCTAAATATTTAGCCTCTAATCATTCAAGCAATCCGTTCTGCTGAATGGATAAGGGTTTCCCGGTCCGGAAGGGAATCAATTCTGTTTCACCTTAGAGCTCTTCGATATATTTCAAAGGACGGGGAGCTGTGGCAGGAGTAACTCCATCTCCCGAAATGAATCCTCGGATCGGTTTTCCTATCGGTTGCCTGCTTTCATCCTCACGATAGAATTCAACTCTTATACGTACTCCTCTTTCTCCCATCATCAGAATATCTTCGCCCTGATCATCCACCGGGAAGGGGTTCTTCCCTACCCAGCCCAGACCTATGGCAGCAGTGCCGTTCTCTCCCTGTACATTTTTTCTGTCGGAGCCGATGAACTCTCTCTTCTCACGGGGAACATTAGGTGAATTGATACTCGAGGTAACCGTACCGATCCTTTCTCCTTCCTTATATATCCCTCTACCAGAGACAATTCCCTCGCTGATAAAAAGCACCATCCTTTTAGTGGATCCTGCCTTTATTTCATTCTGCAGAACCTCTCTTCCCACAAAATATTCTTTTCCCATATCCACTGCCGCTGTGAAGAGAGGACAGTTTACCGGTGTATGTTCTCTATCGTACTCGCTGCCATTTAACGGTAAACCGAAATTTCCCGCAGAAATCCGGTTTTCGTCCCTGCCACCCAATCCCACACACAGACCGCCCAGTTCCAGCGCTGAGAGGGCTATTATTTTAAATACCTCCGTTGCCAATGTAACTGGTACATAAAGTTCCCAGCCCCAGCGATTTGTATAACCAGTACGACTTATGATATAATGCTTGCCATGATGATCGAATTCATTGAAAGTGAAAAAATTCATGTTTTTTTCAGGTTTGTTCCGGTTACGGAGTACGTCCCGTCCGAATAGGCCGGAAATCAGCTTGTACGATAAAGGTCCCTGCACGTCAATTTTGACCAGTTCTGCAGAAATATCCGCAGCAGATACCTCTTCCCCATTTTTTCTATAATGCATGATATGATCAACATCAGCAATCATACCCTTATCCTGATCTGTAATATCATGACCGGCGTTTATCACCAGCATGAATTTATCTTCCGCCTTTCTCATTATGATCAGGTCATCCAGTACTGTACCCTGCTCCGTAAGCAATAAGGTATATTTGCACTGACCCACCTTCATGGACACCACGTCTGCCGGTAAGACCCGGTGTAACAGGTTTACTGCGTCGCTGCCAGTAATTTTTATCTGAGCCATATGATCGATATTGAAAACAGCAACCCGCTCGATTGCCCGGGCTTCCTCCAGAACAGAAGTCAGATAATTTACAGCCATGTCATACTGACCGAAATTACTGCGCTTGATGGGCTGGTATTCTCTCTGCAGACGTTCCGCCAACAATCTCTGATACCAATCCTCAACTTCATAAAGGGCTGTTTTTCGGGGAAATTCAGGAAAATCAAAACCTATTTTTTTCATTGCTTCTCCTCCGGAAAAGGATGAATTTCTTTAACTTTTAAATGAAGTTATTTTTGTAAAGAATATTATTCTGCTTTAACCTTGACAGACATGTTCAACCAGGTAATTGAATAATTGTTTACTGGCAGTATTGATTTAATGTTATCAGTACTGCCATCAATAATCCATGATCAAGCTTCTTACTGCTGGTTTATGAGCGCGGAGCGACACGATGGTAAAACAGAATGACTGGGCTACATTGCATGCAAAGATAAAAAATTGTACGGAATGCTCATTGGCCTCTACCAGACACAATGCTGTTTGCGGAGAAGGCAACCGCCAGGCCAGCATCATGTTCATTGCCCAGGCACCAGGAGAAAAGGAAGATCTGAAAGGCAGGATGTTTCTGGGACCTTCGGGTAAAATTTTCCGAGAATTGCTGCAAAATATAGACCTTGATCTAGAAAAATGTTACCTGACCAATCTGCTGAAATGCCGCCTTCCCAGCAATAGACGTCCCCGTAAAGATGAGATCCACCAGTGCGCCACATACCTATACCACGAGATAGAGCTTGTACAACCAAACTTGTTGGTACTCCTGGGCTATTATGCAACCCGAGAAATATTCCGATTCTATAATCTGCCCATTCCAGAAAGAAGAAAATTCAGGGAAA
>JAFGRJ010000037.1 GCA_016935235.1 Candidatus Cloacimonadota bacterium
ACTTATTGGCATTCAGGCATTCAATTGTGCCCCTCTCTATCATGCCTGGAGGCAAAAATCAACGAATGTCATGCTTGTTCAGGCTGAGCCAAGCATTGCTGCCGGAATAGCCATTCCTGAACCGGTGAGAGGCAGGCAGATCCTGGAAATCATTGGGGAAGTAAGAGGTATGATTATTGCTGTTACGGATGCTGAGATAAAAGAATCATGGCTGAAAATGGGGAAGATGGGATTCTGCGTTGAATCGACCTCAGCTGTGGTGGTAGCTGGTCTGAAGAAATATTTACCTTATGCGGATACCGGTGAAAATTTACTGACTGCTTTTACCGGTCACGGTCTGAAATATTTTTAATACAGATTCTATTTGAGCAGGAGTGCCTTTTTGCAGAACCTGTTCTGATTGGCGCTTAATTCCACTAAATATATCCCTGAACAGAAACGACTAGCATCCCAGCTTATAGAATAATATCCCGCTGGTTTTCTTTCATCAAGAAGTATCTCCAGTAATTCTCCCTTCAGATTGAAGATCCTTAATCTCGTGTCAGAGTTCTCAGGCAGTGAAAATCTGATCTCGGTGACCGGGTTGAAGGGATTGGGTGTATTTTGTTCCAATCTGAATACAGCTGGAATCTTGCTGAGGCCATTACTGCTTCCCACAATACTGATGCCGCCATTCACTGTATTCTGCAGGTAACTGGTTTCATTAACATCGAATTGAGTAAAACTAAGATCGCTATAATCTCCCACACTACCCGTTACTTCAAATTGCAGGTGACATATTTCTCCGTCGCCACTGAATAGCTGCTGCGTTGCATAAATTACAATGATAAGATGACCCGATATGGTAGTATTGACCTGCAAAGAATAATTCCATCCAGATAATATGCCATTTTCCAGGCTGGCACCAATCGGTTCCAGGATTAAGGGATTAAATTGAATGGTGATATCCATGCCCTCCAGATCGATAAGATTGCTTACTGACAGGGGAACTGTCACCATACTGCCGGCTTGAGCTTCCAATTCCGGCAGGCTAGCAGTGGGATCTTCTCTGGTTACCGGTCTGTTTCTCGTCGCAGGTGTCCAGTTTCCTGACACATCACCCAGTCTCAATCCGATAAATGTCTGTTCGGTCATATCACTTACCAGAGGATTGTAAACCCGGAGTGTGTCATAAATAATAGGAGGCCAGTCATCACAGTTCAGAACTGGTTCGGGAAGGAAGACCCAGTTTATTCCACTGTTCATATCGTTGATCAGTTGAGCGGCATATCTGGCAATACGGGAAGCATCGGTACCACTTACGGATCCATTTAAAGTGACATCTGCAGCTATGATCTGTTGACAGTTGAAACTGTACAGCCCTGTGGAATAACGGGCAACTCGGGATGCATCTGTACCGCTGAGTCCTCCCAGATCGTTATTTTTAAGGGGTGAAGAAACATAATTCCCGGGGATTATTCCTGTGATAAGATATTCACCTGTCTCGCCCGTTATCTCTGAATATTCATGTTCGCCTGATAATACCAGGTTCGCTGACGGGATGGGGGTATTATTGCTATAGTAGTTGATGGATCCTGAGATCTGCAGGAGGGATGTTGATACGGTAAGATGACAATCGAAGGTTTCAGCTGGTTGTTCATTTATCTGAGCCTCGCTGAATATTATATCTGTTTCCTCGCCCACGCTTGTTTCCGGATTGATCATCAGGTCAAGGAAGGCGATCTCTCCGCTGCCTGTGAAAAGTTGACCGGCAGCAATGATGGAAATGGCTATTTCCCCCGGATTTTCCAGGTTCACGAAAAGGTTGTAATCGTTTTCATATAAAACACCATTCTCCAGGGTTGCACTGAGAGCGGTGAGAATATCAGAATCGAAATCAAGCATGATATCTATTCCTTCGATACCGATCAGGTAATTATTATAGAGGGAGATCGGCAATGAAAGGTCCATTCCTGGAGATCCTGTGACCAGATCGGGAAGTGCCAGACCCAGGTCGGGAAGAGGTGAGAGGGTAAAATCAGTATTTTCGACTGTTTCATCTTCCAATACAATGATATCGGGATAGGAAAAGGGATCACTCAGATATCCTGCTAGACAGGCAGTAACTTCGTAAATTCCGGGAGGTGCAGTGATCAGATAGTTGCCTTCCGCATCGGGAGTTGCGTTGATAAAACCTGCATTCACCTCGACTTCTTCAACATTGCCGCCATTCATGATGGTGATCTGACCTGAGATATAACCTATGGCAACAGTTACTGTGAGCTGAAAAGGTTGAGTGGGCGAACCAATGATCTGATTATCCTGAAAAATAACCGTTTCCAGACAATTGAATATTCCTTCACTGGTATCATCATAGATCTTGAAGAAAATTTCCTGCCCCTGGTCCTCTTCATTACCGACAATGGTCATATACCAGAAAGCATCATAATAAGGCGGGTTTTCTTCCTGCCATACTGCCAGGCTGCGGCAATCTTCGTCCCCTCCAGGCCCGAAAGCTGCCAGTATATTATTGCCGTAATTTGTGAAAGGTTCACCATTCAGGCTTACCTGTGTCATCATCACCATAGAGAATTCAGTTCCGGTGATGACCTCCCATTCTGGAGGATCAGCATGGGCAGAGGAGCAAAGGAATAAAATGGCAACAATGGGAAGAATTATCTGTATACGCATTTCTTTACTCCTTTTCTGTAAAAGCAAATTGGAAAAAAGAGACCCCGAAGACTACCTCGGGGTCTGGTTTGAAAGCTAGATTATTTTATGAGCAGGCATTTTCTGTACATGGATTCAGTATCCGTTGTTATCTTGTAATAATAGATGCCGGAACTTAATCCGGAAGCATCCCACTCGAAGGCATGAAAACCAGCTTGTTGTGTGGTATTGATCAGCACGGATACCAACTCACCCTTGATATTGAATACTTCGAGTCTGACTTTGGTGTCTTCAGGCAGAATATAGCTTATCACTGTATTGGGATTGAATGGATTGGGATAATTCTGGTGCAGGATGAGAAGAGCAGGGATAGAGGGTGCAGAATAATCGAAGGATATCAGCAGTGGTTCTTGCGGAGTTCCCAGGGCAGTGTCCATAACAAAGATAAAGCTTTCGTTACCTGTAACTTCCCTGTTATTATCAATATCAAAGATTCTGAAATGCAATTCGACCCCGGAATCATTTCCCCGGATCGTAAAGTACCAGAAATTATCATAGGCTTTACCCAGGGAATGACAATTTCCCTCATTATCGAACACACCTATCAGGATATTATCCGGTTCCAGTTCCGAATTGAGGATAACTGCTTCTGCCATGACGATCATATTGCTCCTGTTACCGGTGATAATGTCCCAGCCGGCTTGATTGTCAATCTGCTCGGATCTGGTAACGGAGAAGGTGTTATCTCTTTCATAACCCTGAAAACAGAGATTCCCGGTTCCGGGGTAGATCAAGGCACCCAGTTCTTGCTTCAGATCGATGATATACATTTTACCTGGTTCCAGTTCCTCAAGATCGCCGATCCAAGTACCGCCATCGTTAAAAGCAGAGGTATATTGGGTTTTGATGTATCTGATGCTAGATTCAACGGGATCGAGAGCCTGTTCCAGAGTTAACACGGTCTCAGGCAGGTAGGGAACCCAATTCCAGTTATTATCCTGATCTTCAACGTAATCCAGTGGGATAGGTGTTATGATGGGATTGATCTTGGTACCCGAGAAAACAAATCCATCGTAAGACTGGGTTAAAAATAACTTATAACCTTCATCAATGTGAATATTGGTAAGATCACCCACCCATACTGGATCTTCAAAGTAAGCGGTTGCATATTGCTCCTTCACCTGCACGATATAGTCAGGTGTAAGCTGGTCAAAGACAGGATAGAGAGAACTGTCCAGAGGTTTGAGGTTAAAAGAAATCCAGTCCCAATCAGCAATCAGATCGAAGTATTGTTCCACCGTCGGTGACGGTACTGTCAGATGGATGCTGATCGCTTCATCATAGGTGCAGTCTTCGAAAATTATGGTTTCCTCAAGGGTGTATATTGTATTCGTATAGGATTCAAACAACCTGAATTCGATCACCTCGCCGGAATTATTGTTACTTACTATGGTAAAGTACCAGTACCCGGGGATATCCCAGGGATTGGAACTCTCCCATTCAGGCGGATTCCCCTCGACCCAGAGGGCAACACCGCGGCATTCTTCTTCCTCCGACAGCTGGTCTACCCAGAATGCCCCGACTTGATTGCTGAGATCATCACAGATGAATTTGCCATTCAGGGTTGCCGTTGCAAATACTGTCATTACATACTGGTTTCCCTGAATGGTCTGCCAGGGCAACAGTGTTATATCGACACCTGTGGTTGTCTGGTCTACCGTGACCAGGATGTCCTCCAGGGTAACAGTGGTGTAGCCCTCCAGCGAAGCTGTAATATCATGTAATCCATTGGTGGTCTGCAGGAGATAAAGACCTTCGCTGTCCGGATTAGTGGTGTTGCCTTGCTCATCTGAAACCAGAACATCCTCCACATTGCCATCCCCTCCCATCAGGGTAACTGTACCCTGGACATAGCCGATATAATCCATTACTTCCAGAACGAAATCGATACCACTGGTAATAGTACTTGGTTCAACAACGACATCAGTATAGGTGGAATCACTGAATCCGACCAGGGAAGCGGTAACATCGTAGATACCAGGAGTAATGGTCAGATTATATTCCCAATGTTCATAGGGATATATGAGAAAAAATGGATGCACCATGACATCCCCGGCTGTGATCTCAGCCTGGGAAATGTCTCCAACTGCTCCGATCTCTAGGGAAATTATTCCATTGATCACCCCCGGTATAATCTCTGTCATGACGAAGTCAAGATTCGAAATAAGTTCACCTTCACCCAGTTCCAGATCTTCATAAGCCAGTGGATTGGGCTGGTATCCGGTCAACTCAGCAGTGACGTTGTAGGTTCCTGGATTCAGGATCATGAACCAGTTTCCCATTACATTCGGGTTGACGGTTACCAGTGTATCCCCGGAGATTGTTACTATAACATCTTCCACATCTCCGTTACCGCCGGCGATCTCGATGTTTCCCCGCAATCCGGTTTGAAGGAAACTGTAAGCACCCATATCATTGCGGGTACCATCTTCATCATTGTAGATTGGATCGGGATTACCAGCGTCGATACAGGGTGAATTGATCTCCAGATTGAAATCGTTCGCAGCACTGTCTATAAAGAGAGGGTCGGCATTGATATTGCCATTCAGCCAGTTCAGAATTCCCCCCGGGTGGATGTTGATGTCTTCCTGACCATCCATTATGTCGCAATATGATATGGTCATCTCTGCGCTGGAGGCAATAAAGATTTCGTGATTGTCATTTTCCCAGAGGATACTGTTCATCAAAGTTAGTGTTCCATTATAGAGAACAGCGATCCCGCAACCATCCTGATAGGCGATATTATCAAAAAGAGTATTGTTGATCATTATCGGAGCGGAATAGTTGGCACAGGATATGGCACCTCCGTTCCATTGAGTCAGGTTTCCGGAAAATGTGCACTTTGTCAGTAAAGGATCGGAGTTGAAGCAGTTTATACCACCTCCGTCATAAAGAGCGGTGTTGTTGATGATTCGGACATCTGTCAGCACCGGATATGAATCCCTTATGTAAATACCACCACCGGCACCGTCTGCATTATTGTCCATTATCTCAGTAGCATTTATGGTTATTGAGGAATTGATAAGATATATGGCGCCCCCGGTTGTGGCTTCATTATATCGGATCAGGGAATTCTGGATGAGAAGATCTGATGAATTCTCGCAGTATATAGCTCCACCCTGGTAATCGAATCTGGAACTGATGGCTTTACCATATTCCAGAATACAGTAATCCAGCAGAGAAGCATCCTGCCCGTTGGTGTTCGTATCATGGAACCGCAGACTGTGCCAGCCTGCAGTGGTATTCTGAGCGGTGAATAATATATAACCCGTATCCAGACCTTGTGCCAGAATTCTTCCATAAACATCGAATTTATAGTGAGCAGTAAATATAATCTCAACCCCGGGATTGATGACCAGTTGATTGCCGGCAGAAATGTAAATATCACCGATGACATTTACAGGACTCTGGGCAAGTGTCCAGACACCACTTACCGATCCGCTGACATCGATGCACAGCAGATTGGCTGTAAAAAGGAATACAAATAATAACGGGATAACTATTCTCTTCATTTTCCCTCCCCAGGATACTATTTTTTTAATAATTAATTATTATGGCGCTATCTGAATTATTTTTAAACCTGTATTATCAGCTATGAAAACATAACTGCTCAGGAAGAATTTACTGATGGATACCGGTTCGGTATCCATTTCCATGTGACCGAGGATGTAGGGTGCTCCCGGTTGTGTTATATCGATCACATACAACCCCTTTTCCCTGTCAATAAGGTAAACATGGTCTTCGTCATAACGGTCCTGACCCTGCACATAGACTCCGGTGGTAAATCCGCCTGTGGAAATATAATCCACCTGTGTAGTGGAAAGGTTTATAATTTTAAGGCCATTTTCACCGTCTGCGATATAAGCATGATTATCGCGAATTTTAACATCCATGGTAAGACCGGAGGTTGGATAGGTGGTCTCGACAAAGGGATTATAAGGATTCATTATGTTAACTACAACCAGCCCCTGCTCCCGGGCGGCAACATAAGCTTTATTATTTTTCACGAAAACATTTCTGGCAACTCCGCCAGTCTGGCATTCAGCTACAAAAGCAGGATTTGATGAAGCTATGTAAATAACCACCAATCCATTCTCACCATCAGCTACATAAGCGAAATCACCATCGAGATAAATATCGTAAGGAGTGTAGGTGTCATCTTCATCAGCGGTTATGGGACAACTGCCCACAATGTAGAGAACTTCAGGTGGAGGCAACAGTTCAAAAGGATGGAAGTTAATGAATGGACTCAGATCCACGATATAAAGCATACCGTGTTCATCCAGACCGGAATCTGTGGTCAGATAGGCGAGATCGTCGCGGACAAAAACGGAAAGAGTGCGGTCAGGTAGTCCGCCCTGGTTGTAGTTCATCCCGAAAGGTGCACTGGGATTAACGCAATCGATGGCGCAAAAGCCATAATATTTATCTGCTATGAAAGAGTACCAGTTGGTATCTTCCGATATGAATACGTCCGCAGGTTCGCCGGCAGTATCCCAGTTGCCGATCTCTTCAAGATATATATTGATTTTTTCTTCATTACTGTAGGGTGAACTGAATGCACCAGAAAAAGCCCTGACCCTGTAGCTGAAAGTTCCACAGGGTAAATCTATATCATCTATCCAGCTGGTAATGTTACTGTCCACCACAGTGTATTCGTTGATCCACTCCTGTTCTCCGATTTTTTTATCGATGTAGAATCCTTCTTCGTGATCACTGTTATCGGTCCAGTTAACTCTGATCTTGGCTGGATCTGGTTTCTGTAGAAAAAGATCGGTGGGAGGTAGTAATGTCGTCAGGTAGGAAGCTTCGCTTTTCAAGCTGGTGGATATCCCTGAAAAAGCATAGATCCGGTATGAGACTGTTTGAAAAAGTTCAGCGGGATCATCAAAGAAATTTACATTGGTCCCGTATACACGATAACGGATCTGCCAGTTGCCATCATCGATTTTCTTGTCGACATAAAACCCTTCCTCACCTATGCTGTGATCCTGCCAGGAAATCCGCAGCTGTGATTGTGATATCTGCTGAATCAGAATATTGGTGGGTTGAGTGAATTCTGAGAAGTAAGCGATTGTTTCCGAATAATCTGATTCTTCATCGGTACTCTCATTATAGGCTTTTACCCGGTAGGCATAGATTATTGTATCATTGGTGGGGATATTGTCACTGAAGAAATTATTGTAAGTGAAAGCATAATTGGAAATCCAGTCAATATTGCCGATCTTTTTGGAGATAGAATAACGAATAGTGTCTTCTGAGTTGACATTATAAAGCCAGGTTATTCTGATCTGCCCTTCCGCGGTTTTGATCAGGGTAAGATCGTAAGGGGCATCGGAAAGGTCAATCGAGACAAGTTTGCTGTCGCAACCGGAGATCAGTACCAGCCCAAGGGAAAAGGCAAGGATGATAATATAGGCAAGAATTTCTTTATTCATCGGAATCTTCAATTTCCTCATAATTCAACCCCTTGTTTTCCTTTTCCTTCTCAACTGGCAATTTCTCCTCAACGAGGTTATTGATCTCACGGTTATCCAGGCGTAATTCATGTATTCTGTCCTTGATGGGAACCCGTTCTTCCCTGCGTACCTCAATCGGTTCCAGAATCTGTACCTTGAGAATTATGATCATTTCTCCGGTGGCTTTTTCCACCCGGTTGTACCCGGTGAGATATCTGATCCCCAAAACCCACCAGGGGAGATCCTTGAAGAAGGGGATTCCCTGACGAACTGTCTTTTCATCGACATCATACAGACCGCCGATAACCGTTTCCTCACCATCATAGAGAAGGATCTCTGTTTCGGAAGTGCTTTTTGATATGATAGTGGATATTTCACCCGGGAAAGCTGTGCTTTTTTCGACACGGGCAGCCAGATGAATTGCCTCATCTTCGCCCTGCTGGATTATGGTGGGAGTTACTTCCATGATGATACCCGTCTCGAAGAAACGATCAATGGTGTTCCCTTCCTCATCCAAAGTTTTTACAGAAAAATCTTCACCAACCTGGATGAAACCAGTTTTTCCAGAAAGAACAATTATATTGGGGCGTGCCATTATTGTTCCCTGTTCGTTGGCTTCCAGAATTTTGAACAGGGTATTGATATCCACAGTGTAGTCACCGGTTTCCAACCTCTTGGTGGTGGATGCATTGAAGAGTTCGTCCGCTACCTGGCTGGCACCCTTGAAATTGACTGTGGCTATTACTTCTCCATTAATAAGGGTCGACCAGTCAATTCCCACACTGTTGGAAAAGGACTCATTTATTTTGACAAAAATGGCACTGATACGTACCTGCTTCGTATCAGGAGAAATAGTCTCTCCTCCGGAAGCAGTTATCATCTCCGGATCGTTAATCTGGTAAACACCTGGTAATTCCTTGAGCTCCAGACCATTGAAATCTACTATTAATTGCAGCGCTTCCCGCCAGTAAATCTGTTTGATGGGTAAACCTATCTCACCGGTATAACTTGATAGATTGATGATCTTTCTGCCTTCATAGGTCTGGCTCAATTGCTCAATAGCGCGGATCGCCTCTACGAAGCTCGTTGCTTTAAGAAGTGTAATCAGTTCGCTTTTCTGATTAACAAGAGGTTCATCCTGAGCAGATAATACATAGCTAATCAACATTAAAACAATACAGAGAATAATTACTTTTTTCATAATGTTCCCTTATTAATCAATATTCAAAAAAATCTTTCTTTCCATGGTTACCCCGGTTTTATTGATCTTGAAGACAGCTGCCTGTTCTTCCCACTCGATGCGGTCCAGATAACCGTAAGCTACTCTGTCACCCGGAGAGATAATATTTATGACTTCTCTTTCATCTCTGAGGAATACCTTTTCCGGAGTAAGACCAATCATGTAGGAAGTATCCAGATTGAGAAACTTCTCTTCTTCCAGATCGACAGCCGGTTCGTAAACCCTGGTCAGGAAAGGATTATAATCCAGGTTGGTATAATGGAGTTCGCGAAACTGAAATCCCTCGGGTTCAGTACTGGTAGAATCATAGTATGCTTTTATATCAAGCTCGAACTCCACCATGTTCCTATCGGTCATTTCCTCTTCTTCCATGAGATATTCCTGTAATCTCAAAGCCTCTATCGTGTAAAACATAGGCTGGTTTTCCAGCTGGTAGATAAAATCATAGAAAGCGAAGATGTTGGCTGTACCGTTCAGGGAATATAAGTTATATGATACCTCTGCTTGTTTGTTTTCGATCATTTTGAAATCGAAATCAATGCGCGGGCTGAAATTGTCACACAGGTCGAGCAAATAAAGATAGGAAACACTGGGATTGTTGGTACGGGGAATGGTTTTACTTGTTTCCCTGGCTTTTATCTTCAATTGTTCGTATTCTTTGATGATCTTCTCAATATTGTTGTAGTCCGGATTGGCTTTGATAAGGTTATCCAGCTCTCGCAACAGATCCTCATGCTGGCTGGTATAACCTTCCAGTATTTTTTTCTGCCTGGTGTTGCTTATGGTAAAACCTACTATGACTATCAACAGCAGAACAGCAAGAATTATGGTATTGCGAACTGCATACTGCATTTTATCCCCTTAACTGATCTAACCTGTACCTGGCTAATTTTGCCAGGCTGTTTTCAGGATAGCTGTTTATTAACTTGTCCCAGTAATATTCAGCATTAGCTTGATCTGATATTCCGGCATAGGAATTTCCCAGCATCATCAGGGCATCTGGAGTTTTACTCCCTTTCAAGTCAATAATCTCCTTGAAAATTCCAATAGCTGTTGCCATATTCCCCAGGCGATACTGGCATTCTCCCACAAAATACTTTGCATTATAAGCCCGTATGTGATCCGGGTAATCTGCTATGAACTTGTTGAACTGATTGAGTGCGTTCTGAACATTGCCAGCAAAATAATCTATAATGATATTATTATATATTATGGTTATTTCATCCTGGGTGATTTCCATTTCTGGGGAAGCATATTTATAGGGTTCAAAAGCTCTCGGCAGATCGGGCATTTTTCTTATCTTACTTAACCTGGCAACTTCCTCGGGATCGGGATATCCGAAATCCACATCAAAATACCAGATCGGAACGCTCTCAATCTCATTGGCAATTATCTGTTTTATAGTACTGTTGCGGAAAAGTTTTGCTAGCTCTATTATATTTCGTCTTCTGGTAGTATAACCAGAAATGGCGAAATAATCATTGAAACTAACCATTTGATCTATCCAGGTCAATTTATTGTTCCGGAGAGTATACGAGAAATCTTTCAGGATATAATGCCATTGATTCTTGGTGCCGATGATATTCTGGACTTTCTGGATATTCCGCTGCAGAATATCCATATTGGCTTTGACTTCATTGACCTGCTCTATCATCCTGCGGGTATGCCGCAACTCCGTCTGTACCTTGTTGATATCACTCTGAATGTTGACAATGGCCTGTTTCAATTCCAGGTTTTTTATTGTTCCAGACAGAGCAAAATAAAAAATAGCAGCCAGGACAAGGAAGCCATGCCAGGCTATCTTGAAGTATTTCTGACTTTCAATTATCTTGGCGGGGAGCAGGTTGGATGGGAAGAAACTGGTGTTTTTGGGATCCAGTACTTTCCAGGCTAATGATATGGGTATGGCATATTGTGCTATTCTTTCGGCATTTAACCGCTCATCCTCACCTTCCACAATTTCTATGCCACTCAATTCCAGTCTTTTCGGAGGATCCCAGTAAAAACCCTTCTTCTGGAAGAAATCCACATCCTCATTGGAAACGTTTTCCCCTGCCAGTATCACGTGCTGGGTAATTGGTGTGTTTGATATATCCTGTTCCAGGATTATCTTGGAGTATATAGCCATTCTCTTCTTCTCAGGATCAGTTTCCGTGATGATTATGGGAAATGTCTTGATGTGGTTGTTGTCTCTCAATACTATGCCGACAATATAGTCAATTCCCATGTAGAGAACAGTTACATAATCCTCCGGGGGAAATTCGTAGCAGTTCCTGATCAAGTTCATCAGAGCCAGTTCGTTCGTATCAATGTGACTGAATACGTACTTTTCACGCGAAATAATCGTATTCAGGTCCTGAATGGCATCCAGCAGCTCGAAACGACCGCGGTGAACAAAAGCCAGACCAGTTTCATTGGGATTTATTATATAGTCCATGGAGTAATTCTTGGATTTTATTTCATCCTTGGAAAGCAGCTCTTCACGCAATTTTTTATCCAGCTTGGTTGTGGCAAAAGCGGAATCGAACTGGTAGTAGGAGACCTGCTCATCATTGGCGTTTATGGCTATTTTCCCCTTCTCCAGCGGGAATGTCTGCAGCAGGATCTGGAGATCATTCAACCCGGAAGGGACCTCCTCCTTGCCGAAATCCGGCACAACTTCCGACATCTCGATGTCCGGACCTGCTGTTATTTTTTCTTCATCGATTGTACCGGGCAATTCCAGTTCATCAAGCTCGTGAATCTCTTTCAATTCATCCAGATTAGGCTCAGCTTCTTTTTTCAGATCCTCGAGAGCAGCAAATTCTTCCTGGATGGTATCTGTTACTTTGGGATACAAAGGTGCAGATAACTCTGTCTTGCTCAGGCGTAAAATTTTGATGGAATTGTCGATTGAGACCAGCTCGGCAATCTTTATGGTCAATCCATCCTGAAAAATACCAAACGCGAACTTATTCTTTTTATTTCCCATGGCTCTTCTTATTATGTGTAGGTCATTAATTGCATCATTCTTTTTTTATTATTGGAAAAATTCATTGCTATCGCTTTAGTTATGACATTGTTCTTATAAAGGTTGAAAAGATCCTGTTCCATGGTGACCATGCCCTGTTTTTTCCCCTCATTTATCATCTGATAGATTTCATTGATGTTGGAGTTTCTGATGGCAGCCTGAACAGAACTGTTAACTGAGAGTATTTCTTTTGCCAGGGTTAGTTTTCCCATACGGTCCGGTACCAGTTTCTGGGATATGATCACTTTCAGTGTGTCTGCTAATCTGTTTCTTACCCTGTCTTGCTCAACCGGGGGAAACTCGGCGATGATGCGGTGAATGCTGTCAATGGCAGAACTGGTATGAAGGGTTGTAAAACATTTATGCCCACTGTCGGTCGCTTCCAGCACTGTGGCAATTGTTTCAGCATCTCTCATCTCACCGACCACTATGATGTCCGGATCCTGTCGTAAAGATTGAATGGTGCCCTCCTGAAAAGAGAGTACATCTTCCCCGATCTCTCTATGCCTGATGATACATTTGTCTGATTGATGGACAAATTCAATGGGATTACCGATGATTATGATATGGGCATTGTTGTTATGATTATTAAGATCTACGATGGAATCAAGAGTGCAGCTCTTGCCTGAGCCGGTGATACCTGTGATCAGTATCAGTCCAGCTTTTTCGTACAGCAGATTGAAACGGTTGATAATAACTTCCGGAAAACCCAGATTTTCCATCTTGAAAAGATCCTGATTTATCCTCCTGAAATTAGACACAAGAACATTGCTTTCATAGTAGATATCACCACGGAAACGATTGGGACGCTCTCCATGCTCCAGGACAATACCCAGGGAAAAATCGACATTCTTGTTCTTGAAAAGGGTAACCTTCTGATCGTCAGAAAGGACACTTAACAGAATAGCAGCCACTTCGTCGTTATTATAGATGGGCAAATCATCTACAGGTGCCTTTTTGCCGTATAATCTGAACCAGACCCGGTTATTTGTCCCAGGACCTCCTATATCCATGTCGGAAGCCCCGATATCCCTCATATATTTAAGCAGCTTCTTGAGATGTTCGTAAGCCACTTTACGCCAGGAAGCATTGAAGGTTATCATCTTGTTGATGTTCTGGAAACGATTGGTTCCAGTGAGATAATCAGGTAGTGTAACCTGCATTTCCGGCGTGAACGAAAGACCCATTTTCCCTCTTATTTTTTTGCCAGATTTTCTATAAGGCTTTCCAGATAAGGCTTATGATGAATTGTCTTTAAATTATGTCAAGTTTTATATTCTGGTGTAACATGTTATCATAAAATAAGTTATATGTTTTCCGCCCCAGGGGGCTCTTTTGATGTATATCCATTTTTATATTTATTAAGAGGTTAGCAAAACTTTATGTCAATCGCCTGAACATGCCTTGGACAGCATTAACAGACTATTATCGCTCCCCGGTAACAAGTTTCAACATCACAATTCTCTGTATCGATTTGCGCCATTTAAAGAACTGGCAGTTTATTATGTTTATCATGAATCTTTTCAGTAACTTCTCTCCTTTGTAGGCAAAAAAATCCAGTAATTTCTTGCGGTCAAAATAACGTACCTTGACTGTTGTCTCGGCTCTGAGCTCGGAATAATTGTTCCCGGTGAGGATAAAATTTTCCTCTCCGAAAGAATCCCATTTCTGCATGTAGTCAACAGTGGTATTATTCAGCCATACTGATATCTCTCCTGCTTCCAGTATGATCAGGGGATTTTCCCCGGATTCATCGTGCATGGGCACGTTATCTCCCGACTCGTATTTCTTGATTCGGGCCAGAGACATGAAATCTACCTTTTCTTCGGGAGTAAAACCCTGCAGGAGGATCGGTTCACCCTTAACTGATGTTTCCGGAGAAGGTTCAAAAGCCTTCTGGAGAGGACCATAAAGGTCCTGGGAATACTGGATGCCGCTTTTAACTGCTTCGAAGAGTTCATCAGAATTAATTGGTTTGGAAAGGTATTTATAAGCCCCTGCATGAACCGCCTTTACGGCACCTTCGATGCTGGAATAACCTGTTAAGATGACTATTACTGCTAACGGATGTTTTTTCTTGATCTCCTTCATCAACTCCAGTCCACCCATGCGGGGCATTGCCATATCGATGAGAAAGAGATCGAAAATATCCAAATCCATCTTCTCCAGCGCATCCTGTCCATCAACAGCAAGAGTTACTTTGTAGCCTTCTTCCTCCAGGAGTTCCTTGCAGACTTCCCTTATATTTTGTTCATCATCGACAATTAAAACATGCTTTTTCATAATTCTTTATCCCTGCAGTTTATTTCTTTCCTCTTTGATCAGATCCAGTCTTTTCAGATCCTGTAAACGAACCAGAATCCCATTGATATTATTGATGGCTTCCTCCATTTGAGCTGCGGATTTGCTTAGTTTGTCATCTTTGTATTCCTGGGCAGCTTTTTTCAGACGTCGCAAAGATAATGATATGATCGTCAAGGGATTGTTGATGTCATGATCCAGACTGGCTAACCTGGCTCCAACTTTGACGACATCCCTGTATTTGCTTATATCGCTTATATTCTGTTCGATCTCCTGTTTTTTGATATCGAAATTCTTCTCTACATCTGCCAGCTCTTCCCTGATCTTTTTATTCTGCTGGGATAATTTTTTCAGAATGTTGCTGATAAAGCTGGCTATAAAGGCAATACCACTGAAGAGGGCGGTATAGGAAAGCAAGAATATCGTCTGGGAAGGTACATCGATAGACTGGCTGCCATTCACCGGTATTAGCCAACCGTAGTTATAAGTTATCAAAAGGAAAAGCATACACATGCTGCCGATCATGGCGGATATGAAACCACCCATTTTTTCAATTGTGATGCTGGCCGTTATTATGGCAATAAGATATATCCAGACAAAATCGCTCTGCAGACCACCGGTAAGATGTACCACCAGAGTGGCGAATATGATGTCAAGGACTATCTGTACTGCACCCATGGCACTGCTGGGGAAAAGAATCTGAAAATGGTAGAGAACATTCAGAATGCTGATCCCCAGAAAAGTGACGACCAGAATCATACTGGGATAAGTCTGCAACGTCTGGTTAGCTCTCAGAATACCGATGGCGAAAAGTACGATCACAATGAACCAGCGTACTTTCGACCACCAGTTGTACATAAGTTTCTCTGGATTATCAATGTGTATGGCTTCCATAGCATTCCCGGTCTTTTTTATTTTTTTGTCAGATTAAAAAATCGGAACGGATCACTGCCTCAAGTGCAGTGCCGCCTCCGTAGCAAAAGTCATTTAAAAAAACACTTCTATGTAAGGAAATCGAAAAAAATCACAGGTATAGATTAAAAAAATAGTGCCATAGCACTACCCTGTTCTTCGGATCTTTACGGTCAGGACCTGCCAGGGAGTCAGGAGCAAAAGCATCATAGAAAAATTCCATCTCCATTCTGATATAACGGATATCATCCAGATTTTCAACTGGAATCAGGTTATTGGTAAGATTTATGATCTGATTAGCTTCATTGAAGTAGGTTATCCTCAGACTATCTGTAAGATAAAAGGGACCCAGGACTTTATTGCTGTTGATATATACTTCCAGGGGATACCCCTTTTTGTAAATTGCGGGACCCTGAATGATGTCGTATTGCTTCTGCATTCCGGTATAAGTGGAATCACTCGCCGAGAACATCAGCCTGTTCTTGCCGGTATTATTAAGCATCTGACCACCGGCACCGGCTCCCGCCAGCGAGAGGTATTCGCTGATTATCCGTACTATATTCTCGGATACCTCGGCCAGTACAATTTGCTGTTCAATATCAACAGCCCGGGCATGCACGTTGAATACGGCATTGATCATGGTCAGCAGAAGAAGACCGCCAATAATCAGAGCACCGATAGCATCCAGTAGACTGGTCATCTCTCAATCCTTAGGGTCCTATGGCAGCAAAGATATTGCTTACCGGAGCAAAGGGGCTGCCGACATACAGGGTGTCGTTACCAAGGATGCAATTGATCCTGATATCGACTCTCAGGTATTTGTGCAGGGAATCAGCAGTGGAATTGCCATATTGATCACACCAGTGGGTGGTGGAAGTAACAAAGTAATTGATTTGATTTATTCTGAGAAGTGAGTCAGCGAAACTGTAGTGGCTTTTGATCTGTTCGATGGTTTTATTACCGCTGATATTGAGGATCTCTATTTCCTGGAAGAAACGATCCGCAATTTTATATCCCTGCATGGAAATCATGGAGTGGTAGGCGGTCTGAGAAAGGGTGTAGAGATTGTTCTGCGTGGACAGGATAATTGTTGAAAACAGAACCACTGCCAGCAAAACCAGAAACATCTGTCCCAGACCCATTTTTTAATCCTCCGATGTGGCATAGGTCACTTCCGTAATGGAAGTAAGACCGTTTCTGATCCTGTCCAGCCCCGAATCCTTGATGGAGATCATCCCCTGTTTTTCTGCTATGCTGCGAATGAGTTGTTCATCTATTTCAGCACCTGATTCCACGATGGCTTTCCTGATTTCGGGAGTGAAATATAAAGCTTCACAGATCGTGAGCCTGCCCTTGTATCCGTTGTTGCATTTTTTACATCCCTTTTCACTGGCTTCAAATATCTGCCCAGATTCCAGTTCCTCCATGGTTAAACCCATTTCCAGGGCTACAGGATATTTTTCCTGCGACAGGGGTTTTTTACAATTATCACAGAGTTGCCTTACCAGTCGCTGGGCGATGATGATATTGATGGCATAAGCCAGCAGGAAGGTTTCGATTCCCATTTTATAGAGGCGTGATATGGCGCTGGGGGCGTCATTGGTATGAAGAGTGGATAGAGTCAAATGACCGGTATTAGCCAGTTTAATAGCTGTTTCAGCAGTGATTTTATCACGGATTTCGCCGACCATGACAACATCGGGATCATGACGTAGAATTGATCGGATGGCTTCATCGAAAGTAAGTTTATGACTTATTTTTATCTGACGGGCTCCCCGGATTACATATTCCACCGGATCCTCACAGGTAAGGACATTGAGGGAAGGATCCATGACATAATAAAGAGCAGCCATCAGAGTGGTGCTTTTACCACTTCCGGTGGGTCCTGTAAGCAGGATGATACCTCTTGATTTACCGATAGCCTTCAGAAAATCACGTTCTGCTTGTTCCTGAAAGCCAAGTTTCTTCATGTCTGTTATGACATTGCGATCATCTATCACTCTGATCACGACGCTCTCAAAACGTCTTTCATATTCAGCGGAAATGATGGGAACGATGGAGATACGAAAGCGTATCAGATGACCATCTACAGTGCGCTGGGCAAAACCGTCCTGGGCTGTATCCCGTTCGAAACGATCCACACCGGTAGCCCTGTCTTTGACGACAGCAGCCATAGCTTCCGGGGAAGTATTGTCCTGACGGTGCCAGAGGGTTAATCTTCCGTCGATGCGGAAATAGAAGTCGGTATTGGTTTTTTCATAGGGAATTATATGAACGTCACTGGCTCCTTTACGGACCGCTTCAATCAGACATCCTTCAAACAGGTTGACCAGCAGGCTCTTATTGATTTCTTCATCAAGTGCATATTCATCGACCGCAGATTCTTCTTCTCTCTCCCTAACCTCGTTCATCTGATCGCTGACTTCTTCCAGAAGATCCAGAAACTCGTTTTTCTGGGGTGATATGATTTCGATCAGATCGGACAGGGTTGTTAAACGGCAGTATACTACCTCGTATTTCTTGAAATCGGTATAGACAGGTATCCTTTCAATGATTTTATCGGTAGGATTGGCAGCCAGGACGATCAGGGTGTTGCGACGTCCCAGTGTAAGTTGATAGGGTAATACTTTTTTGTATAATAATTCCTTTTTAAAGTCTTCCGGGAATTTGTTCAGCAGTTCACGTGTATGTTTAATCTGGGATTGGTCTATCTTGGCAGGATCTATTTCCGTGGTACGGAAAGCATACATTTCTGCCAGCAAACCGAAAACAGCATGATGATCCACTTTGAAGTCGTTAACCAGGATCTCGCCCAGCATCCTGCCATTGGGGTCGCTTTCCTCGCTCTGGATCTTGAGCGCTTTCTCCAGCGTTTCTTCGTCGATGACCTCACGGTTGATAAGGATCTGACCGAATCTTGATTTTTTAACCATCATTGCTTCCTTGAATATCAGTAGGAACCTGGAGTTGGAGGTGAAACCATGGCAATTTCCGAGGATACTATTGTCAATAATGTAATCACTACCCCTATGAAAAGACCGATGAAAACCTGGATTGATTCGATGATATTGCCCAGTTTATAGGTTGTCTCTTTTTCGTAGAAGGAAGCTATCTGCTGAGCTGCCTGCA
>JAFGRJ010000200.1 GCA_016935235.1 Candidatus Cloacimonadota bacterium
ATAGCCCGGACCAGATTTGCCGTTTTGCGGCCAACTCCGGGCAATCTGACCAGTTCTTCAATCTCGCTTGGAATCCTGCCCTGAAATTCTTTTTTCAGCACGCGGGGTAACTCTTTCAGTTGTCTGGCTTTGTTATGAAAAAAGCCCACTGGATAGATCAATTCTTCAATTTCTTCCACTGTGTATTTTTCCAGGTCATCAGGATTTGTGACAGTTGCAAAAAGCACCTTAACGGCAGCAGTGGTTGTGCTATCTTTGGTACGTGCACTTAATATGGTGGTAACCAGGATTTTAAAGGGATCCCGGGTTTGTTCTTCAATCTGATCAACAACAGGAGGGACGAATCTTGTGAATTCCTTTTCCAGAGCAGAATAAATTATATCAATATTCGGCATTAAATCCGATCCTAAAATTTATAGTAAAAATAAAAAATAAATGGTTCAGGTTATTACATCGCCACTCTTATTATGAACAAAATTCCTGTGAAGATCCTTAAAAAACGGTTAACCTGATACCAGCATCGTTTTTTAGCAAACCTGGAAAAACTCACATTCTCTATATAATCAATACGGTGAGCACAAATCCGGCAAGACCGAAATACCGGGCTTATATTTCGCCATTCTCATAATCAATGGTCGGGATGACTGGATTTGAACCAGCGACCTTTCGCCCCCCAGACGAACGCGCTTACCGAACTGCGCTACATCCCGACTCGTGCCAGACTTGGAAATTATATATTTCATGACAAGTAATTTTTCACGGAATGTTTGACATAATAATATCATGCGGAATTTTAATCCCGGAGTTTTAAATGAGTATAGTAACCTTGATCAATCTCTCCCATAGTTTCGGTGGTCAGAACGTTTTTAGAAATCTGAACTTCAGCATCGAAAAGAACAGCCGCATGGGTCTGGTTGGTAGAAATGGCTCAGGGAAAAGCACCTTGTTCAATATCATAACAGGCAGGCTGCAGCCCGGTGAAGGCACTGTACTAACAGCGAAAAACCTCAGAATAGCCTATCTTACCCAGGAACCCGAACTGGACCCGGAACAGGCGTTTTATGATTGCATACTCAGCTCGAGACCGGAATATCTTCAACTGAGTCACCAGATCGAAGTCTGGGAACAACAGCTGGAAAAAGGAAATTCTAAACCTGATCTGGAATTTTATAGTCAATTAAGGGAGAAATTCGAGGACAGTGGGGGTTATGCTCTGCACAATGAAATCAGTACGATCCTTTCTCACCTGGATTTTCCCAGAAACGTCTGGCAAAGAAAGGTCTCTACTTTCAGCGGTGGTGAGAAAACCCGTATACAGCTTGCAAAATTCCTTATCCAGCCCTATGATGTAATGCTGCTGGATGAACCGACAAATCATCTGGATCTCAATATGATTTTCTGGCTGGAGAAATACCTGAAGAACATCAATCGACCCTACGTTATTGTTTCCCATGATCGGAATTTTCTCGACAATACAATCAGCAAGATCGCCGAACTGGAAAGGGGCACCATTACCATTTTCAAGTCCAATTACAGCAATTACCATCAGGAGAAAATTAAACGCCGGGAAGTGCAGGTCAGGGAATTCAAAAGGCAGCAGAAATTAATCGCGGAAACGGAGGATTTCATCCGGCGCAATATGGCAGGTCAGAAAGTACTGCAAGCTAAATCACGCCAGAAAATGCTGCAGAAATTGAACTTGATCGATAAACCTCTTCAGGAAACAACTGTAAACATGACCCTGGAAAGCGAAAAGCGTAGTGGAAATGAGGTTTATGTGTTCGAAGATGTCAGTTTCGGTTATGCAGGGAGCGAATTAGCCCATGGATTAAACCTGCAGATCAACTATCAGGACAAAATCGCTCTGCTGGGCAGGAATGGCTGCGGTAAATCAACTTTCTTCAGACTTTTAAATCAGGAAGTTGCACCTCTGCATGGACATATCAAGAAAGGGGCAAGTCTCAAAATCGGGTATTATGACCAGGAACATATCAGGCTGAATAATAATCTCACTGTATTTGAGACTATCAGGAGCTTAGTCCCCGAGGTTGAAAAAGGTTATGTTCTTTCCTACCTGGCACGTTTCGGCTTTCAGGGTGATGATGTTGAAAAAACTGTCTCCATTCTCAGTGGCGGCGAGAAATCGCGACTGTATCTGGCCCGGCTCATCCACGAGAAGCCAAATTTTCTTATACTTGATGAACCCACCAATCATCTTGATATAACCATGATCGACAGTCTGGAAGAAGCGCTGTGCGAGTATGACGGCACAGTTATTTTTATTTCTCATGACCGTTATTTCATCGAAAAGATTGCCAGCAGAAAATGGTTCTTTCAGCATAAACGAATAATAGAAACAGACAAAGGATTAGCTGAATTATTCTCCGAGAGGATCAAAGATTTTAAAGAGAAAACCTGTCAAAAGAGAAAGGATACTCCCGGCAGAATCAATCCGTTGATTCTGGACAGGATGCTGGATGAAATTAATGCTCTGGAAAAGGATATTCATACTAAAGAGAGAGAATTGCAGGAATTAGAAATGCAATATACAGATAAAAAGATTTACCAGAATGAGAGCATGATCAAGGAGCTTACCAGAAAAATCCAGGTTGCCAGGGAAGAGAAAATGCAATTACATACCAGCCTGGAAAATCTGGAAAATAAATACCTGGACTTGGTGGATTTAGAGGTGAGTTCATGAAGGTGGGATTCACCACTACCATGCCGGTAGAAATCATCTATGCTGCCGGTCACACGCCGGTCGATCTCAATAACATATTCATCACCAGTGCTGCTGTAGATTATGTGGAGAAAGCTGAGAACAGAGGTTTCCCCCGTAACACCTGTTCATGGATAAAAGGCATATATACTGCGGTTCATGAACATGGAATCGATGCTATTGTTGCTGTAACAGAAGGTGATTGTTCCAATACCCGGTCTCTGATGTCTGTTTTCCAGGAAGAAAACGTCCGGGTTATTCCCTTTGCTTTCCCGATCCAGCTCGATCGGGAAACGCTGCAGCGTGAGATCCTGCAGTTAACCAGAGCCCTTAAAACAGATGAACAGGAGGTTATGAGAATAAAAAAAGAGCTTGATAAAATTCGCAGCGACCTGATTTATCTTGATGAACTGACTTTTGACCAGGATAAAGTTACCGGTAAAGAAAATCATCTCTGGCTGGTGAATTCATCAGATTTCAACGGTAATCCGGAAGACTACAGCCACCGTTTGCAAAAATTCCTGCAGGAAGCGGTGAATAGAACAAGGTTGTCTTATCAGTTCCGCTTCGCCTTCCTGGGTGTTCCTCCCATATTCGAAGACCTTTATGATTTTCTCATGGAAAATGGCATTCATGTCGTTTATAATGAAATTCAACGACAGTTCAGCATGCCTTATCTGGAACCTGATATCGTAGATCAATACCTTCATTACACCTACCCTTACACGATTTTCGAACGACTGCAGGATATCAAACCTGAACTGGTCAGAAGAAATGTGGATGCTGTGATCAGTTACTCTCAGGCTTTCTGTCATCGCCAGATTGATAATATTGTCCTGCGCAGACATATTTCAATACCTATTCTGCTTCTGGAAGGTGATAAACCGGGCAAGCTCGATGCCAGGACAAAATTACGTCTGGAAAGTTTCAT
>JAFGRJ010000201.1 GCA_016935235.1 Candidatus Cloacimonadota bacterium
GCCTATTTTATATTCAAATCCCAGATTATAGGTTTCACTGCGGTCAACATTGTTATCCAGCTGCAATGACCCGATAAGGTGCTGATTTCCTGATCTCATGATATCACCCGAGATACCCAGGGAGAAATTCATGGGAATCTTGAAATCAAGCTCTTCCCGGTCCTCGTCAATCATGCCATCACCATCATTGTCCAGCAGGTCGAAAGTATCTTCATCCAGCTCACCGTCTCCATCATTATCAAGTTCATAGCGGAGATTAGGCCCGAAATTCCGCAGTGACATGCCAATGGTCAAATTTTTCCAACCAGTATTATAAAGGGAACCCAGATCTATTGAAAATCCGTTGACATCACTTTCATCAAGGTTCTCCCGCAGATACTTGGCTGTAACACCAAAGGAGAACTTGTCGGTGAAAGCACTGGCATAGGTGAGTCCTATAGACATGTCGCTACAGGTGAATTCCTCCCCATTGGGTCCAAACTGCTCTTCGGTCATTACATCCATGTAATCCATATGCAGGACCGCTGCACTTAAAGCCATGGTCCCAAAAGAGAATGGCACTGAGAAAGCAGCATATTCGTATTTGATATCAGCCAGCCATTCGGTATGTGATAATAAAAGCTGGGATTGAGGTTTCAGGGCAAGTCCAGCCGGATTCCAGTAAATGGAAGATATGTCGTCAGTTACGGCTGTATACGCTTCGCCCATACCAATTGCTCTGGCATCAATACCTATCTTTAGGAATTGCAGACCTGCAGTTCCACTTTTGGCAAATATATCTGCCATGAGCATATTAGGTACTATTACTGAAATAATTAGGAGGATTATATACCTTTTCATATTTTACCCCTTCTTATTTTATTATCACAAATTTGCCGACTTTGATATTGTCGTCATCATCTTTTACAGAGAACAGGTAAACTCCCGGGGCAATGATCTGGTTGTTCTTGGAAAGTAGATCCCAGGAATGTATGCCGCTGGGAGAGACTGCCTGATGCCAGGCTTTGCTCACCGTGATGATATCTTCATTATGTGGTCCGTCATGATCGATTTTATCCACCAGGTCTCCCGCGAGAGTGAAGATCTTGATCGTGCATTTTTCCGGAAGATTAACAAACCAGATCCTGCGACTCTTATCTCCCTTCTCATCAAAATCACGACGTCCGTCGAACAGGCTCTGTCCTACATAAGGATTGGGAATTACATAGATATTATCCATGTCGGATCTAGCTGAAGGTCCCGGGAATATTATTTTCATATTGGCATCGACGTCCCTTCCGGATTGCAGAGAGGTCAATGGTATGTAGGGCATGCCTCTATCCCAGGCTGTGATAGCAATATAATACTCGATGCCCTTGGGAGGATAGAATATTTCAGAATAGTAGTAACGTCGGGCAAGTCGCTCCTTGCGATGGCTTTCATTTTCCACACCATCCACCACGGAAGATTCTCCCAGGTGATCATCCAGGGGTATCATCCGGTCCAGAGGTTTGGACAGATGGCTGTAGAATAAACCAAGATAGACATCTTCCGGTATATCTGGATGCTTGAAGAGCAGTAATTGATCATCAAAGGATAGCGTGTAAGCCTGGTCCTGTAATGCCTGAGTGAACACCACATCAGCATTGAAGATCGGATAACCGTAAATCGGATCGCCAACTTCATAGTTCACCAGATTATAAAACCCATCAAATGTGTAGTAGTCGGTATCTCCTTCGGTGGCTACGTGTGGATTGGGCATGCCTTTTTCAATACCAGGATTTGTGGCTCCGAAATCAAGGAAATAATCCGTCCCGAAGTTGACCATGTAATCCAGCCAGTCCTGCTCCGTCTCAATCTTATCCCAGGTTTCGATCATCATCCAGTCTTCCTGGGATCCGCTTCCCGATCTGCCCCACAGAGTATATCCCTCAAAATCGTGACGTAACCTGTAACCGGTCCAGGGATTTACCAAGGCATTTTCGTTTTCCTGGGTTGGGTCTGGTGGATCAGGTGGAGGATAAACTCCCGGGATATCAACCGGATAAACCTCCGGATCGTAATTTCCCACATAACTATCAAGTTCGGGATGCAGACTCTGCCAGCCTATATAAGCAGGATCGATGACCGTGGGATCGATATTGCTGATCTGAGAATCATTATCCCAGTATATATCCACACTGTTACCACTGCTGGCAAGTTCCACATATACGCCAGGGAACATAGGAGGTTCAGGTCCAACATAGTGAATAAAAGTATCGGGTAGAATGACTGTTTCCAGGGTCTGAGCTTGTCCGTATATCTGTTTTGCCCAGAGTGACTGTGCTTTCAGATCAAGCAGGTTATCACCTGGGAACACAGCGATAACTATCTTCATGGTCTTGTCAGGTGCTAGGTTCCAGGAAGCGGCAGTCGGTGCTGTCATCCCCTGCATGTCACCATAGAAGGCAAACAGGTAACGAGTATCAACTGGAGTCCATAACTGGGTATCGGGAAAATCACGCAGAGAGGTATACTTGGTATCGTCCGGATTCCTATCGGTCAATAACCAGTATTTCTGATTGGCAGTCGGCGGAATGGGAGTAAGATCCAGGGGATCACTGTCGTCCGGTCCATCACCCACCTCCCAGGTCCAGCAGGCAAATTCCAGCTCGTCGGGATCAGGAGTACAGACTCGTGAGCCGACCATACCCTGTGTTAACCCACCATCACCATCAAAATCATAGGTAAAGGCAAACTCATAACCTTCCCCGCGTACATAACTGCTTACATCATCACCAGCTATTGTTTGACCACCCCAGGCTTGAGGACCGACATCCGAATCCATGTAAATACCCATGGCGCAGTCGAACAGGGTATCAAGATGATTCATGTTGGTGATGTCAAATTCAACGTAAACCAGGTTCTTGATATGTTCATAACTCCACTGATAACTTAGCTGACGAACCCTTACATTTAGGGGATAGTGGTCACTCTGTTCCTTGCTCTGTCCCCAATCCCGCTCACCTGAAGTGCCAAAAGGACTGTAATCGTAATAATATGAAATATAATCCTGTTCCGATACAGGGGCACCGTCTTCATCAAACAGCCCTTCCCCGTCATCATCGGTAGGTTCGGTGAAGTTATAAATCTGATTGGTCTGATCACTGAGATCCACGAAGCCTAGCGGGAACCAGATGTCAGCATATTCATAAACAACGGCGAAATCATCCTGAGGATGTTCATGCAACCAGGTATCACCGAAGATGCCGAATTGGACAGGCAGTTCATTAGCCATGCGGAAAGGAAAGGCATAACCCACCGGATCCTCATCCACCAGACCATCGCCGTCATCGTCGATTGCTCTTCGCTGGCTGCGAATAGAAGCAGTAGCAACAATATCACCTGAATTGTAGGTTGTGTACTGCTGTCCCAGTGGAGTGGTTTCGAGTGGATTGTAGGCAGGCAGGAATTCTTTTAAATCCAGATCACCATCAAAACCTTCGGTAACCAGGGTATCGACTACCAGTCTCAGTCCCGGAGTCCAGCCACTGGCGGTATCTCCTTCAGCCACCAGATCATTTTCATTCTCCGGGGGCCAGTTCAGCCAGAACAGCCTGCGTTCGAAATTGTCTCTCCTCACCTTTTTGGCACCAAACCAGAGTGCTCCCCGGTAAAGGTAATCAATAGCACTTCCTCCCGGATATTCCAGGGATGGCCAGGGAGGATTACTGTCCCCACCAGAACCGAAGAAACCGTAATTACTCACACGAAGCCAGATGTTGCCCACATTGTGCCATTTGGTAAGATCCAGTTTCTTGTCCGGACCTGGTTCAACTACTGCTTTAGCCAGCAATATCCCGCTGATAATAGATAATAATAAAATTATTATCAATTTTTTTGGTCTGCTAAGCTTCATATATTTTCCTCCAATTTATTAATCCAGCGTAAATTCTATCGGGAAAGTAACCCATACAGCTACTGGTTTACCGCCACTTTTGGCAGGAGCAAACTCCCATTGTCGCACTGCCTTGATTGCTGCTTCATCCAGACCACCGGGACCAGCCAGGAGTGACTTCAAAACGTTCACTGCACCCACTGAACCATCAGCAAATACTTCCACTTCCAGCTCAACGATCCCCTCTATTCCACTTCTTCGGGCAAAATCGGTATAAACTGGTTTAACCTGTCTGATTGGCACTGGTGGATCTTCATAGACCACAAATCTGGAAGTAGTACCGAAAGCCTGGGGAACCTCCTGTTCCTGATAAGGATCAAGAACTGTTTTCTCTATCGTCTCCACAACCTCCAGTTCTTCCTCATCTTCAGCATCGAGTTCCTCATCGACCACTATTTCGATAACTGGTTTTACCGTTTCCTCCGGGGGTTTGATGCGTTCTTTGATCTCAGGTGGTATCTCAATGGCTTCTGTTACCCTGATCTCCCTTCTGAATGGCTTAACCTCGATCTTAGGAAAAACCAGAAAGGAAAAGAGTACAATCAGAATAGCCAGACTGACTGATTTCTCATAATAACTTTGGGCTATATCTTTCCAGTCCACGATTTTCTTCTGCATGAGCACCTACCTTTTCAACTTCGCTTCAAAGGAGACCCGGAGGGTGTTAGCATAACGAAGCTGATTCAATATATCAGACATTACTCCATAATTGGTATCCCGGTCGGTACGAAAGCAGGCAATAACATTGAAATCATCGAAATATTTCTTCTGCATGATCCATTGGACATCTGGTATCTCAACTTCAAGATCGTCTATCGATATCATCCCGCTCTTGCTCACGTAGATGGTGGCAGAATGATTGCGGGGAATTTTCTCGATCTTTTCAGCTTTGGGCAGATTCACCTTCAACCCTCGTTCTCGTACAAATACCGTGGAGACCATGAAAAAAAGAAGGAGCAGGAAGGCAATATCGGACATCGAAGCGGTAGGAATAAGGGTTTCAGCTTTTGTTTTCTTTCTTATCTTGACCATGATCCCTTCCTAATTGGTTGATAATGATATCTTTTCCGCACCCGCCGCCTGCAGCCTGTCAAGTGCCATGACCATAAATTGATATTTAGCTTTTCTATCGGTTTTCAAAGATATAACCATGTCAGGATTTTCGCGGACAATGCCCCTGACCTTTGCTTCCAGTTGATTCATCTGAATTTCTTCTTCACCGTCGAAGGTCCTCAATAAAATCTGCCCTTCCTTATTGATCAGGATCTTGGTAATGTTCTCTTCTTTAAGCCTTACTTTCTGGGTGGCTTCTTCAGATGCCGGGGGTAAAACCAGACCTAATCCTTTCTTGATATCAAATCTGGTAGTCGACAGAAAGAAAACCAGAAGCAGGAATGCAATATCAGACATGGAGGCAGTGGGAATACCGCCTATCCATCTTCTCTTCCTGCGCAGATTCATTTGACCCCCTATTTATGTTCGACCATTGTCTCGACAAGTTTTTCTGAACCTCGCTGCATATCGATAACAAGACCGTCAACCATACCCAGGAACATATTGTTGAAGAACTGTACGGGAATTGCTACAGCCAAACCGGCAGCTGTAGTGATCAGGGCAATCTCGATACCGGATGCAACTATGGTGGGTTCCACCTCACCTGCTGCAGCTATGTCTCTGAATGCCCGGATCATCCCCACTACCGTGCCGAAAAATCCGAACATGGGCGCCAGGTTGATAGTCGTCGAGAGAGGAATAAATCCTTTTTCCAGGAAAGCCATTTCCATGACTCCAGCATTCTCAATTGCTTTCTCTACAGCTTCTATGCCTTTATCTGCCTTTAAAAGACCCATGTGCAGAATAATTGCTACAGGACCCTTGGTGTTTTCACAGAGAGCGACCGCTTCATCATACTTCTTTTCTTCAATCAGCGGGATAATCTTTTCCAGAAAATCATTCAGGTTGATTTTAGCATAGCTGAGGGAAACCAGTTTCCAGATGATGGTGGCCAGAGCCCAGATCACCAGAATCAGTATGGGCCACATTACAAAACCACCCTGGATAAAGAGATCCACCAACCCGCTGCCCACAATCTTTCGGGCAAACATCTCCAGACCGCTGCTCTCAGGTGATTCCTGAAAAGGCATCTCTTCTGCTACTTCTTCAGTGACTATTTCCTCTGTTTCTTCCGTCGTCTCTTCCTGAGCGAAAGCCACTACTGTAATGAGAAAGTTGAATAATGCCATTATCAGAATTATTCTAAAGAATTTACTCCTCATAATAGATATTCCTCCTAAGTTTATGTTCTTATATTTTTACCTTTTCTACCAGTTAAAGGCAAATCCGAAAGTAATCGTTCTCCCCTGGGTCCAGTTGGTCGGATTCTTGGTAGCCAGATCGTGCAGGTATTGAGTCTCCTCCGGTGTGTAACCGTTGGGCAGGGAAATGTCAGCACCATCGTAATAGGGCGAACCTGTCTTCTGATACACGGTGTTTATATTACGACGATTGAATATGTTCTCAATATCGCAGTAGATTTTCAGATTTACTTTGTCACTGAAACTTATTCTCTTACTTATCTTCAAATCAGCGGTTTCGGTAAAAGGCATTCTCTCCTGGTTGGTATCCATTTCGGTGTCCTGCAGGGTAATTCTAGTGTAGGGTCGACCGGAAGCTATGGAATACAGAAAATTAAGACTGAAATCATCCAGCGGGAATTTTATGCCCGTGAAGGGGAAGTAGAATTCTTCACCCTTGGCTATTTTAAAGGATATATTGGCACTGGCGGAATGTCTGATGTCCCAGTCCAGAGGGAATTCCCTCAGTTTTGTATCTTCATCCTGAGTATCATTGACCTCGGAATCATTACCTTCAGCCCAGCCCAGAGAGTATGAGAGTGAACCTGAGATGAAATTGGACAACATTTTCTGCAGATTGAAGTCAATTCCTCTGGTGCTGCCGTAATTTTCGGAGATGTAACCATAAAGATCTGTGGTGATATCAACGGTTTCATCTCCTGGCTCCACCTCGTACCAGGGAATGAGACTCCCGTCATCCTGCAGGTAATACTTCACTGTGCTCACATAATTATAGATGTTTTTATAGTAGGCTGTCAGATCGATCACATAATCTTCTCCGAACTGTTTCTGCAGACCCACTTCATAAGTTACAGTAATCTGGGGTTCCAGATCGAGCTTGCCGATGGTTATATTGGCATCACTGATGATGGCATCCTCAGGAGTTACTGAAGTAAAGATGTACTGCATTTGAGGCAACTGATTCTGGTAATTGTACGCAAAGTGCATAACCGTGGTTTCCGAGATCGGATGAGATACACCCAGACGTGGAGAAATCATCAGCTGATATCTCTTATCCTTGTCGAATTCAACCCATTCATAGCGATTGGCATCACGGAACACCTTGTATTTCTCGCCCAGATACCAGAAATCGAACCTTACCCCGGCATTTACTATCATTCCTTCCCATTCCATCTTATCCTGAACATAGTAAGCTGCCTGCCAGGGTTCGGCTTCATAACCATCACGTGAACCCGATGCTGCAATTATGGCATTGTAGAGGTCATCGGGAAGGTAGAAATTCATATCTTCCGGAGCGCTGGAAAGTATCGTCTCACCATAGGTCGGACTACCTTCCCAGTTATCAATAATAGGATCACCTTCCTCAACCGAGTCGAAGGGGATGGCTTCTTCATCAAGATAAGTTTGATAACGGAGAGGGTCAATAACCCAGGGATCACGTAATTGATCCTTGATGATGGTGTGTTTCATGATCTCAAACCCGGTCTTGAAACCGTGAATACGGTTTAGCTGGTATTCAAAATCGGATCTCAGAGTATAGGTTTCATTTTTATCGTCTATGTTGAACCTGTATATGGAACCCGGCTGCAGGAAATCGTTCTGATTGATACCAAGGGGTGATCCATAAAGGTAGTAAGCCCAGAGAAAATCGTCCATATCCTCTCTAACACCGTTATCACTGAGAATATATATACCCGATGTATTGATATCACTGAGTGAGTAATAGGGGTTGAAGCCACTGGGATCTTCCCAGATCATATAGGGAGAACGGACAAAATAATCATCCCGGTTTATTCCCCGGGGTGATTGATAGGAATTCTTCTGATAATAACTGGCTTTCACTTTAAGGTTCATGACATTATTGGGGAAAAGGTGATCATAGGTTGCAATATACTGTCTCTGATTATCTTCAGCTTCCGCATAGTTTTCCAGTGAATATTTCCAACCATGAACATAAGGGTACCAGTTATTCTGGTCTCCACGTACAGCCAGGGTCAGATTCTGACGGGCATTGAAAACATATTTCACTTTCAGGTTGGCGTTATAAAGATTATAGTTCCTGGAACCAAGATCAAAACCAATAAAATCATCTCGATCCATATAAGGTTCATAGGCTTCATATTCAGAGACCAGCCAGTTGGTGCCATCATTGGTCAATTCCTCATTGGGACTGGATTCATAATATTCCCAGTATCTGGAATCATGCCAGTTGGCTGCCGCATTGAAAAAGAAAGTGAATTTTTCCCTGAGACTTGGAGCAATCGGGCCCAGAACCGGTCCGCCCAGGGCGAACTTGAAATTATCTGAGTTGGAATGGTCGATCGCATCAATGAGATGATCTGTGTTCATCTCGATCTTGCCCGTGTATTCCTTGCCACCATCCTTGGTGATGATGTTGACGATGCCGGACTGGGCATTTCCATACTCAGCCGTGAAACCGCCCGTCATTACCTTCATATCCTTGATGGCATCACGATCTATGGTAAGAGCAGCTCCGCCATCAACCGGATCGGAAACAGAAAGACCATCGATGGAGTAAACCACCTCATTGGCTCTTCCACCTCGGATATGCAGATCGTTACCAACTACGGTCGCTCCAGCCTGGATAGCAATTATACCTTCGATATCGTCAACGGTAAGATCTTCGATGGTCTCAGCAGTAATGGTGTTACCGGAATTGGTTTTATCATGCCGCACCATTTCTATCCTGGCTTCGGATACCTGTATACCCTCTATCTGGATTGAGGCTTTCTGTAAGGTGATATTCTGAATGGTGGTCTCATCAATATTGATCCTGACACCTGTGATTTTATGGGTCTGGAAACCACCGCGGGAGCACTGCAGATCATAAGTTCCGGGAGGGATATTAATGATGATATAGTTACCATTCTCCTTTGATTGGGCACCGATTTCGGTACCTTCAAAAAAGATATTAGCAAAAGCAACAGGATTGCCATCCTGGTCCACTACTTTGCCTGCGAGTTTTCCTGTTGTGCCTGCAAATAACGGGATGCTAAGTAAAATGAGTAGTGCTGTAAAAACAATTATTTTCTTTTGCATCAACCAATCCCCCTATTGTCTTGGAATTCAAACTTTTTAGACAAAAACATTCACCAGAATATTAATGTCAATTTTTTTTTGACCTCATAAAGAGGTCGTTTGTTTTATTTTCTTTTATTCCATTCATCTGTCAAGTATTTAGTATCAACCAAATCCCTGACCCGCTCCTTTTCGATATCCGTCAGATCTGCAGCCCGATAGAAATCATCTTCTGACCACGCTTTACGAAATCCCTCACTCAATGCTGTCACTACCGTTGCGAAATTGACCTTCTCCCGCAGTTCCTGATTGATTGGCAGCGTCCTACTCGCCAGAAAATCTGCCAGTTTCGCTCTCTGTTCATCCAGCAGACCGGGAAGCAGATATGCCAACCTGCTCTGGTCACAGTCCAGCAACACAGAACCATGCTGCAGCAGAACGCCGTTCCTTCTGACCTGAGCGCTCCCGACGATTTTCCGTTCTCTGACTGCCAGTTCATAACGGGAAGAACTGGAAAAACAGGGATTGGCACCAATTCTCTGTTGATGCACGGAAAGTTGTCCTTTCTCAAATGCAACTGCCATACCCAGGTCTTGCAATCCCAGTGCTAGTGCCCTGCTGATTTCGGCGTAGGAATCCTGCACTTTACCTCCCATTCGTCCTGTAAGAGGAGCTATAACAGCATAGGTAACTTCTTTTTCATGTAGAACCAGCCTGCCACCCGTGGGCCGCCTTACGAAACCATACCCATAACGCTCCAGGAGATCAAAATCCACCTCTGCGTCCACCGCCTGATTATAACCACAGGAAACCGTGGGAGGATCCCAATCATAGAATCTGATGGTAGGTTCAGATCCCTTATTGGCAATACCGATCATTACGGCTTCATCGATTGCCATGTTCTCATAGGGTTTAAATATTCCCGGCTTTAATATCCTCCATCTCATCCTTGAATCCTGTTATTATAAAGCAAAGTCTGTTCCTCTGTTGAATTCGTTATGGGATAATTTTCTTACATCGGTGGTTAATATTATCAGAAATAAAATTAGGCTTACTCATTGGTAAGGGTGTTTTCATCAAAACCTGCTGCAGAAAAAGAAAAAAAGAGAGAATTGCTGACTATATTGTACAAATTGTGGATAGCTTTCAGCAATCTCATTCCTCTTCCTTGATTTTTCCTTCCATTTTCACATCGGTTGCTTCTGAGTTTCTTTCATTTACGATTATTTCACCAGAATTTAATTTTCCTTTCTTAAATTTTCATAAAAAATCACTGCTGCTGTACACATATAAGGGCTGAGAAAGAGAAAACCAATTCCGAAAGTGAAGCAACAGAGAATGAACCAGCCGATGAAACTCAGGTCCAACCAGAATAATCTGGCTTTGTTGCCATACATCATGCTCCGGCTCTCTCGGAGTATCTCAGAAACAGACAATTCTGGTCTATCAATAAGCAGATAATAAATCAGTCGGTAGGAATAGGCAGCCACAATACCTGGAATTATGAATAACAAAGACCAGAGAAAAATATAAAGAGAACTGAGCAGAAAGACCCCCATGGTTTTACCGAAAAGACCCATATTCGTACCGGAAAAATTAAAACCCTTGAAAATTTCATTGAGATCTGTTGCTCTTTTTCTCACCAGGGATAAGAAGAAGAGTGATAAGCCATAGGTTAAGGCTCCAGCAGCCAGTATAATTGCTATCTGTCCTGCTCCCGGGATGCTGCCGACAATAACAGTAATGGCAAAATAGATCAGATAGGCTGCAACTGCATTCCACCAGTTGTTACGCAATGCTTCCCGGGCTGCTTTCCTGATTTCGGTATAAGTCAACATAAATCACCTCTACATTATTTTATTATTAATACTGGTCTTCATAATTTTTTGTTGCAGAGCCGTTCCTGTCGATATTTTTCCAGGTGCGGAATTTTTCCGGGTCCGGATTACCAAAGTATCTTATTAAAAGCACAACTATGATGAACAGCAGGATTTTCAGCAGCAGATGTATCCAGCTGGAACTGCGACTCGTGCGTCTTTCCTCCCTCCTTCGCTTAATTTCTTCCTGAAAATTTTTCATGTTCTAAAGGAGGGAGGATAAACCCTCTGCAAACCTATGCAATCCCTTTTCAATATTCTCAAGGCTGTTGGCATAGGAAAAACGAACATAGTCCGGAGCACCGAAAGCTGATCCCGGCACAATCGCCACGTGATATTCCTTGAGAAGATATTCACAGAGGGATTGAGAATTTCTGATATTTCTTTTATTCTCCATGAGGTAATGACTGACATTGGGCATGGCATAAAAGGCACCTCCCGGTTTACAGCATCTCACATGGGGAATCTCTTGCAGGCTTTTCATCAGGAAATTCCTTCTCTTTTCGAAGGTCTGCCTCATCTTTTCAACACTGCCATCATCCTCCCGGAGAGCTACCACGGCAGCCTTTTGGGTTATGGAATTCACGCAGGAGGTTGTATGACTTTGAATGCGGCTGGCCATCTTGATAATCTCAGTGGGACCGGCAGCGTATCCCAATCTCCATCCTGTCATGGCATATGCTTTCGAAACACCGTTAATCAATATGGTGTTTTCCCTTATGGCAGGCGAAATGGAAGCAATGGAAACATGTTTCAGGTTATCGTAGATCAGTTTTTCATAAATTTCATCTGAAATTATCAGGATATTGTATTTAAGGCATATCTTCCCGATATCCTCCAGTTCCCTGGCATTATAAACTGAACCGGTAGGATTGTTCGGTGAATTAAGGATCAAAGCTTTGGGATTGCTCAATTCCCGCAGCTGGTTATCGAGTTGTTCGGCTGTTATCTTGAAATCCTGTTCTTCCTGGGTGGGCAGCAGAACCGGATAACCGTCTACCATTTCAACCTGAGATGTATAGCTTACCCAATAGGGAGCCGGGATAAGGACTTCATCCCGGGGATCGCATACTGCCAGCAAGATATTAATAATAGAAGCCTTGGCACCAGGAGAAACAAGAATGTCCCGGGGATTGCAGATTAAGCCGTTATCTCGCCAGAGTTTCTCCGCAATAGCTTCTCTCAGTTCCAGGATACCCGAAGAGGAGGTATATCTGGTAAAATTATCGTCAACAGCTTTTTTCGCAGCGTTTTTAATATATTGTGGAGTGTCGAAGTCCGGTTCGCCCACCCCAAAGTTAACCACATCCAGACCACGGTCGATCATTTCCCCGGCTAGAGCTGAAACTGTCAGAGTAGGAGAAGGTCTGATCGCTTTCGCTCTATGGGATAAATGTGATCCGTTCATAAAGACTCCTTTATGAATTTTTCCCTGCAAGGACAATTTTGGCAATATCAGCTGTCTTCCGGAAGAGACTCCTGATCTGAGCCAGTAGAAAATAACGGTTCTTTCTCAGTTTTTCATTTTCAACATTGACCAGCACATCATCGAAGAATTTATCGATCACCGGTCCAAAACCAACCAGTAATTCCATTATTTTATGATAATTCTTTGATTTCAGTAATTTATCAACTTCTCCACCCAGTTTTTCATAACCATGATAAAGATCAAATTCTGCCGGTTCCTGAAACAAACTGATATCTGGTAGTGAGAATTCTTTTTCTGCAGCAATGATATTGGACACCCTTTTAAACCCGATAACCAGCCTGTTAAAGTCATCCCGCTGTTTGAAATCCTGCAGATCTCTCGCTCGGCGGAGCAGATCAACCAGATCAGAGTAGTCTATATGCATCACACTTTCAATAACATCATAATCAATGCCTTTTTCTTTAAGTAACCAGTTCACTCTTTGCTTGAGAAAATTTATCACGAAATCCTTATTATTATAGGGTGTGACAAGCTTATCGGCAAGAATCTCGTATGCGCTGTCGATCAAATGCAGCAAGTTTATATTCAAAGCATGGTGTGCTATTATCAGGACAATCCCGTTGGCAGCCCTGCGCAGAGCAAAGGGATCATTGGAACCAGTAGGCAACATATCGCTACCACAGATGCCACAGATGGTGTCTATCCTGTCTGCAATTGCTATAACTGCTCCTGTAACAGTCCGCGGTAGTTCATCGTCTACCCCCCGGGGAAGATAATGTTCATATATGGCAAGGGCAACTTCTTCATCCTCTGCGCTCGCTCTGGCATACTGCATGCCGATATAACCCTGTAGCTTGGTGAATTCTTTCTCTCCCAGCATCAGGGTTACCAGGTCTGCCTTGCAGAGATAAGCAGCTCTTTTTATTTTTTCTTTTTCGGAAGCGGATATGCCTATTTCATTACCTATCTTGAGAGCAATCTTACTGATACGTTTCATTTTATCATGAAGTGTGCCCAGATTTTCCTGAAAAGTAACATCTTTCAATTTATCGACAAAATCTGCAAGTGGTGTCTTCAGATCTTCCCGGTAGTAGAATTCAGCATCTTCCAGTCTGGCTTCAACTACCCTCTCGTTACCAGTCCTGATTAGATCAGAGAAACTGGGATCACCATTGGATATAAAGACAAAATCGTTGGTTAGTTTTCCTTCCCCGTCGGTGACAGCGAAATATTTCTGATGCTGGGAGAGAGTTGAAGTAACGATAAGATCCGGCAATTCCAGGAACTTCTCCTTGAACCTGGCATTAACTGCTGTTGGATATTCTACCAGATCTGTTACTTCTTCCAGCAGGTTATCATTGATAATGACATTCCTGCTTTCTCCCTGATAAAGATTCTGCAATTGCTGGATTATGATGTCCTTTCTCTCACCTCGGCTTGCTAGTACCCTGGCTGATAATAGATTTTCCCGGTAGGAAGCAGCATAATTGATGAAAATTTTCTCTCCCCTGTCGAAAAAGCGATTCCCGAAAGAATAATTTCCGCTTCTGATCCCGTCCAGTTCCACATCAATTACCTTATCACCAAATAAGATCAGCAACCATCTTATCGGTCTGGCAAAAAGAAATTTTGTGTCTCCCCAGTGCATGGTCTTGGGAAAGGGTAAAGATTTAAGGATATTCAGGATACCTTCCTGAAGAATTTCAGTTGCTTCTCTTCCTTTTTTCTTGACCTTAACTGCTATTTTCTCCCCCCGGGAAGATGGTACCAGATAGATATCCTCCCTGCACCCCCCCGCATTCTGCAGAAAGCCGGCAGCAGCTCGTGTTAATTGGTTATCAGCAGTGTATGACAGGGACTTCAGGGGACCGACCTTTTCCACCACCTCGTCCTGTTGTCTCGTCTGCAAACCGGTAATAAGGATAGCAAGACGTCTGGGTGTAGAAAACTTCACAAAATCTTCAAATTCAAGTTTATTTTCCTGCAGGTATGACCGAAAACCTTCTTGCAGCTTTGCTGCGGCATTGCTGATATAACCAGCGGGGATTTCCTCAATCCCCACTTCGAATAGAAAATCATCTGATTTCATTGTAAACCTCAGGAAAATTTGCTGCAAGATTTTGCAGAGTTCAATTTATGTCTAATAATTTTTTAAACTTAAACAGCGACTTCTCCGGGGAAAAGCCGCTGTTTAAGTCATAACTCCACTTATATTTCTAAAATTTATATTTCAGGCCTACCAGGTTTGTAATACCCAGATCGCCATAAGATGAAAAGGCATAATCCAGAGAATATTTGCCCCAGTTCAATCCCAGTCCAACCGAGAAACCCGACAGGAAATCATAGTCTCCTCCCGTTTGCCAGTCGGAAGCGGCGGATTTGTATCCCGCCCTGAGACAAAGCATTTCATGAAGCCGGTACTCAATACCTGCTTGGCCATTGACGTCGAATTCCATGGGCTTGCTGATATCAAGGATCAGGTACAATTTTTCATTAGGGTGGTAGGAAAAGCCGATAGTACCAACCATGGGTAATTTTTCCTTATACTCGGAATCTGTATAGTAGCTAAGCTGCCAGCCGAGATTTTTCAGGGCTATACCGATTTTCACATTTTTATTGGTTGTCTGATGCAGCAGTGAGATATCGGCTGCCACAGCCGTGGCAGTATTGTTATCCAGGCTTTCCTGCAGATATTTGATATTGACGCCGATGTTCAGAACACCGGTAAGATAGCGCGCAGCACTGAAGCCCAGGAGAAGATCGGTCATGCCAAAATTCTCTCCTGTCTCCACCAGTTCCCCGAATTCATCGGCATAGGTCCTTTCTTCACTGGCTGTAAGGAACTGCGCGAAAACAGCATAGGTTTCATATTCATTACGGGGATAGGCAAAAACAACCGCACCACATTGAATTCCCTCAAAATAGTCCAGATAAGATAGACTTGCCTGTCTTTGCGTGATCTGAATCAGACCGGCAGGATTAAAGAACACTGCCTGTAAATCATCAGCCAGACCGGTATAGGCACCCCCCAGAGCTGCTGCGCGGGGAGAAAAGTTGAGTTTGAAAAAACTGAATCCTGATGTACCAGCCTTCTCATTGATAGCAAACAGCATCCCTGCTGCTATTAACAGAATAATAAGCAACCTATATCTCATCCTCTATCCTTTGCATCATTTCATATACTTCCAGGGCATTGCCTGCATTAAACAGTTTTTCAACCTTTTGTTGATCCTTGCAGAAATTCGAAATCAAACTGAGAACTCGAATATATTCTTCTTTCATATTATCAGGAACCGCAATCATGAAAATTACACTGACAGGTTCACCATCTATAGAGTCAAAATCCAGCTTGTTTTCCAGAAGATAAATGGCTATCTTGAACTGAGCAACCACTTTACCACGGGCATGAGGGATGGCAATGCCCCGACCGATGCCTGTGGACATCAGTTTTTCCCTTTCAAGAATAGCATTCAGGAAGAGCCCGTTATCAACCACGACACCTTGCTCAGCAAGAAGCTCTACCATCTCCCGAAGACAGCTTTTCTTATCAAGGGCATAATAATTTAATTTTATCAGATCCTGAGAAAATATCTTCATCAATCAGACCTTAATGACCCAGTTTTTATCACACAAGCACTCATTTATTTGCTTGACTGGAAAAAGTCAATTTCTTTTTTGTGATGAGTATAAATTAATCAGAATAAGGAGTTGTTCAATGATGAAGAAACTGTCGTCCGAAATCCTCGCATTAATAATAGTTCTTATGCCTCTCATTTTAACGGGAGCAGAAATACCAGAGGATACCGTTATTGCAGAGTTCAGCGGTGGTCAGATTTACTACGGGGACCTGGAATTCCGCATCTCCAAGATACCTTCCATGAATCAGGCCAAATACAATACCAATGAAGGAAAAGCCGATCTTCTGGATATGATGTGTACAGAAGAAGTTTTCTACCAGGAAGCACTGTCCCTGCAAGTGGAAAAATCAACGGACTTCAACAACAAACTGCAGATGAAACTGAAGAACCTGTTTTCCCGCGAAATCAAGAACGAGTTCTCAAAGAATATGACCATCAGCGAAGATAAAAAGAAGAATTTCTATCAACAGAACAAGAACGAATTTTATCAGGATAAAACTTACGAGGAAGCAACCCGGGATATCGAAATGCGGCTGCAGCCCCAAAGATTCCAGGAAATGGTGGACAGCACTCTGGCAGTCATTAAAGAAAAATACAATGTAATAATAATGTACAACATCCTGGACAGTCTCGACTTTTCCCGGTCCGAACTGGTACCGGAAAATCCCGAAATCATTTACATGTTGGGTTCCTCCCCTGAGCTTCAGAAGAACCTGGCTGATTTTGCAGCAATTTACGACCAGTTGCCTACCAAGCAGAAGGAAATAGCTCAAGATCAGGAAACCCATCGCAATCTGGTTGATATTATCATAGACCTTGAGCTTCTTAACTGGGAAGCTTATCAAAGAGGTTACCATGAGAAACCGGAGCTGCAGGAAGCCACCCAGCAGATAAAAAGGAACCTCATGCTGCAGACAGTTTATAATCTGCTTGTTGTTGATAAAGTTACTATCAACGATGAAGACTTAAAAAGATATTATGAGGATAATATTGACCAGTTCAGCACCAATGCCTATCGAAAGATTCAGACCTTCGTCTTCGACAGCAAGGAAAAAGCCGAAGACATGCAGTCAAGGGTTAAAAAGCTGCTGAAGAAGGAAAACTGGGAGGCTATTGCGAAATTGATTGAAGCTGAATCCTTATATCCTTATAAGGAAGGTGTTCTGGATCATATTTATCATAACGGGATAATTCCCGGTATCGGTAAAGATGAGATATACAATGATATGGTATGGGAAAAAGCCCCGGGAAAAACTTCACCCAAGAAATTAAGCAAAATATTCAAGAACTCTCAGGGCAACTTCGTCTTCTTCAGAATTCTGGAAGATCACCTCTCCGAGCCCAAACCCTTTGTAGAAATAGTCGAAAATATCCGCAGTAAAATGACCAAAGAACTTACTAATGAAAGATTTACAGAACTTCAGGCAGAACTCGCCCAAAAATATCATCTGGTAAAGTACCCGGAGCGGATGATAGTGTTTCTGACAGCAGAAGAATATTTCAATCTGGCTGAAGAATCCCAGAAGAAGAGAAAATTCCATGATGCCGTCTTTTATTATGACCAGATAATAAAATATCACCAGAATAACACTGATGACTACAAAGCCAGTTTCATGAAAGCTTTTCTTTATGCCGAAGAGCTGAAGGAAAACAAGAAAGCCATTGAACTGTTCCAGGAATTTCTGGTCAAATATCCTCAGGGTGATCTACATGATTCAGCCAATTTCATGCTTATGGATCTGAAAGGCGATATTGATCTCATGAAAAGTCTTGAAAAAAGAAAGGACTGATTCACTGGAGGTAAAATGTTCCTGAATGGAAATAGATTAAAAGAGGTTTTCCACAGAGCCAAAAAAGAGCGTTTCGGGATAATTGCTTCCAACGTAGTTTTTGACAGTGTGATAAGACCGTTATTGCAGGGATATCAGAAGCAGAGTTCGGATGGTCTTCTGCAAATGAGTTCCGGAGCCGCAAAATATGCCGCAGGCGATTCCAAGGATCTACAAACCGGGGCACGCCTGATCTCAGCCATGACCAAAACTCTGGCCAGTCAGTTCCAGAATTCAGGCGTCGGTTTGCATATTGATCATGCCACCCCAAACAACTTCGAATTTATTGTTTACTGCATCGAGAATGATCTGGTATCTTCTGTAATGATTGATGCTTCCAAAGAGAAGTTCGAAGAGAACATCCGCATATCCAGGGAAGTGGTCAGAATAGCTCACCAACACGGGGTTCTGGTTGAAGGTGAAATAGGTTATATCAAGGGTTCTGAAGATGAGATAGTATCTGATACGGAATTATATACCAGGCCAGAAGAAGCCCTGGAATATGTCAAAGAGACCGGTGTGGATCTCTTTGCTGCCTCAGTGGGCACCAATCATGGAGTCACGAAAGGGGCAAAGATAAGTTTAAGGCTGGACCTGATCAAGGAAATCGATGATCTTCTCTTAGCTCATGATATAGAGACCGGTATTGTTCTGCATGGGGCATCCGGGCTCACTGTTGGTCAACAGCAGCAGGCTATTGCCAACGGAGTGGTGAAAATCAATAAGGATACACGTTATCAGATGGAGATAGCCAGAGCAGTTCAGGCATACTGGGAAAAAGAGAAAGATGCCATTGTGAGACCGGACAACATCAGCGAGGATGACTATATACCGGACAAATCGCGCTTTGATCCACGCAAATGGCTGATTAAGGGTGAAAACGCCATACAGGCAGCTGTGGAAGATCTGGTGCAGGTATCCGGGAGTGCCGGGAGATCGATTTTACTGTAAAAAGAAGGAGGAGAAATAATGAATCTCGCTATCAATGGTTTCGGCAGGATCGGCAGACTGGCTCTCAGAGTGATCCTGAAACGCTTCCCCCATATAAATGTAGTGGCATTGAATGACCTCACAGATGCCAGAACTCTGGCTCATCTGTTCAAATATGACAGTGTGCATGGTCGCTGGGCTGGTGATGTCGGTTATCAGGAAGACAATATCATCCTCGACGACAAGACAATTAAGATATTTTCCGAAAAGGATCCTGCTAAACTACCATGGTATGAGCTCAAGGTAGATCTGGTGCTGGAATGTACAGGTCTTTTCCGTTCCCGAGAAAAAGCTGGCTGGCATATACAAGCAGGTGCGGGCAAAGTCCTTCTTTCTGTACCCGCTAAAGACAAGATAGACGCCACTATTGTGCTCGGGGTCAACGAACATCAACTGCAGTCAACCGACCGGATAGTCTCCAACGCCTCCTGTACTACAAACTGCCTGGCACCCATCTGTAAAGTACTCAACGATCATTTTGGTATTGAAAACGGCATCATGACAACGGTTCATTCCTACACCAACGATCAGCGGATACTTGACCTGCCTCATCCGGATCTGCGCCGGGCTAGGGCAGCGGCTGTCAATATGATACCCACGACAACCGGAGCTGCCCGGGCTATCGGACTGGTAATACCGGAACTGGCAGGAAAGCTTGATGGTGTTGCTGTGCGTGTGCCTACTCCCGATGCATCTCTGGTTGATCTGTCTGTCTTACTGAAACAGGAGACAAATGCCGTCAACATTAACCAGGTCATGAAAAAAGAAGCTGAAGGAAGATTGAAAGGGATTCTGGAATACTCCGAATTACCATTGGTTTCGGTCGATATAATCGGCAATCCCCATTCATCTGTTTTCGATGCAGAGATGACTTCGGTGCAGGGAAAGCTGGCAAAAGTATTCAGCTGGTATGATAACGAATTCGGATATTCATGCCGTCTGGTGGAACTTGCTGACCTGATGATGAAAAAATAAACATTCATTATAATTCATTATAATTAAGAGACGATTTCAATTTCCTGTTGACAAAAAAAAAGCAGTAATGTTTTTTTTTTAATCGGGTTTTCATGGATATAATTTTTGCAGTAATTTCAGAGAGAATAAAAAAGTAATGAAAAGTATTAACGTCACAATTATGGTACTGCCCCATTCTGGGGGGCGGAGACGAATGAGAACTTTCAAAAAGCAATTTTTTAGACAGGGAATTTAAATTAAAGTATTCCTAAAAAAAGGAGAAGGTAATGAAAAGAAAAATGTCTTTAATTGTGACATTAGTTTTGATCTTCGCAGTCAATTACTGCTGGTCCATTTCTCAGAAGACCAATCAGACCAGCCTTTTCACACAACCAATTACACCGCAAGATCATCATCAACTGGCGGACAATCCTGCAACTCTTCAGAATGAGAATCTGCATGTAGTAAGTACTGCGAACCGCTTTGCGAGACAGGGTGCGGATGTAGTCTGGGCAGATGATTTCGAGACTGAAAGCCTGTACTATTACTATGTCGGAGTAGCCTACTACTGGGAGAATCCAACCGAGTATCCTGAATTCGCAGTCCGTTACACCCCTTATCATTCCGGTATCATCGAGGGTGCCTGGTTCTACTGGTATGGTGGCGATGCCACGGAAGCCACTCTGCATTTCTACGATGACGCTGCCGGTTACCCCGGCACTGAGCTTGCTACTTATGCCATTGTGCCCGAATTCAATGGTTGGTACTATTATGACCTGTCCAGCATGGGATTCGCCGTTAATGCCATGGAAGACATCTATATGTCCTTCACGGTAACAGGTGGAACCTTTCTGCAGATCATTTCCGACGATGGTTCGGGTGGAGCCAACAGGTCTTATGTTCACGACGGTACGAACTGGCTGACAGTTGTTGAAGCTGCTGGCGGGGATTACGAGTGGAACATGGATCTGGTAGTAACCAATACTGACCCCTGGACCACTCCCACCGGAAACTGGACCTGGCTTGATACTAATTATCACAGTGAAACTCATTCCTGGTGGATTCCCGAAGGTCAGGGTTTCTACAGTGATGGAATCTATTCTCCAATATTTCCTTTACCTGAAGGTTACAACCAGTACTTCATCAGCGAATGGGTAGACATCGAGTTCAAGCGTTCCGGTGCCGGACCTGGTTCAGTTGATGAAACCTTCCGTCTCTGGATGCGCAATGCCGACGACCCCACTCCGGATTACTGGCAGATCACCAATTTTAATGCTTATGATGGCAATTCGTGGTGGTGCGGCATTGAAGATGCAGGCTATCAAGGTGGTTGGGGATACGGTCATAACTGGGATCAATACATTGAAACACCCGCTATTGACCTCACCACAGCCGGAAGTATTTCTCTTGATTTCATGACACGCTGGGATTCAGAACTAAACTGGGATTTTGGTTATATCAGAATCTCCAGCAATGATTTTCAAACCTACGATGTGCTGGCATCCTATACTGGTACCAACAACACCTGGACTGCTCAATCCATTGATCTGACTGCATATGCCAATCAAACTGTGAAACTGAGATTCCGTTTCATTTCTGACAGCAATACAGATGATGAAGACAACCTGGACACTGAAGGTGCCTGGTTCGTTGATAATGTCGTGATCTCTGATGACCAGAGGACCATATTCTTCCAGGATGACGCTGATACAAATGTCAACTTCCTGATCAATCCCGGCAATGTTGCCTGGGATATGATGTATTACGATTATGATCGCGATTATCCCAATCCTTCCGCTGGCTGGGAGCTGATCGACAAGGACCATATCTATAATGGTACTGCCGATGTAACCGATTATGCCGGCAGCAACATCCAGATCAGGTTCACCGTTACTACCGATGACAGCACTTATATACAGGGTGCCGGTTGTTATGTGGACGACTTCGAGATTGTCGGTTCCAACATGCCACCTTTCGACGCCGCCTGTATGTTTGATGTCATCCCTTACCCCACTACGGAAGATGTTGATATAATCCCTGGTATAGTTTACGGGAATCTGGGACAGAACGCTATCAATCCTACTCTTCGTATGAATATTGAGGGAGTAGGTGGACCTTTCGAATACAGCGCCAGCAATCCTGGAGAGCTCGAATCCGGTGAATTCGGACTGGGCTGGCTTAATCCATTGCCCACCACCAATCTCGTTGAAGGCAATTTTGACTTTACAGGTGAAGTAATCGTAGGCAGTGATGGCAATGCCGATAACAACACCTATACCGTTAATATCGACGTTAACGCCCCGGGATACTATGAACTGGGATACAATTCCCGTTTCTGGGATGGAACCTATTATACCTCTTCCTATTCCGGGACATATTTCACTCCCTTCACCGAAGGATTGTTCACGGAATTCACCATTAATTCGGTTAAGTGCCTGATGATAAACTACGGAGTCGATAATCATGTGGAAGTAGAAACAATAGAAATATATGAAGCTATCGACGATGTTACTCCCGGTGCTCTCATTTATACGGAAGACTTCGATTATACCGGTGCACCCCCCGGAGATTACCACTGGGCTGAATTCGTTCTATCCGAACCACAAACACTTACTGCCGATTTCTTCGTTATGATCGGCGGTGATCATACCAATGTTGACAACGACTACCATATCCTCTTCGATGCCATGGTACGCCAGTATCTCGGCGCTGGCGCCTACACCATACATAATGTATACTGGGATGCTGGTAGCGAACAATGGCTACATTCCTCCGGTGACAGATTCATCAATGCTGTTGGTGTAACCGAAATGGAAGATACCAATCCCCCCGAGAACGTTGCAGTCAATGAATACACCGGTCTGGTCAGCTGGGATCCCCCTATAGGTGATTTCCTGTTCTTCGATGACTTCGACTCC
>JAFGRJ010000005.1 GCA_016935235.1 Candidatus Cloacimonadota bacterium
CAGATCCTCTATCTTGATCTCACCACTGATATATTGTTCCGGTGTTATACCCAGCAGGTTTTGTATGTTATCGGAAATGAAATCACGCCCACCGAATTTTTCATACATGACGATATTGGGGACATTGGTGAAAATGGTAGCCAGCCGGAATTGAGTTTCCTGCAGTTTTTTTTCGGCGGCTTTTCTTTCTTCGATCTCGTTTTGCAAGCTACGGTGAGTCTGGGCGTTTTTCAGGGCAGTGGCAGCATAAGTGGCAAAGGCTTCTGCCAGGGTAAGATCTTCATCGGAAAAGAAAACTCCCAGCCGACTCAGGCACATGGCTCCCAGTACTTCATTATCAACAACAAAGGGAGAGACTATAATACGTTCATCAGCAATATCGGATGTTCCGGGGATATGAATACCCAGATTGCTTTCGGAAGCGTCATTGAATATCAAGGTTCTTTTTTCTTTCACTGCCATTCCGGTGAGGCTTTTATCAATATCCAGTTCCATTTCCAGTATTTCCTTTTCAAATTCTGGATCAATGGCGACGACAGGTTTCAGTTTTTTATCCGCGGTGAGGAGGTAAATAGCGCAGGAATAGGCTTTCATGATTTCTTTGGCACCTCTGCCGATCTGGGTTAAAACAAGTTTAAGATCGATACTTGATGTCAAATGCCTGGCTGATTCCAGCAATTTCTCCTGCTGCAGCGTCTTTCTTTGGACTGTCTTTTCGATCTTATGTCTGTAGAAAGCCATTTCGATGGTGGCATGCAATTCTCTCTCTTCAAAGGGCTTTATAATGTATCCGAAAGGTTCTGTGACCTTGGCGCTCTGCAGGATTTTTTCGTTAGCATAGGCGGTAAGATATATAACAGGTGCGCCGATCTCCTTTCGGATCAGGGCTGCGGCTTCGATACCTGTCATGGTCCCTTCCAGCATGATGTCCATCAGGACCAGATCCGGCTTTTCCTGCCTGGCCTGCAGTACAGCGTTTTTCCCGGAGGAAATCAGGCTGGTGACATCATAACCGAAATTGTTCAAAGTCCTTTTGATATCTTCAGCGATGATACGTTCATCTTCCACGATCATGATCTTTCTTCTGCCCATTGATACCCCATAAAACCTTTATATTTGGCAAATAACCTTTCTTTTAATCTGCGGTCAATTTATTTTTGGTTTATTTGAGGATGTGGCAGGATAAAATTATTGACATGATGAAATTTAAAAAATTATTAAGGATAAGCGATAAGAAACGAATTGAAAATAACGCACAAGAAAAGGAGTGTAACCATGAAGGTGTTCATGCTTATGTTATTCATAACTGCGGTATTTTTCCTGCCAGCAGAGATCAAGATTATATTCCAGGATAATTTTGATAATCAAGATACGGGATGGGCTACAGGGGATTCCGAAGACAGGTTTTTGAAGATCGAGGATGGCAAGTACATTTTTTCCCATAAGCGTGAGGAGGACAGCTGGTTCACCTGGAATTCAGCAGATATTGATCAGCAGGAGAATTTCAGCATAAAATCAAACATAACTCATATCAGTGGGGTGGATGATTATGGATACGGTATAATTTGGGGGATGGAAGATCTGGAAAATTATTACAGTTTCAATGTTTCTGCAAATGGTTATTACCGCTTTGCCAAGGAAGTCGATGGTAACTGGTATGATATCATAGCATGGACAGAGAACTGGTTTGATATACTGGGAGATGATGAGATCGAGATCAAGAGGATAGAAGATCGCTATGAATTCTACGTTAACGGTTACTGCCTGGATACATCTTCCTATGAGCCCCTGATGGGAAACAGAATAGGTTATGTTATCTATCGTAATCAGCTGCTACATATCGATGATCTGGTGGTGACCCAGTTGCCGCGTTACACGGAAATTACTGAGAGTGATCTGTTGCTGTTCGATATTTTCTATGACGATGAGAACTGGCTGACCAAGGATGAAGAAGAAATCCGGCTGGAAGTAAGTAATAACAAGTATATCCTGGATCATAAGAAAGAGGAGGGGGGGTGGTTTACCTGGCATGAGATAGAGGATCTGAACGAAAACAGGGACTTCTTTATTGAAACTGAACTGCAACATATCTCAGGACCTGCGGACAAAGCCTTCGGTATCTGCTGGGGTCTGAAAGATGTGGATAATATGTACTTTCTTTTTATAAGTGATGATGGCTATTATAAATTCGCCCGATATTACGAGGGAGAACAGGGACCGATCTATATTGACTGGAAGCATAATCCCAATATAAGAACAGCTAATGCCACCAACAAGCTGGAAGTAAGAAAAATAGGGCGATATTATGAGATCTATTGCAATGACAAATTTATGGATTACGCTCCCTATGATGGTCTGCTTGGGAAAAATTTAGGATTCTGTCTCTACGGAGACACCGAGGTCCAGGTGGATTATATAAAGGTAGGTCACCTAGAGGGGAATTACAATTATCAGTCGGTCGATCTTACTAAAAGTGGACTGGGCAAGAATTTCGCAGCTCCGGAAATCAGGGATGGGATAGTCTTTGTGGAATATACCCAGCCGGTAGAGGATTTTAACCTAGAAAACAGCCGTTTCCTATTCAACATGATGGCAATGGGTTTCAGGGGTGGTGCTCATATAGCTCAACCGGAACAGACAATTGCAGTGAAATTTCACCTCGAAAATGGTCAGACCCGGATTTACTCAACCAGCAATGCATTTGTGCAGGATTTTTTGAATAAGTTAATCACACAACAGGAATTCATTGCCAATCTTAAAATAGAATAAGAAATTCAGATTTATTGGTCGAGTGAGTGTATAAACCTGGCCTATTGGAAGTGGAAATGTTATGTATACTAGCAAAAATCAGAGAGAAATATGAGTAATACACTATTTAAAATCGCTATCATATTTGTATGCTGGGGAATAGTATCAGCTATCAAAATAACATCTTATGTTGCCAAACGTGGTCATAAAGTAAGCATATTATTTCTCAGGATAATGATCTACAAATACATACATCAGTATACAGAGATCACGAAACAGGAAACCGGGAAGATCGGACCTTGGTTCTATCACTATGTAATATCAATGAACCTGACTCTTATATTTATAATCATAGGGATAATCCTATGGTATTGATGTGATTTTCTGATCTCTATACGCTGATCTGCTTCCACGAAGTGTAGCTGAACAATTCCTGCCAGGTAAAGGCAATCCTCTGATATAATTGTAGATATGAATACCTATGAGGTGAAGGAAAGTGTAGCTAAATCAGAGAAAGTAGAGGGGAATAAAAAATGGTTAGGATCATTGGAGACTATTTGAATACTTTCCCCGCCACCTAAGGAATCATTTAAGGGAGACAAAATGCCTGTTCCAGGAGGCAGGATGCAGGTAAAGCTGAGATAAAGGCAGGTTGAAAAACTTACATTTATAACCTTGTTAGGTTAAGGTTTATTTCAACTATAACTTTTCGCTGATTACCAGTTTCTTACCATCAGTTTACAGATCCCAAAATAATATTCCAGATAATATCATATACTTTTTTTATTTTTTTAAAAGCAAAGATAATTACAACTATTTTTTTAAGGTCTTATGACATTAGTTACTTATACAGAAAGAGAAATGATCAGGATTTTCCTGAAGACAGCAAAATATTATTTGACAATATAAAATAAAAAAAATTCGTGTCTGAACTCTTAAAATTAAGAGAATACTGAAAGGAGATGAAATGAAGAAATTTTTACCATTAGTTCTGTTCATCATAATCAGTTTGATTATGTTCAGCTGCAGCAAGAGCAGCAGTACGGGTGGCGATAATGAGGCACCGACCGTAGAAATAACCAATCCTCCCGACAATTCAGTTTTCCTTTCTGGATCGGTGATACTGATCTCTGCGGAAGCAGAAGACAATGAGGGAGTAAAGGAAGTTTTATTTTATATTGATGACTCATTTGTCTCTTTAGACGCAGAAGAACCTTATGAATATGAATGGGATACGGGAACCACCAGGGATTCAGTCCATACTATTTATGCCAGAGCCTACGATACAACTGATAATAATGCGAATTCGGAAGAGATTACAGTCACTATATTAACTATTCCAACACCCACAATAGCCGATATACAGAACAATATTAATGATTATCTCGGCCAAATCGTGACAATTGAAGGTGTGGTTACGATCGGTGCTGGTATTACGCATAATACTACCTTGCAGGCATATATCCAGGATGAGTCGGAAAGAGGATTGATGATCTTTGATAATGAACTGACAGACGATTATCTTACTGATATAGAAAGAGGAAATAAACTGGAGGTAACAGGTACAATTAGTGAATATAACGGGAAATGTGAAGTTATAGATTTCTCGTATCAAATTCTGGAAACAGGGATTGATATAAGTGGATATACATTAGCATTAACGATTCCGCAGGCTCTGAATTACGAGGAATATGAGGGTACTTATGCATCCTTATCGGGAACCGTATTCAGTGCTCCGGTCTATGCCGGCGGTGGTTATAATGTAACTATAGAGAATCCAACTGGTGATCAAATCCTTGTTAGAGTCTGGGATTCTACCGGGATCGATATCAGCAATTTAAACGTTGGATATTCTGTAGATATCAATGGTGTAATCGGGATTTATGATGATCAGAGTGAATTATTACCTGGTTATGCAGAAGATATTTCTCTTTTGAGCGGCACAGTAACCGATATAGACGGCAATGTTTATATGACGATAATTATAGGTGATAAGGAATGGATGGCGGAAAATCTAAAAGTCACACATTATAGAAACGGTGAATCTATTCCGTTTATAACTGATGGTGATGTCTGGTCACAAACTTACACCCCGGCTTATTGTGTTTATGACAATAATGAAGCAAATGCAGATATTTATGGATATCTGTACAACTGGCATGCGGTAGATGATGTCAGAGGATTAGCACCGGTAGGTTGGCATGTTGCTACAGATGCAGAATTAACCGAACTTGAAATGGCCTTGGCTGATGGGCAAAACAACAACATAGGCAGTAAACTTGCTGGAAGAGAAGACCTTTGGAATGATGGAGAATTAGATAGTGATCCAGAATTCGGTACCAGTGGGTTCAATCTCCTTCCGGGAGGTTACCGCTCCTGGTGGTATCCTACTGGAAACTTCTCCGGGTTGAACGAAAGGGCTTATATCTGGTCCTCTTCTGTTCACTGGGGATATGATGGTGAGAGTTGGGACAGAAATCTATACTACGGAGATACCTCTGTTGATAGGCAATGGGATTATCAAGAGAATGGCTATTCTGTTCGTTGTGTAAGGGATTAGTCCTGTCGAAATTTTATTAAGGGCTGATTCGAATTTCCCTATGTTCTTATGAAGGGTGGCTTTTGCCACCCTTTCTTTATTCTATACTTCTTTCAACCATCTTC